>DASSUC010000410.1:0-6422 GCA_035707405.1 Micromonosporaceae bacterium | reverse complement strand
TGCGGTGGGGCCGGGACAACCGCACCTGCGCGCTGCGCGTGGTCGGCCACGGCGGCGGGTCGACCCGGGTGGAGCACCGGGTGCCCGGCGCCGACGTGAACCCGTACCTCGCGGTGGCGGCCCTGGTCGCCGGCGCGCTGCGCGGGCTGGAGCAGGAGCTGGAGCTCGAGCCGGAGGTCACCGGCAACGCGTACGACGACGCGGACGCGCCCCGGGTGCCCTCGACGCTGCGCGACGCGCTCGCCCTGTGGGAGGCCAGCCAGCTGGCGCACGACGCGTTCGGGGCCGAGGTGGTGGCGCACTACGCCAACAACGCCCGGGTAGAGCTGGCCGCCTACGATGCTGCGGTCACCGACTGGGAGCTGTTCCGCGGGTTCGAGCGGCTGTGACCGTCCGGAGAGAGTGTGACTGTCCGGAGTGAGGAGGAACGGGTGGACCGACTGCGGGACCGGGTGGCTGTCGTCACCGGCGCGGGCAGCGGGATCGGGCTGGCCACTGCCCGGCGGTTCGCCGCGGAGGGCGCCCGGGTGGTCGCGGTCGACATCGACCCGCAGACCGCGGCCGCAGCCGCGGCGGAGGTGGGCGGCGAGGCGGTGACCTGTGACGTCACCGACGAGGCGGCGGTGCGCGCCCTCTTCGAGCAGGCCGTGTCGCGGCATGGCCGGGTGGACGTCGCGTTCAACAACGCCGGCATCTCCCCACCCGAGGACGACTCCATCCTCGAGACCGACCTGGCCGCCTGGGAGCGGGTGCAGCGGGTCAACCTCACCTCGGTCTATCTGTGCAGCAAGTATGCGATCGGTCACATGCGCCGGCAGGGCCGGGGCTCGGTCGTCAACACGGCCAGCTTCGTCGCCCTGATGGGCGCGGCGACCTCGCAGATCTCCTACACCGCGAGCAAGGGCGGGGTGCTCGCGATGACCCGCGAGCTGGGCGTCCAGTTCGCCCGCGACGGGGTACGGGTCAACGCGCTGTGCCCCGGACCGGTCAACACGCCGCTGCTCAAGGAGCTGTTCGCGGCCGACCCGGAGCGGGCCGCGCGCCGGCTCGTACACGTGCCGATGGGCCGCTTCGCCGAGCCGGAGGAGATCGCCGCGGCGGTGGCGTTCCTCGCCAGCGACGACTCGTCGTTCATCACCGCGAGCACGTTCGTCGTCGACGGCGGCATCACCGGCGCCTACGTCACGCCGTTGTGACCCGCCTCGCCCGCCGCCGGGTGGGTGTCGGATAGCTGGCGCGGGGGAGGGTCGACCTTGCGGATCATGGGTAGGTTAGGGGTGAAAGCTCGTAAAGCGATCGTGAGGAGAATCTCGTGGCAAGGCCGGTCATCGGCATCACCACCTATGCAGAGGAGGCGCGGTTCGGTCTCCAGGACACATTCTCAGCGGTGCTCCCGCTGTCCTACGTGCACGCCGTGCACGTGAGCGGCGGCCGTGCCGTGCTCATCACCCCGGACGACCCGGACACCGACATCCTGGAACGCATCGACGGCATCGTGTTCACCGGTGGGTCTGACGTCGACCCCGCGCTCTACGGCGAGCACCCGCACCCCACCACGTCCGTCAAGCCCGAGCGGGACACCGCGGAGCTGCTGCTCATGCGCGCGGCGATAGCGGCCGACCTGCCCGTCTTCGGCATCTGCCGGGGCATGCAGCTGATGGTCGTCGCCTACGGCGGGCGGCTCTACCAGCACCTACCTGACGTGCTCGGGCACAACAACCACCGGCCGGTGTCCGGCGCCAAGTTCGGCATGCACCCGGTCCGGATGGAGCCGGGCTCCGCGGCGCACAAGATCCTCGGGGAGCAGGTGCCGGTCAACTCGTACCACCACCAGGGCATCGCAGACCCGGGCCGGCTCGTGCCCACAGGCTGGTGCCCGGAGGACTCGCTCATCGAGGTGGTCGAGGACCCGACCCGCGGGTTTGTCCTCGGTGTGCAGTGGCACCCGGAGGACAACGGCGACTTCCGGTTGTTCGAGGCGCACGTCGAGGCGGCCGCGGACCACCGGGCACGGCTGTCGGCGGCCCGCTAGCGCCGCAGCGGCTCCCGCGCCACCGGCTCCCGCGGCGCCGGGCGGTGGCACCATCGACGCATGGGCAAGGTGTACGAAGCAGTCGACGGCCGGCTGCGCGCGCTCATCCTGGCGCAGCCGGTCTTCTTCGTGGCGACCGCGCCGAGCGGCTCCGGCGGCCACGTCAACCTCTCGCCGAAGGGGGTGGCCGGGTCGTTCGCGGTCCTCGGCCCGCGCCGGGTGGCGTACCTCGACTACACCGGCAGCGGTGCGGAGACCATCGCGCACCTGCGGGACAACGGGCGGATCGTGCTGATGTTCTGCGCCTTCGAGGGCCCGCCGGCGGTCGTACGGCTGCACGGGCGGGGCACCGCGGTGCGTCCGGAGGACCCGGGCTTCGCCGCGTTGCGGGCGGCCTTCCCCGCGAGCGCGGCGGACGACCACGGGTTGCGCAGCGTCATCGCGGTCGACGTCGAACGGGTGTCCGACTCGTGCGGGTACGGCGTGCCGCTGATGTCCTACACCGGCGACCGGACGCTGCTGGCGCAGTGGAGCGGGCACAAGACCGACGAGCAGCTGGTCGAGTACCGGGCCAGCCGCAACGCGGTAAGCATCGACGGCCTGCCGGCGCTGTCTTGATCCAGTAGGGCCGGATACCCTGGTCGGATGAGCGTCCGTGCCCCCCTGCGTCCGGGCACCCTGTCGCCCTGGCGGCAGGTCCCGCCGCACATCGCCCGCCCGGAGTATGTCGGCAAGCGCGGCCCCCGGCCGTGGCGGGGCTCCCACGTGCAGGACCGGGAGACCATCGAGCGGATGCGGCTGGCCGGCAAGATCGCGGCACAGGCGGTAGTCCTCGCGGGTGAGCACTGCAAGCCGGGGGTCACCACCGACGAGATCGACCGGGTGGTGCACGAGTTCCTCTGCGACCACAACGCCTACCCGTCCACGCTGGGCTACAAGGGCTTCCCCAAGTCCTGCTGCACCAGCCTCAACGAGGTGATCTGCCACGGCATCCCGGACTCGACCGTGGTGGCCGACGGCGACATCGTCAACGTGGACGTCACGGCGTACATCGGCGGGGTGCACGGCGACACCAACGCGACCTTCTGCGCCGGGGCGGTGCGGGAGGAGGCGCGGCTGCTGGTGGAGCGGACCCACGAGGCGATGATGCGCGGCATCAAGGCCGTGGCGCCGGGCCGGCCGCTCAACGCCATCGGCCGGGTCATCGAGGCGTACGCCAAGCGCTTCGGCTACGGGGTCGTGCGCGACTTCACCGGCCACGGCATCGGTGCGGCGTTCCACAGCGGGCTCTACGTGCCGCACTACGACAACCCCCGGCTGACCACCGTGATGGAGCCGGGCATGACGTTTACGATCGAGCCGATGATCACCCTCGGCACGTACGACTACGACGTCTGGTCCGACAAGTGGACGGTGGTCACCAAGGACCGCCGGTGGACCGCCCAGTTCGAGCACACCGTCGCGGTCACCGACGACGGCTACGAGATCCTGACGCTGCCATGACCGACCCCGCACCACCCACCGCCGCGGCCGCCGCCGACGAGAAGCACCACGCCGACGTCTCCGGCGGCTGGCTGCGCGCGGCGACGTTCGGGGCCATGGACGGGCTGGTGACGAACATCGCGCTGATCGCCGGCGTGGGCGGCGGCGGGGCCGCGCCGGACAACATCCTGCTGACCGGGGTGGCCGGGCTGGTCGCCGGCGCCATCTCCATGGGGCTGGGCGAGTTCACCAGCGTGCGTACGCAGAACGAGCAGGTCGCGCACGAGGTGGCCAAGGAGCGCCGGGAGCTGGAGCGCAACCCGGACGCCGAGGCCGACGAGCTGGCGGAGAAGTGGATCGGGCGGGGGATGCCGCCACGCCTCGCCCGCCAGGTGGCCGAGTCGCTGCGCCACAACCCCGAGGAGGCGCTGCGGGTGCACGCCCAGGAGGAGCTGGGCGTCGACCCGAGCGCCACGCCCAGCCCGTGGCTCGCCGCGGTCTCCTCGTTCCTGTGCTTCTCCGTCGGTGCGGCGATACCGCTGCTGCCGTACCTGTTCGGGGCGACGAGCCTGTGGCTCGCCCTCGGCTTCGGTGGGGTCGGGCTCTTCGTGGCCGGGGCGGTCGTCTCCCGGTTCACCAGCCGCACGTGGTGGGGCAGTGGCCTGCGCCAGCTCGTGCTGGGCGCGCTGGCCGCCCTGGCCACGTACGGCATCGGCATGCTGATCGGGGTGAACGGCCTCAGCTGAGCCGGCGCACCACCGGGTCCCGCCTGTCCTCAGGGCCAGGTGTGCCGGTAGGTGGTTGTGCGGCCCTTGCCGCCGTCCTGGCGTACCAGGCCGCGGCTGCGCAGGCTGCGGAGGGCCTTGCGGATGTTGGGCCTGGTCAGGCCGAGGGCTGTTTCGAGCTCGGCAGCGGTCAACGGGCCATGTGCGAGCGCGTCATAGACGCGTAGCTCGGTGGTGTTGAGGGTCGGGGCTGGGGCGGCCGCGCCGGCGGGGGTGCGCAGCAGCACGGTGAACCTGATGTTGGTGTCGATGTACTGCGCCGGTGGCAAGGCGTGGGTCGACAGTTCGTGGGCGATGGTGGGGATGCCGCTGGCGAGGGCCTCGATGACCCGGCTACCGGTGCCGGGGGATCGGACGTGTTGGCAGATGGCCACGAGCAGCCCGTTGCGGGCGGAGGTGACGGCATCGTGGCCGAGGCGGTCGACGGTGATGCCGTACAGGCCGCCGGGGTTGGTGACGACGAGGCGGTCACGGCGTAGCCGTACCTCGATGGCGAAGGCCTGCGACCAGTGGTCGAGGTCGCGGTGGATGAGGGCGTTGGCGATGATCTCGCGGAACGCGACCAGGGGGTACGCGGTTTGGTCTGCGACGCTGCCGTCGGGGTTGGCGACGATGGTCGTGTCGAAGGTGCGGCGGGCCCACTCCAGCGCGGCGTCGAGCATGCGGGGGATGGGTCCGCTGATGGTGGTCTGGTTGCGGGCGCGTACCGCGGGTGGGTCCTGCGGCAGGGGCTCAGCGGCTGCCTGGATGACGTAACGGGGGAAGAACTGCTGCGGGTGGACGCCGAGGGCGAGCAGGCCGGCAACGGTGGGCTGTCCGCCGGCTGCTGCGGTGACGCCAGCCCGGCGCAGCAGCTCCGAGTCGTCGTCGAAGCGGCCGAGTCCGGTGGCGTCCCGCTCGCGTACGGTCGCCAGGTATGAGGTGACCAGCTCCGGGTCGAGATCGTCGAGGCTGGCACCGTCAACCGGCCGGCGGTCGAACAGCGGCGGTCGCCGGGCGGCGAGGAACCCCTGTGTCTCCAGGTCGGACAGCGGAAAGTCACCGTCGTAGCCGCGGAGGTACGCCGTTCCCGTGGCGGTGACCCGGCACGGTTTAGCGGACGGGTCGCATTCGTGGACGTGGGCCACGATTACCGGTTGCCCGTCTACCAGGCAAATGTAACTCCGACGCGGTTACATTTCAGGTCTCGCTGGTTACATTTGCGTTGTGTCTCAGGCGGGGGTTGCCGTCGGGCTGGTGGGACTGGCTGAGGTGGGTCGCCCGGTTGGCTGTCCATAGACTACGGACGCGCCGGGGCCTCCCGCAGAGGGCGACGGCGACGGTTTTGGTGGCACGGTGGCGTTGTGCGGGCGGGAGCGCCGAGCCGCGCAGGGGGGACGGGCGCGATGACGGGACCGGGCGGCGGGACCGGCGGGGACGACATCAGCAACCCGATCATCAACTCGCCGTACGAGCCGCCGCGGTGCCACTTCGAGATCGGCCCGCACGGGCCCACGGGCAAGCGGCTTCCCGGGCGGCGGCCCAGCGAGTCCTACATCCCGGTGCCCGTCACCCGTAAGGGCCGCCGGCCCGCCCAGCAGATGCTGGACCTCGACCTCACCGGCGAGCGCCGGGAGCCGAACACCCTCATCAACGACATCAGAGCCGTGGTCGAACGCTGGCGGGCCAACAACTGGAACGGCGTCACGCCGTACACCCGGAAGTTGTTGACCCACTGGAGTGCCGGACCGCCGGCCCGGGACGACCCGGTGTTCTTCTGCCAGCGGGAGGCGGCCGAGACCGCGATCTTCCTCGCCGAGGTGGCCGGGCGGCACGGCACGCCGGACTACCGGCGCCGGCTGGACCCGGAGAACAGGCTGCACAACGACGGCCTGCCGCGGGTGGGCCTGAAGATGGCGACCGGCTCGGGCAAGACCGTGGTGATGGCGATGCTGGTCGCCTGGCAGGCGATCAACAAGGTGATGACGCCGCGGGACAGCCGCTTCGCCAAGCGGTTCCTGGTCGTGGCGCCCGGCATCACCATCCGCGACCGGCTCGGCGTGCTGCACCCCGAACGGGATGACAGCTACTACATCGAGCGCGACCTGGTGCCGCCGGACCTGTGGGAGGCGCTGCTGCAGGCC
>DASSUC010000409.1:0-6120 GCA_035707405.1 Micromonosporaceae bacterium | reverse complement strand
GTTGGTAGCGGCGTTCGGCTTCGGGGTAGTCGCCCCGGAGTTGGGCGAGGGTGCCGAGCTGGTGGTAGCTGTTGGCCATGCCGGCTTGGTTGCCGAGCTGCTCGTTGATGGTGAGGGATTGTTGGTAGCGGCGTTCGGCTTCGGGGTAGTCGCCCCGGTCTTGGGCGAGGGTGCCGAGCTGGTGGTAGCTGGTGGCGATGCCGGCTTGGTTGCCGAGCTGCTCGTTGATGGTGAGGGATTGTTGGTAGCGGCGTTCGGCTTCGGGGTAGTCGCCCCGGGCTTGGGCGAGGATGCCGAGCTGATGGATCCAGGCTGGCTGCCGGGGCGAGTCGGGCGGTAGGTGAGTGAGGGTGTCATGGATAAGGGCGGTCTCGTGGTCCCATGCTCCCCATTGATGCAGTTGTGAGCACACGCCTTCGGTTAGCGCGCTGGCCTCTTCGATGTCGCCGACCTGAAGCAGGTGGTAGCGGGCCTCCAGCAGGTCGTGCACATCCGCTGACCGGTCCTGTAGCCACACCTGGACTCGCCACTGCCAGTAGGCGGCGGCATTGCGGTGAGCGGCGTGCATCTGGTCGGTCCGGCCGGTGTCCCGAAGGTGCCGTTCGAGTTCGGCCGCGGTCCACCGGTGCACAAATACCGTTTCTGCCTCGCCGTCAAGGCTCAACAGGCTCGACTCGGCCAGCACTTGGAGCAGCGCATCCAGGTCGACGGAGGTGGATCTAGGCGGGGTCGGCAGCACAGCGCGACGTCGGAGGTGGGCGGCGAGCTGGTCACGGTCAGCCTTGGGTAGTGGGCCGGTGGCTCCGTCCAGCGCCCCGGTGAGCTGGTCCCAGGTGAGCCCGTGGCGTTGAAGGATCCGCATGGCCCGTTCGGCAGCGTCTCGTCGTTGGCCAGCGTTAGAGGCGGCTTCGTCGGGAGTGCCGACCTGGTAGAGCAGGGCCGCCTCGTCGACCGGCTCACGGTAGACGCTGGCACCGACCAGCAGCCGTACCGCGCCGTCCACAGTGGAGAGGCGCGTCAGGTGCTCGCCGAGGAGGACGTCGTCTGCGGCGAGCGTGACCACCTCGGCCAAGGCAGCGTCGAGGTCCCGGTCGGTGTGCAACCACTGCTGCGCCGCCTCTTCGCCAAGCTTGTTGGTGACCGCCTTGGCGAGGCGTTCGGTGATGTCCGGGAACCGGCCCACACCACCCGCGAGCAGCGCGTCCAGGTACTCCAACGTGCGAGGGTGCCCACCCACCATCCGCCACACCCGCTCGATCTGGTGGCCGTCGAGCTGGTCCAGGTGCGGCAGGGCCCAGATCAGCTTCTGTGTCTCGGCCAGTGTCATCGGCCCCAGGTGCTGCTGGTAGAGGCGGGTCCCAGCAACAGCGGGGAGCGAGAACGGGTGGCGGCTGGTGACCAGCAACCTGCTGCGGCCGGGCGCGTCCACCCACGCGGCGAGCAGCCCGGCCAGCGCCTCGTCCGTCACCCGCCAGCCTGCGGCGCCGTCCTCAGCTCGGGAGAGGCTGTCCTCGAAGTTGTCGAGCACCACCAACACGCCGTAGCGGCTCAGCGCGTGCTGGTGCAGCAGCGCGTAACGATCGGCCCAGGCAACATCGACGCGGTCGGCCGCCTGCACCGCGGCCCACGCCAGGCCTGAGACCTGTCCGGTCAGGATCAGGTGCTGGCGCAGCACAGCTGCCACGGCCGATAGGAGCCCGTCCACCGACGTAGACCCGGTCACCACGGCGACCAGCCGGCCCGGCTCGTGCCGGGTGGCGTGATGGACCAGCTCAGCGGCGAGCGTGGTCTTGCCGACCCCGCCGATGCCGTGCAGCAGCACGCCGGGCCGGGCCGAGTCCGAAGCCACCAGGGCGGGCAGGGCTCGCTGCTCCAGGCGGCGGCCGACGAACTCCCCAACCGGCCGGGTCAGCAGCCCGGCCACGCTCGCCTGGGCGGCGGAAACAGACTGCATCGGACGAGCCGGGTCATAGACCGGTAACGCCGGGCAGGCGGCCACGATGCTGACCACGCTCCACTCGTCCAGCCCGGAGATGGCCTGGTCCAGCCGGTCAGTGGAGCCGGCCAGCTCACGCTGCACGGTCCGGCGTGCCTCTGCCACGGCCCGGACCACATCGGGGTCGCTGGTCTCGGCGAGCTCGGTGTAGACCCGGGCGAACAGCGAGGTGGCGTACCGATCCGTTACGGACGTCTCGGTGCCGATCACCGCTGCGGCGCCACGGGCCAGCAACCGCCCCGCGAACGACATCCCGCCGGCATCCGGTGTGTCGGTGTAGCAGGCGGCCAGTGCCACCACCGGTGGCATCGCCCCGGCCGGGACTGCCTCGTCGACAAGCTCATCTGCGGTGATCTCGCGGGCATGCCCGTTGTCGTCCTCCAGCACCAGCACGCCAGGGCCGCCGTGGGCGGAGATGTGCAGCACGTGCACACCGCCGCCGTCCAGCGCGGCGCGGATCGCGGCGGTGGTGGCGAACGGCACGATCTGCACCTGCGCCTGTCCCTGCCGGGCGCCACGCACCGCGGCCAGCACCTTGCGCAGCTCCCGCTCGTAGCCGAGCACTACACCGCCGCCGTGGACCGGCGAGGAGATCGCCACCACGATCCGCAGCGGCCCGCCCGTCACCGGTGGCGCCCCGGCCGCCGCGACCCGGTACACGGTCACCAGCGGGTGCAGGGCCAGCGGCTGCGAGCTCACCGGCTCGGGTAGCGCCTCCCACGGCAAGCCGGAGAAGGATCCCGACGCATCCACGCCAATGCGTACCGGGACGAAGGCCCGTTCCGCGCGGCGCAGCACCTCCCCGAGTGCGGCCGCCACCGGCTCGGGCAAGAACGACTCAGCCAGCAGCTCACCGGCGCGCCGCACCGACGTACCCGTCTGCCCCGCAAGCTCGACACCGTCGGCGCGGGTCGTGCCAGCGGGGGCCCGCCAGCGGCGGACGTCGTGCAGCGCGTTGACCAGGCCCGAGCCGACCCCGCGGTGGGCGGCTGACACGTCATGCCCGCCGCCGCGCATCCGTACCGTCGACTCTGACACCGACAGCACCAGGTCGACCGCGCCCTGAAGCGGCAGCTGGTCGGCGATCTCGACCTCTGTGATGCCGTGGAGCAGGTGCTCCAGGTGCTCGGTGCGGGCGACCCACACCGAGTCGCGCCCCCACCCGTCCGCCGAGTTGTAGCGGGCCGAGACCACCCCGACCACCACGTCGTCGGCGAGCCGCCGCACTGGCGCGCCGCTCATGCCGGGCATCACGCCGGTGGAGGCGAGCCGGCCCAGCGGCACCTGCTGGTCGCGCGTGGTCCCGCCCTGCCAGGTCCCGGGGGCGTCCAGCCAGTCAAACTGGTACGCCGGGTCGGGCACCTTGGCCACGCCGGTCACCAGGACCGGGGTCAGCATCGGCACCGCATCGGTCGCGGCGAGCCCGGCGACGGAGCCGGTCAGCGGCTCCGCGCGGCGCAGCACCGCCAGGTCATGCAGCGGGTCCACCCGCAGCACGCGCGCCTCGGCCGCCGGCAGGCCACCGTCGAGGCTGTCGACCGGCACTACGGACTCGGGGCTGCCGGCGCCGAGGTCGTCCAGCACGTGCCAGGCGGTGACCAGCACCCTGGGCGCGACCTGGAAGCAGGTCCCGGCCGGCTCGCCGTCGGAGGTCAGCAGCCGGCCGAGATATGGCGGGATCCGAGGGTCTGCGCTCACGCCGGCCCGTCCGTACCCGCTGGGTCCTGGCTCTGGCTCGTGGTCCGGGTGGCGTCGTAGCTGACCAGCACCCGCAGGGCCGCCTCACCCGAGCCGCCGGCAACGATCACGTTGCCCTGCAGGGTGAACTTCAGCCCGAACTCCACCTCCACCCGGTCCGGCCGCGCCGACCGGGCCGCCAGCCGCGACACCGTGCTCGCGACCGTGGAGGCCACCTCGACGATCGCGTCCTGGGCGCGGTCGAACCCGTCCACCACCCGCTGGCCGGCCTTGTCCAGCGTGGACGTCCGCTCCGACCCCGGCATCGTGGTCGTCTCCACCAGCAGCTCGATCTCGCCAACACGCATGGGGACTGGACGACCGCTCATAACCAGTAAACGTGCCACACTCCGGCGAGGTCACGCAGATGGCTACCGCCCGCCTGGACCGCGAAGCCGTGTCGGATCAACGACTCCCGCGACGGCGGGACTGCGCATAGAGCCGGTCGGCGTCGACGAGGAGGTAGCACCCGTCGGGGCTCCAGTCGGTGACGCTGCTGCCGTAGACCGCGCGGCAGGCGGCGTCCGCGTCGGCGAAGCCGGGGTCGCCGGGACGCAGCAACATAGCGGTGCCGTGGGCGATGACCGCGATGTCGTCACCGTCGTAGTAGGTCACGCTGACCGCGGGACGGGCCGCGAGGTGCCGGGCGCGCCAGCTGCTGGCGGGGGTGGAGGCGAGCAGCCGGCCACGGAGCATCAGCAGGTCGACCGGTGCCACCCGGGGCTCGCCGGCGCTGGTCACCGTGGCCATGGCACCGACCTGCCGAGTCGGGAACAGCGCCACGACCTCCTCGGCGGTGAGGTGACGCTCCGGCGGGAAGATGTGCCGCAGCTGGGCACTGCTCATCTGAGCCGCGCTACGGTCCAGCAGCTCTTGGAGCCGTTGCAGATCCTCGGTGGACTCCCACACAGCGACTCCCTGGTTGTGCTGGACTTTCGCCAGGCGTACCCGATGGCTTATGGCCAGTTTGCGCCAGCGGCCCGGCGCTGGCTGGCCGGTGCTTTGAACCGGCATGCACCGGCTTGGCGTATATCGGGGTGAAGCGGCCCGCGGGGCGGCACTGACGCTGCTGGGGAGAGTAGATGACCACGAATACGCGCGCTGGTGTGCCATGTCCAGTCTCGCCGTCCGGGCGTTCCGGGCTCTTGCGGTCCGCGTTCGTGCTGGTGGCCGGGGTGTTGCTGGCGCTCGCCGTGCCCGGGGTCGGGCATGCCGCCGTGAGTGTCTCCCGGGCCGAGCTCAAGGACGGGAAGCTGCGGATCGAGGGCACCGCGGCGCCGAACCGGACGATCACCGTGGACGGTGTGGCGATGGGTTCGAGCGGGGGAGACGGCCGGTTCCGGGTCGAGCGGGCGGGCTTCACCGCCCCCGCCGACTGCACCGTCGACGTCAATGACGGCTCGGCCACGGCGGCCACGGCGACCCTGGCCGGATGCACGGTCGGCTCGCCCCCGCCTCCGCCGAGCACCTGCACGATCACTCCGGAGACCTTTGTGGACGGCAACGTCGGGACGCTGAACACCTGGTTCGTCTCGACGACCGGCTGCCGCACGTCGGAGGCGATAGTCCAGTTCAGCGTCGTCGCAGGCCAGATCCCACCCGGCACCACCCTGTTCACGCAGGGTGTCAGCTCCGGTGGCATCACTGGTACGCCGACGACAGAGGGGCTGTTCGCGTTCACGCTGCGGGTGCGGGACTTCACCGGTGCGAGCGACACGGAGTCGTTCTCGATCCGGATCAACCCGCCGCGCGCACTCGTGATCACGAACATCAGCGACGCGCTCTCGCCGGGGACCGTTGGCCAGTTCTACTGCTGCGGGAACCTGTTCGCCGACGGTGGGGTGCCCGGCTACACGTGGTCGCTGCGCTCGGGCCAGCTGCCGCCCGGCCTGTCGCTGACCGCCAGCCCGGGCCGGATCACCGGTACGCCCACCACGGCGGGGACGTTCTCGTTCCTCGTACGGGTCACCGACTCGGTCGGCGTATTCGCCGAACGTACCTTCTCCATCACGATCAGCTGAGCTCCAGGTTGGAGACGAACTATGGCCGTCAAGGTAATGAGCTTGGGCGCGCGACGTGCGGTCTTGCTGTCTGGGGTGGGATTTCGAGACCACCTGCCGGGACGCGCCCAACGTCACCGTGGTCGCGGGTGTGGCCCACATCTGCCGCCCGGTGTTCCGGCTGAGGTGACCGCCTAGATCGTCGGTCAGAGCAATGGACCCGCAGTATCTCACGCCCTATGCACATCAAGATCGCGATCGCGTGCGTCCAGTGACTTGGAGGTGGTCATGAGGTAGTGGCCATGACCTGGTCTTAAGCTCGTCGTCGCTTGCCGGTGAAAGTCCGGTCCGGGTAGCTGTCAGGAGGCCCGGTAGCAGGCTGGCGGC
>DASSUC010000408.1:0-2878 GCA_035707405.1 Micromonosporaceae bacterium | reverse complement strand
CGAGCGGTCCACCCGGGCCACCGTGCGCACCTCCTCGAGCAGGTGCTCGGCGATGCCGCCCGGGTCCAGCGTGGCGCCGGGCAGCTGCCGGGCCACGCTGCGCAGCTGCGTGAGCAGCCGGGTCGCCTCGGCGTACGGCTGTGGCACGCTGTCGCGCGCGAACGCGGCCCGTTGCACGGCCCCGGCGCTGGCCGTGCCGATGCCCGCCATCAGCAGCCAGGTGCCGGCGGCCGAGACGTACCCCGGTTGGGTGAGCTGGACGCCGAACCCGGCGTCGGTGAGCGCCCCGGAGGTGGCCAGCGTGGTGGCGGTGACGCCGATCAGGATCGCCGCCTCGACCGCCCGGCGCTGCATGGCCGCGGTGGTGATGGGCACGGTGAGGTAGGGCAGGACGGCGGTGGCGCCGTAGCCGGCCGGCGCGGTGCCGGCCTGGTCGGCCGCTGCGGCGATCGCGCTCGCGGCGACGCCCAGCACGACCACCTCGGCGAAGCGGCCCAGCGGGGCCAGCACGACGTGGCGGGGCGCCAGCAGCGCCGGCACGCCGGCGACCGCGAGCAGGGCGACCCACAGCAGGTACGCCACGTCGCGGGTCAGCATGACGGTGAGCACCGCGGCCAGGCCGAGCATGCCGGCGCGCACGGTGAGCGCCAGGCGTTGGGGGGCCGACCAGCCGTCGTCCCCGCGGTAGGCCATCGTCATGTCAGCGGCGGTAGATCGCGGCGATCTCGTCGGCGTACTCCTTCAGCACGATGCTTCGCTTGACCTTCAGCGACGGGGTGAGCTCCCCGGTGGCCTCGCTGAAGTCGCGGGGGAGGATGCGCAGCTCCCGGATCGACTCGGCCTGCGAGACGGCCCGGTTGGCCTCGTCGACCGCCTGCTGGACCTCTGCGCGCAGGCCGGGGTCGTCGCGCATCTGCGCCACCGTCCGCCCGGCGGGGTGGCCGTGCTGCTCCAGCCACCTGGGCCAGGCCTCCTCGTCGATGGTGACCAGCACGGCCACGAACGGCTGCCCGTCGCCGACCACCATGCACTGGCTGACCAGCGGGTGCGCGCGCAGCCGGTCCTCGAGCACGGCCGGGGCCACGTTCTTGCCGCCGGCGGTCACGATGATCTCCTTCTTGCGCCCGGTGATCCGCAGGTAGCCGTCGTCGTCGAGAGCGCCGAGGTCGCCGGAGTGCAGCCACCCGTCGCCGTCGAGCACCTCGGCGGTTGCGGACGGGTTGTTCCAGTAGCCGCGGAAGACCAGGTCACCCCGGATCAGGATCTCCCCGTCGCCGTCGATGCGCACGGTGACCCCGGGCAGCGGCCGGCCGACCGTGCCGATCTTGATCTCGCGCTCGAGGTTGACGGCGACCGCGGGGGAGGTCTCGGTCAGGCCGTACCCCTCGTAGATGGTGACCCCGATGCCGCGGAAGAAGTGCGCGAGCCGGACCCCGAGCGGCGCCGCGCCGGAGATCGCCGCCTCGCACCGGCCGCCGAGCGCGGCCCGCAGCTTGCCGTAGACCAGGGTGTCGAACAGCTTGTGCCGCGCCCGCAGGCCCAGGCCCGGCCCGCCGGGGGAGTCCAGCGCCTGGCTGTACGCGATCGCCACCCGTTCGGCCCGGTCGAAGATCTTGCCCTTGCCGTCGGCGTGGGCGCGCTGCTTGGCGGTGTTGTAGACCTTCTCGAACACGCGCGGCACCGACAGCACGAACGTGGGCTGGAACTCACCCAGGTGGGTGACCAGGTTCTTCACGTCGGCGGTGTGCCCGAGCCTGGCCCGGGCCTGCACCATGCCGATCTGGACCAGCCGGGCGAACGAGTGCGCCAGCGGCAGGAACAGCAGCGTCGACGAGCCCTCGCGGAACAGGTTGGCCAGGCCCGGGATGGCGTTGGCGATGTCGGAGTACATGTTGCGGTGGGTCAGCACGCAGCCCTTTGGCCGGCCGGTCGTGCCGCTGGTGTAGATGATCGTGGCGATGTCGTCGGCCGTGGCCGCCCGGCGGCGCTGCTCCACGGTGGCCGCCTCGACGCCGGCGCCGCCGGCGACCAGCCGGTCCAGGTCGCCGGCGTCGATGCGCCACACCTGCGCCAGGTCGGGCAGCGAGCCGCGCACGCCGTCGACCGTCGCGGCGTGCGCGTCGGTCTCCACCAGACAGGCGGTCGCGCCGGAGTCGGACAGGATCCACTCGACCTGCTCGGCGCTGGAGGTCTCGTAGATCGGCACGCTCACCGCGCCGCAGGCCCACAGCGCGTAGTCGGCCAGCGTCCACTCGTACCGGGTCTTGCTCATCAGGCCGACCCGCGTGCCGGGCTCGACCCCGGCGGCGACCAGGCCCCGGGCCAGCTCCACCACCTCGTCCCGGAACTGGGCGCAGGTCACGTCCTGCCAGCCCACGTCGGTGCGCCGGGCGAACTGGGCGACCCCGGGAGCGGCCGCGGCGTTGTCCCACACCGGGTCGGTCAGGTTCGCGGCATCACCGATAGTGACCACGGGCGGGACGGAGAACTCGCGCATTCGGTCATCGTAGGGTGTTCGCCATGTCCTATACCGTGCTGGTCACCGGCGGTTCGGGTGGTCTCGGCGGTGCGGTGGTCCGGCGGCTCGCGGTGGACGGCTGGCGGGTCGTGGCACCGGACGTCTCCGCGCCGCGCTCCCCTGTCGAGGGCGTGGAGTACGTGCCGGCCGACCTGTTCGACCCGGCGGCCGTGGCCGCCGCGGTCGGCTCCGCCGCCGGCGACCCGGACCGCCCGCTGCGCGCCGTGGTGAACCTGGTCGGCGGGTACGCGGCCGGCGGGCTCGTGCACGAGACCCCGGTCGAGGAGTTCGAGGCGCAGCTGCGGCTGAACCTGCGACCGACGTACCTGGTCTGCCACCACGCCCTGCCGCGCCTGGTGG
>DASSUC010000407.1:0-13582 GCA_035707405.1 Micromonosporaceae bacterium | reverse complement strand
GGGCAGGTACGAGTACGGCTGGGCCGACTCCGACCTGGCCGGCGCCTCGGCGCGCCGCGGGCTCAACGAGGACGTCGTCCGGGACATCTCGGCCCGCAAGAACGAGCCGGAGTGGATGCTCGACCTGCGGCTGAAGGGGCTGCGGCTGTTCCGGCGCAAGCCGATGCCGGCCTGGGGCGCCGACCTGTCCGGGATCGACTTCGACAACATCAAGTACTTCGTGCGCTCCACCGAGAAGCAGGCGACGTCCTGGGAGGAGCTGCCCGAGGACATCAAGAACACCTATGACCGGCTGGGCATCCCCGAGGCGGAGAAGCAGCGCCTCGTCGCCGGCGTGGCGGCCCAGTACGAATGTTTGTCCGCTTCTACCCGGATCTGGACTACTAACCGGGGAATTGTTCGGATCAAGGAGATCGAGCCGGGCGACCAGGTGTTCGCCTACGACGAGGAGCGTGACCGGTTCCAGGTCGCACGGGTACGGGCTGCGGCGCAGACCGACACGCGGTTGACGTACGAGGTCAAGGTGGGCAACCGCACCATCCGCTCCACCGACAACCATCCGTTCCTCTGCCTGGTCGACGAGCGCCGGCCCGGTCGCCAGCGGGCCCGCTACGCCCGCCGGTGGAAGACCCTTGCCGAGCTGAAGCCGGGTGACCTGGTCGCGGTGCCCCGGGGCTTGCCAGAGTTCGGCGTGCCGCACGTGCTGCGCGAGACGGCCGGGTTCGGTCCCGAGACAACGACGCCCGATCTGCTGTGGCTGCTGGGGTTCTATCTGGGCGACGGCAACCTCCAGTCCGCTGGTCGTACGCACCGGGTCCAGTTCGCTGTGCCGGACACCGATGTCGAGGTCAGAGCGGAGATCACCCGGATCGTGCGGGAGCAGTTTGAGCTGCGGGCGACCTTCGGTGGTGACCGGTACCGGCTGGTGGTGAACTCCAAGAAGCTGGTCGGCTGGCTGCGGGCACTCGGTTTTGGTGGCACGTCGCACACCAAGCAGGTTCCGGCGTGGGTCTACGGGCTGTCGCTTGAGGAGCGGCTCGCGTTCCTCGGCGGGCTGGTCGACGCGGACGGGTACGTCGGCCCGGCAGACTCCGGCCCGGTGATTCTGACCAGTGTCAACGTGCCGCTGCTGGAGCAGGTCGCCGAGCTGGCCCAGCTGGCCGAGCTGCGGGTCGCCGGGCCGCACGGGTTCACCAGCGTCCACCCCACCGACCCGGACCGCCTGGTGAACGGGTACCGGCTGCATATCACCGGAGACTTCGACCGGCTCGGCTGCCATAACCCCAAGCGGACCGCCCGGTTCGGCCGCCGGTCGTACTTCCAGTCGAACACCTCGGCGCGGGGCACGACGTTCCGCCGCCACTGCACGGATCACCTCGGCTTCGCCAGGATCGCGTCGATCGAGCCGTACGAGGTCGAGCCGGTCTACGACATTGAGGTGGACGGGCCGCACAACTTCATCGCGGAGGGGCTGGTCGTCCATAACTCCGAGGTCGTGTACCACAAGATCCGGGAGGACCTGGAGCAGCAGGGCGTGGTGTTCCTGGACACCGACACCGGGCTCAAGGAGCACGAGGACCTCTACCGCGAGTACTTCAGCACGGTGATCCCGGTGGGCGACAACAAGTTCGCCGCCCTCAACACCGCGGTCTGGTCCGGTGGCTCGTTCATCTACGTGCCGAAGGGCGTGCACGTGGAGATCCCGCTGCAGGCGTACTTCCGGATCAACACCGAGAACATGGGGCAGTTCGAGCGGACGCTGATCATCGTCGACGAGGGCGCGTACGTGCACTACGTCGAGGGCTGCACCGCGCCGATCTACTCCAGCGACTCGCTGCACAGCGCGGTCGTGGAGATCATCGTGCGCAAGGGTGCCCGGTGCCGCTACACGACGATCCAGAACTGGTCGAACAACGTCTACAACCTGGTCACCAAGCGGGCCGTGGCGCACGAGGGCGCGACCATGGAGTGGGTCGACGGCAACATCGGGTCCAAGGTGACCATGAAGTACCCGGCCGTGTTCATGACCGGCGAGCACGCCAAGGGCGAGGTGCTCTCGGTCGCCATGGCGGGCGAGGGGCAGCACCAGGACGCCGGCGCGAAGATGGTGCACGCCGCGCCGCACACCTCCTCGACGATCGTGTCCAAGTCGATCGCCCGGGGCGGCGGCCGGACCTCGTACCGGGGGCTGGTGCAGGTGCTGGAGGGGTCGCACCACTCGCGCTCCACGGTGAAGTGCGACGCGCTGCTGGTGGACACGGTCTCCCGCTCCGACACCTACCCGTACGTGGACGTGCGCGAGGACGACGTGTCCATGGGGCACGAGGCGACCGTCTCGAAGGTCAGCGACGACCAGCTTTTCTACCTGATGAGCCGGGGCCTGTCCGAGGACGAGGCGATGGCGATGATCGTGCGCGGCTTCATCGAGCCGATCGCCAAGGAGCTGCCGATGGAGTACGCGCTGGAGCTCAACCGCCTCATCGAGATGCAGATGGAAGGGGCCGTCGGCTGATGACCGACACTCTCGTTGCGCCGCCGGAGACGGTGGGCCAGCCCGGGACCGCTGGCCGGCCTGGGAGCGCCGGCCAGCCCAGGACCAAGGCGCACGCGCTGCGCTCGTACGACGTCGCGGACTTCCCGGCCCTGACCGGTCGGGAGGAGGAGTGGCGGTTCACCCCGCTGCGGCGGCTGCGCGGGCTGGTCACCGGCGACGGCGGCGCCCCGGCCGCACAGCTGCGGTACGACCACGGTGAGCTGCCTGAGGGCGTGGGCATCCAGCGTGTCGCCCGGGACGCGGTGCGGGCCGGGTCGGTGCTGGTCCCCTTCGACCGGGTCAGCGCGCTCGCCTACGGCCGGTTCGCCGAGGCGCTGGTGGTGTCGGTGGCCAAGGGTGCCGCTCCGCCGGGGCCGGTCCTGGTCCGGGCCACCGGCGCCGGGGCCGAGCCGCTGTCCTTCGGCCACACGGTCGTCGACGTGGGGCAGCTCGCCGAGGCGACGCTGGTGCTGGAGCAGGCCGGGTCGGTCACGCTCGCGGACAACGTCGAGGTCAGCGTCGGTGACGGCGCCCGGCTGACCCTGGTGACGGTGGCCGGCTGGGCGGGCGACGCGGTGCAGGCCCAGCACGTGAAGTTCCGGCTGGGCCGGGACGCGCGGCTGACCCACGTGCAGGTCGCCCTCGGCGGTGACCTGGTGCGCCAGTTCACCAGCGTGGAGTACGCCGGCCGGGGCGGTGACGCCCAGCTCTACGGGGTCTACTTCGCCACCGGCGCCGCCGCCGGCCAGGAAGGCGTCCTAGGGCAGGAGGGCGGCCAGCACCTGGAGCACCGGCTGCTGGTCGACCACTGCGTGCCGGACTGCCGCAGCTACGTCAGCTACCGCGGGGCGTTGCAGGGGGAGCAGGCGCACACGGTGTGGGTCGGCGACGTGCTGATCCGGGCGGAGGCGACCGGCACGGACACCTATGAGGTCAACCGGAACCTGGTGCTCACCGACGGGGCGCGGGCGGACTCCGTACCCAACCTTGAGATCGAGACCGGTGAGGTGGTCGGCGCCGGGCACGCCAGCGCGACCGGCCGCTTCGACGACGAGCAGCTGTTCTACCTGATGGCCCGGGGGATCCCCGAGGCCGGGGCCCGCCGGCTGGTGGTGCGCGGCTTCTTCGCGGAGCTGCTGGCCAAGGTCCCGGTGGTGGAGCTGCGCGAGCAGCTGGCCGCCACCATCGACGCCCGGCTGTCGGAGGTGGGTGCGTGATGATCCGGGTCTGCTCCACTGAGGACGTTCCCAAGGGGAGCGCGATCGCCGTGATGGTGGACGGCACGCCGCTGGCCATCGTGCACGGGGACAGCCCGGACGGGGCCGGGGAGCTCTTCGCCGTCTACGACCAGTGCTCGCACGAGGCGGTCGCGCTCAGCGAGGGGGACATCGACGGCTGCACGCTCGAGTGCTGGCTGCACGGCTCCCGTTTCGACCTGCGCACCGGCGCGCCGACCGGGCTGCCCGCCACCCGACCCGTCCCTGTCTACCCCGTCGAGATCCGCGACGGCGATGTCTACGTGTCGCTGACACCGAGCAATGGAGTGACCGCACCGTGAGCGTTCTGGAGATTCGTGACCTGCACGTGTCGGTACGGCTGCCGGACGGGCCGCCCAAGCCGATCCTGGCCGGGGTCAACCTGACCGTGCGTGCCGGTGAGACGCACGCCATCATGGGCCCCAACGGCTCCGGCAAGTCGACGCTCGCGTACTCGGTCGCCGGCCACCCGAAGTACGAGGTGACCCGCGGGTCGGTGACCCTGGACGGGGCGGACGTGCTGGGGCTGACCGTGGACGAGCGGGCCCGGGCCGGGCTGTTCCTCGCCATGCAGTACCCGGTGGAGGTCCCCGGGGTGAGCGTGGCCAACTTCCTGCGCACCGCGAAGACCGCGCTGGACGGCACCGCGCCGAAGCTGCGCACCTGGGGCGCCGAGCTCAAGGGCGCGATGGAGCGGCTGGGCATGGACCCGGCCTTCGCCCAGCGCAACGTGAACGAGGGCTTCTCCGGCGGGGAGAAGAAGCGGCACGAGATCGTGCAGCTGGAGCTGCTGCGGCCGAAGGTCGCGATCCTCGACGAGACCGACTCGGGCCTGGACATCGACGCGTTGCGGGTGGTCAGCGAGGGGGTCAACCGGGTGCGGTCGTCGGGCGAGACCGGGGTCCTGCTGATCACCCACTACACCCGGATCCTGCGCTACGTGCAGCCGGAGTTCGTGCACGTCTTCGTCGGCGGGCGCATCGTCGAGGAGGGTGGCCCGGAGCTGGCCGAGCGGCTGGAGGCCGAGGGGTACGAGCGCTACCTGGCCGGTGCCGGCCCGGCGCGGGCCGGGGCCGCGACATGACCGCGGTCAGCATTCCCGCCGGGATGCCGCAGTTCGCCGAGGTGCCCCGGCTGGACGTGGCGACGGTGCGGGCCGACTTCCCGATCCTGGGCCGGACGGTCAACGGCCACCCGCTGGTCTACCTCGACTCGGCGAACACGTCCCAGAAGCCCCGGCCGGTGCTCGATGCGATGGCCGAGCACTACGCACGGCACAACGGCAACGTGGCGCGCTCGGTGCACACGCTCGGCACCGAGGCGACCGAGGCGTACGAGGGCGCGCGCGCCAAGGTGGCCGCGTTCATCGGCGCGGCCTCGCCGGACGAGGTGGTGTTCACGAAGAACTCCACCGAGGCGATCAACCTGGTGGCGTACGCGTTCGTCAACGCGCGGGAAGGCCGTTTCGCGCTGGGCCCCGGCGACGAGGTGGTGATCTCCGAGATGGAGCACCACTCCAACATCGTGCCGTGGCAGCTGCTGTGCGAGCGTACCGGCGCCCGGCTGCGCTGGTTCGGCATCACCGACGGCGGCCGCCTCGACGAGTCCAACCTGGACGAGCTGGTCAACGAGCGTACGAGGATCGTCTCGTACGTGCACGTGTCCAACATCCTCGGCACGGTCAACCCGACCGCGCGGATCACCGGGCGGGCCCGCCAGGTCGGCGCGCTGGTGCTGCTGGACTGCTCCCAGTCCGTGCCGCACCTGCCGGTCGACGTTGCCGACCTCGGCGCGGACCTGATCGCGTTCACCGGGCACAAGATGTGCGGCCCGACCGGCATCGGGGTGCTGTGGGGCCGCGGCGAGCTGCTCGCCGAGATGCCGCCGTTCCTGGGCGGCGGCTCGATGATCGAGACGGTGACCATGGAGCGGACCACGTTCGCCGCCCCGCCGGCCCGCTTCGAGGCGGGCACCCCGCCGATCGCCCAGGCGGTCGGGCTGGGTGCGGCCGTGGACTACCTGTCCGGCATCGGCATGACGGCCGTCGCCTGGCACGAGAAGGAGCTGGTCGCGTACGCCCTGGATGCCCTGGCGAAGGTGCCCGGGCTGCGGGTGTTCGGGCCGGCGTCGCCGGTGGGCCGGGGTGGCACGATCTCTTTCGCCCTCGACGGGGTCCACCCGCACGACGTGGGGCAGGTGCTCGACGCGCGGGGCGTGCAGGTGCGCGTGGGCCACCACTGCGCGCGGCCGGTCTGCGCGCGCTTCGGCGTGGCCGCGATGACCCGGGCCTCGTTCTACCTCTACACCACGACCGAGGAGGTCGACGCGCTGGTCGACGCGCTGGAGCAGGTGCGGGAGATGTTCGGGTGATGCAGCTGGACAACCTCTACCAGGAGATCATCCTGGACCACTACAAGCACCCGCACGGCCGCGGGCTGCGCGAGCCCTTCCAGGCGCAGGCCCACCACGTGAACCCGACCTGCGGGGACGAGGTGACCGTACGGGTCAGGCTGGGCGGGTCCACTGTCGAGGACATCTCGTACGACGGGATCGGCTGCGCGATCAGCCAGGCGTCCGCGAGCGTGCTGCACGAGCAGTGCTCCGGCCGGCCGCTGGCGCAGGCGCTGCGGGTGCATGAGGCGTTCGCGGAGATGGTCGGCGGCCGTGGCGAGGTGAAGGCGGACGAGGCAGTCTTGGGTGACGGGGTCGCGTTCGCGGGCGTTGCGCGCTACCCGGCCCGGGTGAAGTGTGCGCTGCTGCCGTGGATGGCCTTCAAGGATGCCGCCTCGCGGGCGGCCGATGGTGACGGTGCCGCGCGGGCGGCCGATAGCAGTGGAGCCGCGCGGGCGGCTGGGACGAGCGTGGGAGGTGCGGTATGACCGCCACCAAGGCCAGTGTCGACGACGTCGAGGAGGCCATGCACGACGTGGTCGACCCCGAGCTCGGCATCAACGTGGTCGACCTGGGCCTGCTCTACGGCGTACACGTCGACGACGACAACGTCGCCACCCTCGACATGACGCTCACCTCTGCCGCGTGCCCGCTCACCGACGTCATCGAGGACCAGGCCCGGCAGGCGCTGTGCACCGGTCCCGGCGGCGGCCTGGTCGACGACATCCGGATCAACTGGGTCTGGCTCCCCCCGTGGGGACCCGACAAGATCACCGAAGAGGGCCGCGAGCAGCTCCGCGCACTGGGCTTCAACGTCTGAGGGGCCGGGCACTGCTTGATCGTTGGACGCCTGCCGACAGTCTTCCCGGCGTTTCTTCGCGGTAGCCGTCCAACGATCATGGGTCCCTCGCACGTTAGTCGCTCGCTTCGGCAGGCTGGTGCGTGCCAGGCTCGCTCTCTGTGACCGACGCATTCGTCTCCGGGCTGCTCGCCGGCTACGGGGTGGCGATCCCGGTCGGGGCGGTCGCCGTACTCGTCGTCTCGCTGGCCGCGCGCACCTCGCCAGCTGTCGGCGCCGGGGCGGCGCTCGGGGTGGCCGCGGCGGACGGCCTCTACGCGCTGGCGGCCGTGCTCGGCGGCGCTGCCCTCGCCCGGCTGGTCGAGCCGGTGGCGACGCCGCTGCGCTGGCTGGCCGCCGCGGTCCTGCTGGCGCTCGCCGCGCGCACCGCCGCCACCGCCCTGGGCCGGCGCCGCGGACCCGTCCAGGCCCGCGCCGACGAGACCACCCTGGGTACGCCGGCCCGCGCGTTCGGGGCGCTGCTGGGGCTGACCCTGCTCAACCCGATGACCATCGTCTACTTCGGCGCCCTGGTGCTGGGCCGGCGTTCGGCCGGGGCGCTGGAGCCGGCCGAGGCGGCGGTGTTCGTGGCCGCCGCGCTGGCCGCGTCGGCCAGCTGGCAGCTGCTGCTCGCCGGGGGCGGCTCGCTGGTCGGCCGGGTGCTGACCGGGCCGCACGGACGGCTGGTCACCGCGCTCGCATCGAGCGGCCTCATCGCCCTGCTGGCGGTCGCGCTGCTCGCCGGCTGACCCTGGCGCGGGCCGGGTCAGCCCAGGTGCTTGAGCGCCTCGCGGACGGACAGCGGGGACAGCCGGGACTCGTGCGCGTGCACGTACGAGCGCACGGCGGCTGGCGCGGCCTTCGCGTACTCCCGCAGCGCCCAGCCGATCGCCTTGCGTACGAAGAAGTCCGGGTGGCCGGCCTGCGCCGTGCAGTAGCGGAACAGGCGCACCGGGTCGGTCGCCTCGCGGTAGGTGAGCTGGTGCAGCAGCGCGGCGCGCACCAGCCACCGGTTCTCATCCACCGCCCAGGCGTCGACGGCGGTCACCAGCGCCGGGTGCGCCGCGACGAGTGGGCCCACCAGATGCGCGGCGAGGGTGTCCACGGTGTCCCACCACGACCGGTGCACCAGCAGGTGCCGGGCGGTGGGCAGGAAGCCGGCCGAGCAGGCCCGGGCGTGCCGGCGCAGCAGGCCGCAGGCGAAGTACTGGTACTCCCGCTCGGGTAGCGCCCAGCAGCCCAGGGCCACCGCCCGCAGGTCCGCCTCGGCCGGCCGGGGGAGCCCGGCGACGACCTGCCGGGCCAGCGCCTTCTGCAACGGCGACGGGATGCCCAGGAACGGGAACTGGTCACGCATGTACGCCTGCATCGGCCCGGCCCGCGCCGGGTCGGCCGCGCCGCCGTACACCGCGGTCAGGCGCTCCAGGACGGTGGCCGCGAGCGGCGGGTTCGGCTCAGCCATCCCCAGATCATCGCGTACGGTCGCGGTGTGGGTGGCAGACCGGCGGCGGGCGGAGGCCGCTGGGTTGAGGTGGACCCGGAGCGGCTGGAACGGTGGCTGGACGGGTTCGTCGAGCGGCACGGCTCGATTGCGGTGAACCCGACCGAGCCGACCCTGCTGGTGGCGGCGTACGACGGCGCCGTCGCCGAGCTGCACCCGCCGCCCGGTAGCCCACCCGGGCACGACATCGCCAGCTTCCTGTCCGCGGTGACCGTGCCCCGTCAGCTGGGGCTGCTGCTGGCGCGCCGGGGCGGCGTCGCGGTCGGCCTCGCCGAAGGGCCCCGGCTGGTGGCGTCGAAGGTGGACAGCCACTACGTGCAGGGCCGTACCGCCGCCGGTGGCTGGTCGCAGCGGCGCTTCGCCCGGCGGCGGGAGAACCAGGCGCGGGCCGCCACGGCCCACGCGGCCGATACCGCGGTACGGGTGCTGGTGCCCGCGGCCGGGCGGTTGGCGGCGGTGGTGGCCGGCGGTGACCGGCGTACGGTCGACGCGATCCTCGCCGACCGCCGGCTCGCCCCGGTGGCCACCCGGCTGTCCGAGCGCTTCCTCGACGTCCCGGAGCCGCGCCACGCCGTGCTGGTCGAGGCGGTACGGATGGCGCGGGCGGTCCGGATCCGGCTCATCGAGCCCGAGCCCACCGAGCCCGGACCGGTTGAGCCGGAACCGGTTGAGCCGGAACCGGTTGAGCTGGGACCGGTTGAGCCGGGGCCGGTTGAGCCCGAGCCCGGACCGGTTGAGCGGGGACCCAACCGGCCCGGACCCAACCGGCCCGGACCCAACGGGCCCGGACCCGACGGGCCCGGGCCGGGGGTGCTCAGGTCGGCCTAGACGGCGTTGCCGAAGGTGTCGCAGGACTTCGGGTCACCGCTGGCGAAGCCCCGGTTGAACCATTCCTGGCGCTGCGCGGAGGTGCCGTGGGTGAACTCCTCCTCGTTGACCGGCCCGCCGGACTTCTTCTGGATCGTGTCGTCACCGACTGCGGCAGCCGCCTCCAGCGCCTGGTTGATGTCGTCCTGGGTGATGCTCTTGAAGATCGGCTGGCCGCCGGCGTCAGTGGTCCGGGTGGCGTTCTTCGCCCACGCGCCGGAGTAGCAGTCGGCCTGCAGCTCCATGCGCACCGACAGGGCGTTGGCGTTGGCCGGGTCGCGCTGCTGCGCGCGGCGCACCTGGGCCTCGGTGCCGAGCAGGGTCTGCACGTGGTGGCCGTACTCGTGGGCCAGCACGTACGGCTGGGCGAACTCGCCGCGGGCGCCGAGCTGGGTGGCCAGCTGCTCCCAGAAGGTCAGGTCGATGTAGATCTGGCGGTCGGCCGGGCAGTAGAACGGGCCCACGCCGGAGTCGGCCTGGCCGCACCCTGAGCTGACGGCCTGGCTGTAGAAGACCGTCTTGGCCGGCTCGTACGGCTTGCCCATGGTCTGTGGCAGCGCCGACTGCCAGTAGTTCTGGATCGAGTTGATGAACAGGGCGTTGCGGCACTCCACCTGCTTGAGCCGGTCCGGGTTGTCCCGGGCGCAGGTCTTCTCGATGTCGGTGTTGTCACCGGTGCCGCCGCCGTCGCCGCCGAGCATGTTGCTGCCGAAGAAGCCGCCGCCCAGCAGCATCAGGGCGATCACGATGATCGTGCCGATGATGCCGCCCCGGCCGGTCGGGATCGGGATCGGCAGGCCACCGCCCCGGAACCCGCCGCCGCCGAAACCCCCGCCTGAACCGCGCCGGTCCTCGACCTGACTGGTATCGATGTCCGCCCGCTCGTTGAGTTCCATGACACCCTCGATCGCCGGTCCATACCTGACAGTGAGAGGTGGTACCCGCCGCGCCCGATCGGTAACCCGGTGGCGGCGCGCCGGGCACCCGGTAGACTCGTCGCCGTGCTGCGCTGCGAAGGCTGACCTGCCCCGCACCGACCGGACGTGACGCCGGCCGGTGCAGACGCATGCCCTGCCAGCCTCCCCGCAGAAAGCGAGCCTCCGTCATGATCAGTGCAACCGGCCTGGAGCTGCGCGCCGGTGCGCGCATCCTGCTCGCCAGCACGACGCTGCGGGTGCAGCCCGGCGACCGGATCGGCCTGGTCGGGCGCAACGGCGCCGGCAAGACCACAGCGCTCAAGGCGCTGGCCGGGGAGGGCCTGCCCTTCACCGGGCAGGTCGAGCGGCGGGGGGAGGTCGGCTACCTGCCGCAGGACCCCCGCACCGGCGACCTGGAGATGACCGCCCGGGACCGGGTGCTCTCCGCGCGCGGCCTGGACGCGCTGCTGGCCGACCTGACGGCCGTGGAGGCCGAGCTGGCCACCGCGGGCGCCCGCGGCGACGGGCTGCTGCGCCGCTACGGCGCGCTCGAGGACCGCTTCGCCAGCCTCGGCGGCTACGCCGCCGAGGCCGAGGCGGCCCGCATCTGCGCCAACCTCGGCCTGCCCGACCGGGTGCTCGGCCAGCCGCTGCGCACCCTCTCCGGCGGGCAGCGCCGCCGGGTGGAGCTGGCCCGGATCCTGTTCCGCGACGCCACCGAGACCGGCGGCGGGACCCTGCTGCTGGACGAGCCCACCAACCACCTGGACGCCGACTCCGTCACCTGGCTGCGCGGCTTCCTCGCCGGGCACAAGGGCGGTCTGGTGGTGGTGTCGCACGACGCGGCACTGCTGGAGTCCGTTGTCAACAAGGTGTGGTTCCTGGACGCCAACCGGTCCACGATGGACGTCTACAACGTCGGCTGGCGCGCCTATCTCGAGCAGCGCGAGACCGACGAGCGGCGGCGGCGGCGCGAGCGGGCCAACGCGGAGAAGAAGGCGGGCGCGCTGATGGCGCAGGCGGACAAGATGCGCGCCAAGGCGACCAAGGCCGTTGCCGCGCAGAACATGGCCCGCCGGGCCGAGCGGCTGCTCGCCGGCCTGGACGAGGTGCGGGCCGGCGACAAGCTGGCCAAGGTGCGCCTGCCCTCGCCGGCGCCGTGCGGCAGGACCCCGCTGTCCGCCCGCGCCCTGTCCAAGTCGTACGGCTCGCTGGAGGTCTTCTGCGACGTCGACGTGGCCGTGGACCGCGGCTCCCGGGTGGCCATCCTCGGGCTCAACGGCGCGGGCAAGACCACCCTGCTGCGCATCCTCGCCGGGCAGCTGGCCCCGGACACCGGCGAGGTGCAGCCCGGGCACGGGCTGCGGATGGGCTACTACGCCCAGGAGCACGAGCAGCTCGACGTGGCCCGTACGGTGCTTGCGCACATGCGCTCGGCGGCGCCGGAGCGTACCGACGGCGAGCTGCGCAAGATCCTCGGGGCGTTCCTGTTCTCCGGGGACGACGTCGACAAGCCGGCCGGGGTCCTCTCCGGCGGCGAGAAGACGCGGCTGGCGCTGGCGACGCTGGTCTGTTCCGGCGCGAACGTGCTCCTGCTGGACGAGCCGACGAACAACCTGGACCCGGCCAGCCGGGAGCAGGTGCTCGACGCGATCGCCCGGTTCCCCGGCGCCATCGTGCTGGTCACCCACGACCCGGGCGCGGTGCAGGCGCTCAAGCCGGACCGGGCGATCCTGCTGCCGGACGGGGTCGAGGACATCTGGAGCGACGACCTGCTCGAGCTGGTGGAGCTGGCGTAGCCGCCGGCTGCGGTGCGACCGTGCGGTCACCAGGGTGTGGTCAGCACCGCCTCGACCGCGACCGCGGTGGCCGCACCCACCGCCGCCAGCAGCAGCGGCGCCGGTGGGGGCGGGCCGCCCTGGCGCTCAGGGGCGACCGCGGCAACGGTCAGCCAGGGGAAGAACGGCAGCCAGGCATGCTCGACGCCGCCCCTGGCAAAGCCGGCGGCCAGCGCGAACACCACCGCGGCGCCGGCGCCCACCAGGAACGGCCAGCCCGGTGTGTTGCGCAGCTTGCGCAGGCTGGCCACCAGCGGCGGCCCGGTGACCAGCAGCAGCACGGCCAGGCTGAGCCCGCTCCACCACAGCGCCGACCGGTGCGGGCCCACCCGGCTGGCGTGGTCGGCCTGGGCCGCCAGCAGGCCCTCCACCCAGCCGAAGCCGGCCAGGTCCACACCGAGGACCGGCACCAGCGCGCCGAGCGCGGTGGCGAGGTTCAGGAACGGGCGCCGGCGGGCGAAGTAGAGGCACAGCACCGACAGGCCCAGCCAGGGCGCAGAGTAGGAGAGCAGCGCGGTGAGGCCCAGCAGCGCGCCGCACAGCACGGCCCAGGCGGCGGCGCCGGCCCCGGAGCGGGAGCTGTCGCTGGCCCGTACGCCCGCGAGCACCATCGCCGCCCCCAGCGCCGCGACCACCGCGTCCAGGCTCACCGCCACCCATACCGCGTACGGGGCCAGGGCGAGCACCGGCAGGTAGCGCCGCGCGGCCGGCTCGTCGCAGACGCCCCGGACGGCCGAGAGCACCAGCGGTACGGCGGCCGCACCGACCGCGGTGACCAGCAGCCCCAGGGCGAGATGGCTGGTCACCCCCGCCCGGTGCAGTGCCCACAGCAGCAGCACCGGGCCGGGCGGATGCCCTCGGGTGGCCTCCGCGTGCTCCGCGGTCCTGCTGGTGAACGAGGCGAGGTAGCCTGAGGGGTCGCCGCCGATGTCGGCGATGTCGCCGAGGTAGGAGTCGGCGGGTCGCAGCGCCCGGGTCAGCCCGTCCAGGCCGTCCCCGAGCGCCAGGGCCAGCGCCCAGCCGAGCGCGGCGGCGTACCCGGACAACAGGACCACATACCAGGGCGCCCGGTCGAACCAGCCCCGTGCGCCAACGACAAGGATGGCCGTGGCGAACGCCACAGCCATGAAGGTGCAGAGACCGGCCTCAATGTGGTAGTACCCCAGGAACGGGGCGCCAGCGGTTGCGAGTCGGGCGCCGCTTCGGACCGCCGAAAACGTCAGTGCCAACCCGGCCACGACGAGAAAAGCCCACCTCAGAAGGTCGACCCGGGCGCGGTGAACAGCCTCGCGCAGGTCCAGGGTCGTCATGGCGCAACACGGTATCGGGTAGCTGACAAAAGACGTACACGTGAGTTGGCTTTCGGTCGATATCTAGCGCATGATCGTCGGAGGCGGTCTAATAGGGTAAGACCGCGTTAGGAACGCACCGTCTGGGACGT
>DASSUC010000406.1:0-2269 GCA_035707405.1 Micromonosporaceae bacterium | reverse complement strand
CAGCTGCACCTTGCTGACGATCATCTTGCCGAGCTCGTCCACGCTGCGCGCCTCGGTGAGCACCACCACGTCGTACGGGCCGGTGACCGCGTCCACCCGGACCACGCCGGAGATGTCGCGGATCGCGGCGGCCACGTCACGCGCCTTGCCGACCTCGGTCTGGATGAGGATGTAGGCCTGGACCACGACACGACTCCTTCTGCGCCACCAGCGGGCGTCGCCCGTGAAACTACCGCACGGCAGGAGACACAGTGGTCACCGCGGGGAGGGGAGGGCCGGGCGGATGAGCCTCGCCGAGACCGGTGAGTTCGGCTTGATCGCGCGGGTGGTCGCCCGGCTCGGTACGGGCCCGGCCTGTCTGGTCGGGCCCGGCGACGACGCGGCGGTGGTGGCCGCGCCGGACGGGCGCGTGGTGGCCTCGACGGACGTGCTCGTGGAGGGGCGGCACTTCCGGCGGGACTGGTCCACAGCGGCTGACGTGGGACACCGGGCGGCGGCGGCCAACCTCGCCGACGTCGCGGCTCTCGGCGCGGCACCGACCGCGCTGCTGGTCGCGTTCTGCGCCCCGGCCGACACCGCCGTGCGGTGGGCCGAGGAGCTGGCCGAGGGCCTGTCCGCGGAGGCCGCCTCGGCCGGTGCGGTGGTGGTCGGTGGGGACATGTCCGCGAGCCCGACCCTGACCGTGGCGGTCACCGCCCTCGGCGACCTGGGGGGGCTACCACCGGTGCTGCGCTGCGGCGCCCGGCCCGGGGACACGGTCGCGCTGGCCGGGCGCCTCGGGCACGCCGCGGGCGGGTACACCGTGCTCTCCCGTGGCTTCCGCTCGCCGAAGCTGCTGGTGGAGGCGTACCGGCGACCGGACGTGCCGTACCGGGCCGGGCCGGCGGCGGCGCGGGCCGGGGCCACGTCCATGATCGACGTGTCGGACGGGCTGGTCGCCGATGTCGGGCACGTGGCCGCCGCCAGCGGGGTCGCCGTCGACCTGTTCCGGGATGCGCTGGCGGTGCCTGCGGCGATGCGGGACGCCGGGGCTGCGCTCGGCGTCGACCCGTACTCGTGGGTGCTGGCCGGCGGTGACGACCACGCCCTGGTCGCGACGTTCCCGCCGGGCGTGGCCCTGCCCGAGCCGTGGCGCGAGGTCGGCCGGGTGCGCGAGGGCGAGGGAGTGACCGTGGACGGCGAGCAGTTCCAGGACGTTCGAGGATGGGACCACTTTCGTTAGCCCATACCACGTACCCTCTACCCTCGTGGCGCAAATCATGATTAAACCGGTCCGGTTCGGTGCCCCGGTGGCTCAGGAACTGGTGGCCGCGGCAATGCGTGACCTCGCCGAGCGGTACGGCAGCGCGGACGAGACCCCCGTCGACCCGACGGCGTTCGATCCCCCTGAGGGCGGGTTCGTGGTGGCGTACCTGGGCGGCGTGCCGGTGGGCTGCGGGGGCTGGCGCTCACACGGCGACACGGACGACATCGCCGAGGTCAAGCGGATGTACACGGCGCCCCAGGCCCGTGGCAGAGGCGTGGCGCGGGCCGTGCTCGCCGCGGTGGAGGAGTCGGCGCGCACCTTCGGGCGCAAGCGCATGATCCTGGAGACGGGCAGCGCGCAGCCTGAGGCGATCGCCTTCTACGCGTGCGAGGGCTACGAGCAGATTCCCAACTTCGGCTACTACCGCGGCGAGGAAGGCTGCGTCTCGTTCGGCCGGAACCTCTGACCGGGCCGGAACCTCTGACCGGGCCGGAACCCTCTGACCGGGCCGGAACCCTCTGACCGGCTCCGGCCAGGTCCGGCCCCGGCTCAGGCGCGGACGACCTTGCCGGCCTTGATGCAGGAGGTGCAGACCTTCATCTTGCGGGTGGTGCCGCCGCCGGCCGGGGTACGCACCGTCTGGATGTTCGGGTTCCAGCGGCGGTTGGTCCGCCGGTGCGAGTGGGACACGTTGTGGCCGAAGCCCGGCCCCTTGCCACAGACGTCGCACACGCTAGCCACGGCTTACTCCTGAGTAGTTCTGGACAACCTGGCCAGGTTACCCGATCGACGCGGGCAGCGGCGAACCGCACCCGCTGAGGCCCGTGGAGGCCCGCCGGAGCTGGCCAGTCCCAGATGTCGTACGCCGCCAGTAGGCTTTCCGAACGTGCTGGACAGTCTCGACGCGACCGCGGTGCGCCGCTGGTGCGCGGCCGGGCTCGACGCGCTGCGCCGGCACCAGCGCGAGATCGACGAGCTGAACGTCTACCCCGTGCCCGACGGTGACACCGGCACCAACCTCGT
>DASSUC010000405.1:0-9475 GCA_035707405.1 Micromonosporaceae bacterium | reverse complement strand
TGGGTGGGTTGGTGGCCGGGCATCTGGTGCGGGTGTGGGGGGTGCGTCACCTGCTGCTGGCCAGCCGCCGCGGGGACCAGGCGCCGGGGGTGGGGCAGCTGGTGGCGCAGCTGGAGGGGTTGGGAGCCCAGGTGCGGGTGGTCGCGGTGGATGTGGCCGACCCGGTGGCGGTGGCCCGGCTGGTGGAGGGGGTGGATGCGCAGCATCCGTTGACTGGGGTGGTCCACGCCGCGGGGGTGCTCGAGGACGCGGTGCTGTCGGCGCAGACCTCCCGGGGGCTGGCCCGGGTGTGGGCGGCCAAGGCCACCGCGGCGGCCAACCTGCACGCGGCAACCCGGCACCTGCCCCTCGCCGCTTTCGTCATGTTCTCCTCCTTCGCGTCCGCCCTGGGCACCCCGGGCCAGGCCAACTACGCCGCGGCCAACGCGTTCTGCGACGCGCTGGCCGTTCACCGCCAGTCCCTCGGCCTGCCGGGGCTGTCCATCGCCTGGGGACTATGGGCGACCACCAGCGACCTGACCGGGCGGCTGGACGAGGCCGGCCTGGCCCGGATCAGGCGGCTGGGGATCAACCCCACAGGCACGGACCTGGGGCTGGCGCTCCTCGACGCCGCGTACGGCGACGGCCATCCGCAGCTCCTCGCCTACAACCTCGACACCCGGGCCCTGGCCAGGCAGCCTGCCGCCGCACTGCCGCCCGCGCTGCGCTCCCTGGCCGGCAGCGGCACACGCAGCCGGCGGACCGCCTCCACCGGTGAGCGGCCCACGGACTGGTCGGCCCGGCTGCGCGCAGTGCCACCCACCGAGCAGCACCGGATCCTGCTCGACCTGGTGCGCGGGCACGCCGCGACCGTGCTGGGGCACGGCGACTCCCGAGCTGTGCACGCCGATGCCACCTTCAAGGAGCTGGGCTTCGACTCGCTGACAGCGGTCGAGCTGCGCAACCGGCTCGCCGCAGCCACCGGCCTGCGCCTACCGGCCGCTCTCGTCTTCGACTACCCGGAGGTGACCGTGCTCGCCGACCACCTGCGCCGGCAGCTCTCGCCCAACGGGGAGGCGCCCGGTCACCGGGACCGCGGCGGTGCGGTCCTCAAGGAGCTGGCCAGGGTCGAGAACGCGCTGTCCACCGCCGCCACCGAGGACCTGACCGATGCGGTGCTGGCGCGGCTGGAGACGCTGCTGGCGGCGGTGAAGGCGAGGCGGGTCCCGGTCGACGACGGTCCGGTCGACGACGGCGACGCGGTGCGGCGGCTGAAGACCGCGTCCGCGGCTCAGATCCTCGACTTCATCGACAGTGAGCTTGGCCTGTCATGACCGCCGCCGTCAGTGACGAGAAGGTTGTCGAGTATCTCCGGCGGGTCACCGGTGACCTGCACACGACACGCAAGCGCCTGCGTGAGGTGGAGGAGCGGTCCAGCGAGCCGGTGGCCGTGGTCAGCATGGCGTGCCGCTACCCGGGCGGGGTGGCCTCGCCGGAGGCGCTGTGGGAGCTGGTCCGCTCCGGCGGGGACGCGATGGGGGAGTTCCCCACGGACCGCGGCTGGGACCTGGAAGGCCTGTTCCACCCGGACCCGGACCACCCCGGCACCACGTACGCCCGTACCGGTGGGTTCCTGTACGACGCGGGCGAGTTCGACGCGGACCTCTTCGGCATCAGCCCCCGCGAGGCGCTGGCGATCGACCCGCAGCAGCGGCTGCTGCTGGAGGTCTCCTGGGAGCTGCTCGAGCGTGCCGGCATCGACCCCACCGCGCTGAAGGGCTCCCGGACCGGCGTCTACGTGGGGACCGCGCTGCCCGGCTTCAGCCCGCCGCACCTGGACCGCAGCGCCGAGGGCTACCTGGTCACCGGCAACGCCCCGAGCGTCCTGTCGGGCCGGGTCGCGTTCACCTTCGGCCTGGAAGGCCCGGCGGTCACTGTGGACACCGCGTGCTCCTCGTCGCTGGTGGCCATGCACCTGGCCGGCCAGGCGCTGCGCCAGGGCGAGTGCGCACTCGCCCTGGCCGGCGGGGTGACCGTGATGACCATCCCGCACGTGTTCACCGAGTTCTCCCGGCAGCGCGGGCTGGCCCCGGACGGGCGCTGCAAGGCGTTCGCGGACGCGGCCGACGGCACCGGCTTCTCCGAGGGTGTCGGCCTGGTGCTGCTGGAGCGGCTGTCGGACGCGCAGCGCAACGGCCATCCGGTGCTGGCGGTGATCCGTGGCTCGGCGGTCAACTCCGACGGCGCCAGCAACGGGTTGACCGCGCCGAACGGTCCCTCGCAGCAACGGGTGATCCGCCAGGCGCTGGCGAACGCCCGGCTGTCGCCGGACGAGGTGGACGCGGTGGAGGCGCACGGCACCGGCACCCGGCTGGGGGACCCGATCGAGGCGCAGGCGCTGCTGGCGACGTACGGGCAGGACCGGCCCCCGCACCGGCCGCTCTGGCTGGGGGCGGTCAAGTCCAACATCGGGCACACCCAGGGTGCCGCGGGCACGGCCGGCGTGATCAAGATGGTCATGGCGCTACGCCACGAGATGCTGCCGGCCACTCTCCACATTGACCAGCCGACCTCGCATGTGGACTGGAGCACCGGCGCGCTACGCCTGCTCACCGAGCCGGTTGGCTGGCCGCGCGGAGACCGGGTACGCCGGGCCGCGGTGTCCTCGTTCGGCATCTCCGGGACCAACGCCCACCTGGTCCTGGAGCAGCCACCCGCACCGGCTGATGCGCGGCCGGTGGCCACGGACGCAGACCTGCCGGACGGGCTCATGGTGGCGTGGGCGCTGTCGGGGCGTGACGACCGGGCGCTGCGGGAGCAGGCCGCCGCGCTGGCCGGGCACGTGGCCGCAGCTCCCCGGCTGGACCCGGTCGACGTGGGCTGGTCGCTGGCGCGGACCCGGGCCGCGCTCGGGCACCGGGCGGTGGTGCTCGGCGCAGACCGTGACCAGCTCTGCGCCGGCCTGGCCGCGTTGGCTGACGGCCGGGGCCTGCCCACGGTGGTCCGCGCCGGGACGCCCGCGCGGGTGGGCGGCACCGCGTTCATGTTCACCGGACAGGGCAGCCAGCGCCCGGGCATGGGCGGCCGGCTCCACCGGGCTTTCGAGGTGTTCGCCGCGGCGTTCGACGAGGCCTGCGGGCACCTGGACCCGCTGCTCGGGCGTCCGCTGCGCGACATCGTCCTCGCGGCGGACGGCGACCCGCACGCCGGGGAGCTGGACCGCACCGGTGTCACACAGGCGGCCCTCTTCGCCGTTGAGGTGGCCCTCTACCGTCTCGTCGAGTCGCTCGGCCTCACGCCTCAGTTCCTGACCGGCCACTCCGTCGGCGAGCTGGTCGCCGCGCACGCGGCGGGCGTGCTGTCGCTGCCGGACGCCTGCGCGCTGGTGGCCGCCCGGGGCCGGCTGATGCAGGCGCTGCCGCCCGGTGGCGCCATGGTCGCCGTCGACGCCACCGAGGATGAGGTCCGTCCACTCGTCACAGAGTTGGCCGACCGGGTCGCGGTCGCCGCGGTCAACGGCCCTGCCGCGGTCGTGGTGTCCGGCGACGGCGAGGCCGTCGAGGAGGTCGCGCAGGCGCTGCGCGGCAAGGGGCACAAGACCAGGCGGCTACGGGTCAGCCACGCGTTCCACTCGCCGCTGATGGACCCGATGCTCGAGGACTTCCGCGCGGTCGCCGCGGGGCTCACCGTCCACCCGCCCCGGATCCCGCTGGTCTCAAACCTCACCGGCGCGGTAGCCGACGCCACCGAGCTCGGCGACCCGGGCTACTGGGTACGCCACGCCCGGCAGCCGGTGCGGTTCCTCGACGGCCTGCGCACCCTGGACGAGGCCGGGGTGGTGCGCTACCTGGAGCTGGGGCCGGACGCCGTGCTCACCACGATGGCCCAGGACTGCCTGGTCACCGGGGATGCGGAGCAGGCCGCGCCGGTGTTCGCCGCCGCCATGCGAAAAGGGCAGGACGAGGTCCGTACCCTGCTCGCCGCCCTGGCCGCGATGCACGTCGACGGCGGCGCGGTCGACCTCTCCGCGGCGCTGCCCGCGGGAGGCAGGCGGGTTCCCCTGCCGACGTACCGGTTCCAGCGGCAGCGGTACTGGCTGCCGATGGTGGACACGACCGCAGACGTGCGGGCCGCCGGGCTGGGGAGCACCGCGCATCCGCTGCTGCGCGCCGTGCTGGAGCCCGCCGACGGTGGGCTGTTGCTGACCGGCCGGCTGTCGCTGCGTACCCATGCCTGGTTGGCCGACCATCGCATCGCCGGGAGCGTGCCGCTGCCCGGCACCGCCTTCCTGGAGCTGGCCCTGGCCGCCGGTACGCAGGTCGGCTGCGACCTGCTCGACGAGCTCACGCTGGAGGCGCCGCTGGTCCTTCCGCCCTCCGGAGCGGTCCAGATCCAGCTCGTGGTGACCGCCGCCGAGTCCGGCCGGCGGGCGGTGACGATCTACTCCCGCCCGGCGGGCGAGGGTGAGGCCCCGACCACCGCGGACACCTGGCACCGCCACGCCACCGGTGTCCTGGCGCACGCGGCCACCCCGGCCGGGCCGGCGGTCCTGCCCGCCGCGCCGTGGCCGCCGGCCGGCGCGGTGCCGGTCGACGTCGCGGAGCTGTACGAGAGGCTGGCCGGGCAGGGCTACCGGTACGGGCCGGCCTTCCGCGGCCTGCACGCGGCCTGGAAGCTCGGTGCGGACGCGTTCGCCGAGGTCCGGCTCGGCCCCGAGCACCGCGGCAGCATCGACGGGTACGCCCTGCACCCCGCCCTGCTCGACAGCGCGCTGCACCTGGTGGAAGCGCTCGTCGGGGGAGCCGACGAACCGGGGTCGGTCCGGCTGCCGTTCTCGTTCAACGGCGTACGCCTGTTCGCCGCCGGCGGCGCCCGCATGCGCGTGCGGATCAGCTCCACCGCCCCGGACGAGATGACGCTGACGCTCGCCGACGAGAGTGGTGCCGCGGTGGCCACCATCGGGTCGCTCGGGTTGCGTACCGTCTCCGCCGCCCGGTGGCGGGCCGCCGGGGTGGCCCTCGGCGACTCGCTGCACCGTCTGGAGTGGCGGGCGCTGCCCGCCCCCGCCGAGCCCCCCGCGACGACCGCCACCTGGGCCGTTGTGGGTCCGGACGAGCTCGGCCTCGCCACCGGCCGGCATGGCGTCGCAGCCCACCCGGACCTCGCCGCGCTGCGCGCCTCGGTCTCCGCCGGAGAGTCCGTCCCGGACCTCGTCATCGCGCCATGCCTGGCTGACGCCGGCGCCGGTGAGCCACCAGCGGTGGTGCGCGCCACCACCCACCGGATCCTCGGGCTGCTCCAGGAGTGGCTGGCAGACGACCGGCTCGGCCCGGCCCGCCTGGTGATCGTGACGAGCGGCGCGGTCGCCGCCGACCCTGACGAGCGCCCCGCCGACCTGGCCACCGCTGCCGTGTGGGGGCTGGTCCGCGCCGCGCAGGCCGAACACCCCGGACGGATCCTGCTGCTGGACCTCGACGGCGACGCGGCGTCCCGCCAGGCGCTGCCCGCCGCCCTGCCAGTCGCCGCGGCGAGCGCCGAGACCGAGCTGGCGGTCCGGGCCGGGGCGGTCCGGGTGCCGCATCTGGCCAGGGTCTCCTCCGACCCCGCAGCCGCGCCGCGCGCCCTCCACCCCGACGGGACGGTCCTCGTCACCGGCGGCACCGGGGCGCTGGGCCGGCTGGTCGCCCGGCACCTGGTGACTGTCCACAGTGTCCGGCACATCATCCTGGCGAGCCGCGGCGGGCGCGCGCCGGGGGTCGAGGAGCTCGCCGCGGAGCTGGCCGGGCAGGCGGAGGTCCGGGCCGCCGCGTGCGACGTGGCAGACCCCGAGGCACTGTCCCACCTGCTCGCCACCATCCCTGAGGCGCACCCGCTGACCGCGGTGGTCCACGCCGCCGGGGTGCTCGACGACGGCGTGGTGACCGCGTTGACCCCGCAACGCGTCGACGCCGTACTCGCCCCCAAGGTGGACGGGGCATGGCACCTCCACCAGCTGACCAAGGACCTCGACCTGGCGGCGTTCGTGCTGTTCTCCTCTGCGGCGTCCATTGTGGGCAGCGGAGGACAGGCCAGCTACGCGGCGGCGAACGCCTTCCTCAACGCCCTTGCTGAGCACCGCCGTGCCGCGGGACCGGCCGCGGTCGCGCTGGCCTGGGGCCTGTGGGCGTCGTCCGGTGGGATGACCGACCACCTCGACGACGCCGACCGGGCCCGGATGCGCCGCTCCGGGGCTGCCGCGATGGCGGACGACGAGGCGCTGGCTCTGCTCGACGCGGCACTTCGCACCCCGTACCCGGTGGTGGTGGCGGCCCGGTTCGACGTGGCGGCGCTGCGCGCGCAGGCCGCCACGGGCCCGCTGCCGCCGGTGCTGCGGCGGATGGTACGCGTACCGGTCCGCCCCGCCGTCGAGTCCCCGGCGGCGGCGTTGACGCAACGCCTGGCCGCCCTGCCCGCTGCCGAGCGGGACCGTGCGGTCGTCGACCTGGTCCGGGACCAGGTCGCCACGGTGCTGGCGCACCCCGCGCCCGAGGCCATCGAGCTGGACCGAGCCTTCCAGGATCTCGGCTTCGACTCGCTGACCGCCCTGGACCTGCGGAACCGGCTCAAGGCGGCGACAGGTGCGCGCATACCGGCCACCGTCATCTTCGACCACCCGACACCCGGCGCGCTCATCCGGTACCTGCGCGCCGAGCTGCTCGGTGAGGCCGCAGCGGCGCGGGCACCGGCGGTCGCCGCACCCGCCGCCGATGGCGATCCCATCGTGATCGTGGGGATGGCCTGCCGCTACCCCGGCGGGGTGGGCTCCCCGGAGGGGCTGTGGGAGCTGGCGGTCTCGGGCGGGGACGCGGTTGGCGAGTTTCCCGCGGACCGCGGCTGGGGCCTGCCGGAGCTGTTCGACCCGGACCCCGACCGGACCGGGCGGAGCTACACCCGCCAGGGCGGGTTCCTCTACGACGCGGCCCAGTTCGACGCGGGCTTCTTCGGGATCAGCCCGCGCGAGGCCGTGGCGATGGACCCGCAGCAGCGGCTGTTGCTGGAGACGGCCTGGGAGACCTTTGAGAGTGCCGGCATCGACCCGGCAAGCCTGCGGGGCAGCCAGACGGCGGCGGTCGTCGGGGTCATGTACGACGACTACGGCAGCCGGTTCCTGGGACGGATGCCGGAGGGCGTCGAGGGACGGCTCATGACGGGCAGCACGCCCAGCGTGGTGTCGGGCCGGCTGGCCTACACATTCGGTCTTGAGGGTCCGGCGATGACGGTGGACACCGCGTGCTCCTCGTCGCTGGTGGCCATGCACCTGGCCTGTCATGCGCTGCGGCAGGGCGAGTGCTTGCTGGCGCTGGCGGGCGGGGTCACCGTGATGGCCACGCCGAACACGTTCGTGGAGTTCTCCCGGCAGCGCGGGTTGGCTCCCGACGGGCGGTGCAAGTCGTTCGCTGCGGCGGCTGACGGGGTCGGCTGGGGCGAGGGTGTCGGCCTGGTGCTGCTGGAGCGGTTGTCGGATGCGCTGCGTAACGGGCGCCGGGTGTTGGCGGTGGTGCGGGGTTCGGCGGTCAACTCCGACGGGGCGTCGAACGGGTTGACCGCGCCGAGCGGGCCGTCGCAGGAGCGGGTGATCCGCCAGGCGCTGGCGAATGCTCGACTGTCTGGGGTGGATGTGGATGTGGTGGAGGGGCATGGGACGGGGACCACGTTGGGTGACCCGATCGAGGCGCAGGCGTTGCTGGCCACGTACGGGCAGGACCGGTCGCCGGGGCGGCCGTTGTGGCTGGGGTCGGTGAAGTCGAACATCGGGCATACACAGGCGGCGGCGGGTGTGGCGGGTGTGGTGAAGATGGTGCTGGCGATGCGGCACGGGCTGCTGCCGGCGTCGTTGCACATTGACCGGCCGAGCCCGCATGTGGACTGGCAGTCCGGCGCGGTACGGCTACTGACCGAGGCGGTGCCGTGGCCGCAGGTGGACCGGCCGCGGCGGGCCGGGGTGTCCTCCTTCGGGATCTCCGGCACCAACGCCCACCTGATCCTGGAACAGGCCCCGCAACCTGCCGAACCTGCCGCGGAGGCGACCGAACCGCCCGCCGCCCCTGCCGAACCGCCCGCAGCCCCTGCCGCTGCCCCTGCCGAACCGGCCGCCGCCGGTGCTGAGCCGGCCGCTGCCTCTGCCGAGCCGGACGGGTCGGTGGGGGTGGGTGGGTCGGTGGTGGTGTGGGTGGTGTCGGGGCGGGGTGAGGCGGCGTTGCGGGCGCAGGCGGCGGCGTTGGGGGCGCGGGTGGCCGGTGAGGTCGGGGTGTCGGCGGTGGACGTGGGGTGGTCGCTGCTGCGGACCCGGTCGCTGTTCGAGCACCGGGCGGTGGTGCTCGGCCGCGACCGTGAGCAGCTGCTGGGCGGGGTGCGGGCGGTGGCCGCCGGTCAGGGGCACCCCGCGGTGGTCACCGGCCAGGCCGGGCGGGTAGGGACGGGGCGGATGGTGTGGCTGTTCAGCGGGCAGGGCAGCCAGCGGGTGGGCATGGGCGCCGGGCTGCACCAGCGGTTCCCGGTCTTCGCCCGGGCCTTCGACGAGGTGTGCACCCTGCTGGACCCGCACCTGCCGCACCCGCTGCGGCAGGTCGTCTTCCACGGGCCGGCGACGGTGCTGGAGCACACCACCTACGCCCAGGCCGGGCTGTTCGCCCTGCAGGTCGCCCTGGCCCGGCTGCTGGACAGCCTCGGCGTGCGCCCGCAGGTAGTGCTGGGCCACTCCGTCGGCGAGCTCGCCGCGGCCCACGTGGCCGGGGTGCTGGACCTGCCCGACGCCTGCCGGCTGGTCGCCACCCGGGCCACCCTGATGGGCCAGCTGCCCCCCGGCGGGGCGATGGCCACCATCCAGGCCACCCCGACCGAGCTCGACCTCGACCCGCACGGGCCGGTGGCCATCGCCGCGGTGAACACCCCCGACAGCACCGTGGTCTCCGGCCCGGCACCGCTGGTGGACCAGCTCTGCCAGGCCTGGGCCACCCGCGGCCGGCGGACCCGACGGCTGGCGGTCAGCCACGCGTTCCACTCCCCGCTGATGGACCCCGTCCTGGACCCCCTGCGCGAGGCAGCCAGCCGGCTACAACTGCACCCACCAACCCTGGAGCTGGTCAGCAACCTCACCGGCCAGCCCGCCGACCACCACATCACCACCGGCGACTACTGGGCCCAGCAGCTACGCCAACCGGTCCAGCTGCACCCCGCACTGACCCACACCAGCCCCCACGCCGGGGCGTACCTCGAGCTGGGACCAGACCCGGTCCTGACCACCGCCGCCCGGCACACCCTGCCCGAGCACCCCGCCCCCATGCTCGCCACCCTGACCCGCCACCACCCCGACGACGAGGCCCTAGCCCACGCCCTGGCCCAACTGCACACCACCGCCACCACCGTGGACTGGACCAGCTGGTTCCCCACCCACCCCACCCCCGGCACCATCGACCTACCCACCTACCCCTTCCAACACCAACGCTACTGGCTCGCC
>DASSUC010000404.1:0-2904 GCA_035707405.1 Micromonosporaceae bacterium | reverse complement strand
GGGGTCCATCGTCATCGGCGCCAGCGGGGTGGTCTTCGGCTACCTGGGCTACCTGCTCTGCCGCGGGCTCGTCGAGCACAGCTGGTGGAACATTGGCGTGGCGGTGCTCATCGGCCTGGTCTACGGCTGGCAGATCACCGGCATCCTGCCGGGCGACTCGCGCATCTCCTGGCAGGGCCACCTCTTCGGCTTCCTGGGCGGCGCCCTCGCCGCGATCGTGTTCCGCCGCCGCGGCCTGCGTACCCGTGCCACCGGCGATCCTGCTGACCGCGAGCCGGACCCGGCCCCGGCGGGTGGGGCCTGAGCTGGGTGAGGAGTGTGCCATGGACCCGTCCGAGCTGATGGGCTCGTGCTGGCGCGGGCAGCGTGGCCGGCTTGAGGTCTGGTACACCACGCTGACCGACCCGGCGACCGGGACCGGCCTGTGGCTGCACCACGAGCTGGTCGCGCCGACCGACGGCACCCCCGCGTACGCGCACGGCTGGGCCGGGGTCTTCCCGGTCGACCGGCCGCCGGTCCTGGCCAGGTTCGGGCCGGTGCCGTGGCAGCCGCCCACCGGCGACGCCGTGTTCGACGCGGCCGGCGTGTCGATGACCCCGTCCCGGCTGGCCGGCGCGGCGGGGGAGGTCTCCTGGGAGCTGGCCGGCGCGGGCGGTGGGCCACCGCTGTACACGTTCCCGCGCTGGGCCTGGCGGCGGCAGCTGCTGCCGGCCGCGGCCATCGTGCCGGTGCCGGCCGCCACCTTCACCGGCCAGCTCGGCTTCGACGGCACCAAGCTGGAGCTGGTCGACGCGCCCGGGGCCTCGGCGCGCATCTACGGGCACGGCAACGCCCGGCGGTGGGGCTGGCTGCACGCCGACCTCGGCGGCGGAGACCTGGTGGAGGTGGTCGCCGCGGTGTCCATGCGCCCGGGCCTGCGCCGGCTGCGCCCGCTGCCGTTCGTCCGGCTGCGCCTCGGCGGGGTGGACTGGCCGGGTGGCGACCCGCTGCTGTCCGCGCTGTCCTTCCACGCCCGGCTGGAGCTGCCGCGGTGGAGCGTGGTCGGTGGCTCCGGCGACCTGCGGCTGCGGATCGAGGTCCGGCTGCCGCCCGAGCGCACTCTCGCCGTCGACTACCGGGACCCGGACGGCGGGCTGGCCGTCTGCCACAACAGCGAGCGTGCCGACGCCGTGATCGCGCTCGACCGGCTCGAGGGCGGAGCCTGGTCCGCCGAGCGACGTTGGGATCTTTCGGGCACCGCGCACGCTGAGCTCGGCCTGCGCCATTGAGCCCGGTACGCCATCGCGGCGCGCCGATATCCGCCAAACAGCAGGTGAAAGGGTGGGTGGCTGCGGCGCGCACAGGCGGTGTTGCCCGGGCCGGAGGCCGACACGTACGGTGTCGTCGGGGTGAGGTGGATGCGCGAGATCGACTTGGCGATTGTCGGAGCAGGCCCGACGGGCCTGTTCGCGGCTTACTACGCCGGGTTCCGTGGGCTGTCGACGGCGGTTATCGACGCGCTGCCGGAGCCCGGTGGCCAGATCACCGCCATGTACCCGGAGAAGCTGATCTTCGACGTGGCGGGCTTCCCCTCCATCAAGGGTCGCGACCTGGTGGCCAACCTGGTCCAGCAGGCAGCCCAGTTCAACCCGGAGTACCTGCTCGACGTGCGCGCCGAGAAGCTCTCCTACGAGGACGGCAAGCCACTGCTCGCCCTGAGCAACGGCGACCAGCTCCACTGTGGAGCGGTTCTGGTCACCGGCGGCATGGGCAGCTTCACGCCACGGCCGCTGCCCGCCGCCCGCGCGTTCGACGGTGCTGGCCTGGTCTACTTCGTGCCGCACCTGGCCGACCTCGCCGGCCATGACGTCGTGATCGTCGGAGGCGGCGACTCGGCCTTCGACTGGGCGCTCGCACTGGAGCCGCTGGCCAAGTCGGTCACCCTGATCCACCGGCGGGACAAGTTCCGTGCCCACGCCTCCACGGTCGCCCGGGTGCAGACGCTGCCGGTCGAGATCATCGTCAACGCCGAGGTCACCCGCATCATCGGTGCCGACCGCGTGACCGGTGTCGAGGTGGCCCCGCGCGGCCAGGAGCCCCGGACGCTGCCGGCCGACACCGTGGTCGCGGCCCTCGGCTTCACCGCCGACCTGGGCCCGCTCGCCGAGTGGGGGTTGGAGCTGAGCAAGCGGCACATCATCGTGGACAGCACGATGGCGACCAACCGCCCGCGCATCTTCGCCGCCGGTGACATCACGGAATATCCGGGCAAGGTGCGGCTGATCGCCACCGGCTTCGGCGAGGCCGCCACCGCGGTCAACAACGCCGCGGTGGTCATCGACCCGAGCGCGCACCTCTTCCCAGGCCACTCCTCCGACGCCGGCTGACGCCGCTCAAACCCGTCCCTCTGGTCACGCCTGTCGGTTGGCGGCCGGCGCCGCGAGCGCCGCGTCCACCTCGGCGCCGGTCGGTGGCTCCGCACCGGGCCGGGTGCAGGCCAGCGCCGCCGCGGTGCACACGTACCGCAGGATCCCGGTGAGGTCGGCGGTGGTCAGCGCGGCGATGGCGGCCGGGGTGAGTGCCTCCCGCCGGTGCAGCGCCGCGAGCAGCGCGCCCATCGCGGTGTCGCCGGCACCGATCGTGTCGACCACCGTCACGTCCGGCGCGGGCACGCTGACCTCGCCCGCCGGGGACAAGGCCGTGGCCCCGCCCGCCCCGTGGGTCAGCACGACGAGCGCCGGGCCCCGGCCGCGCCAACGCCGGGCCGTGGCCAGCGGCGTCGCATCCGGGTACGCCAGCAGCGCGTCCTCCTCGCTCAGCCGGACCACGTGGGCCAGGCCGACCAGCCGTTCGAGCCGTACCAGTGAGTCGGGCCGGGCGAGCGCCACCGGCCGCAGGTTGGGGTCGAAGGTGACCGTGCCGTGC
>DASSUC010000403.1:0-14422 GCA_035707405.1 Micromonosporaceae bacterium | reverse complement strand
GGTACGGCAGGCCGTCGCGTACGCGCTCGACCGGCCCGCCCTGCTCCAGTCCGCCGGCAGCGGCGTGGGCGAGCTCGGCAACGACCACCTGATCGCCCCGCTGTTCCCGGCCGCGCCCACCGGCCTGCCCCAGCGCGCGCTCGACCGGCAGAAGGTCGCCGAGCTGCTACGGGCCGCCGGCGTCGGCCAGCTCACCTTCACCCTCACCTTCGACCCGCCGAACAAGGACTACGCGGTCACCATCCAGAACCAGCTCAAGCAGGCCGGCATCACGGTCAACCTGGCGCAGCGCACCTCGGCCGAGTTCTACGGCGGCGACCAGGCCAAGGACACGCCGTGGCTGTTCACCCAGGCCAACCTGGTGAGCTGGGCCGGTCGGGCGGTGCCGAGCCAGTTCATCATCCCGATGGTCAAGTCCGGCGGGATCTGGAACGGCTCGAAGTACGCCAACCCGGCGCTGGACGCGGCGGCCATCGGCTACGACAACGCGGCCACAGACGCCGAGCGCAAGACGCGGGCCGAGGAGATCGCCCGGATCCTCCACGAGGACGTGCCGGTGGTCATCCCGTACTGGGCCGGTGCGGTGCGGGCGTACAACGGGAAGAAGGTCACCGGCGTCCAGGCACACCCGTCGCACTCCGTCGACCTCTCCAGCGTGCACCAGCGCTGACCCCGGTCCACATGCGACGGTTCCTGCTGCGCCGGGTGGCCGCGGTGCCGGCGACCCTGCTGGGCGTGTCGCTGATGGTGTTCCTCGCCACCGACGTGCTGCCCGGCGACGTCGCGCGGACCGTCCTCGGCCGGGAGGCCAGCGCCGAGTCCGTCGCCGCGCTGCGTCACGAGCTGGGCCTCGACCAGCCGGTGTACCTGCGTTACCTGCACTGGCTGGCCGACTTCGGCACCGGCTCCTGGGGCACCTCGTACACCCTGCACGTGCCGGTGCGGGACCTGGTGCTCGACCGGCTCGGCCAGTCGCTGATGCTCGCGTCGCTCGCCTTCGTGCTGCTGGTGCCCGTCGCGCTCGCCCTCGGCGTGCTGGCCGGCCTGGGCGAGGACACGCCGGTGGACTGGGTGATCAGCGGGGTGAGCCTGGCCCTGGGCGCGACGCCCGAGTTCGTCACCGGCGTGGTGCTGCTCGTCGTCTTCTCGGTCGAGCTGGGCTGGCTGCCGGCCTCGGCGCAGACCTCTCCCGGGGACGGGCCGCTGGTCATCCTCTCCCACCTGGTGCTGCCCGCGACCTGCCTGGTGCTGCTGTGCACCGGCTACGTGGCCCGGCATGTGCGGGCCAGCACCGTGCTCGTGGTGGCCAGCCCGTACGTGCGGGCGGCCCGGCTGCGCGGGGTCTCGGGTGCTCAGCTGGTGCGCCGGCACGTGCTGCGCAACGCGACGGTGCCGGCCACCAGCGCGCTCGGGGTGCAGCTGCAGTTCCTGCTCGGCGGCCTGCTCGTGGTGGAGCTGCTGTTCAACTACCCGGGCATTGGGGCCCTGCTGCTGGCCTCCGCCACGGCCAAGGACCTACCCACGTTGCAGGCGACGGCGATGGTGCTCGGCGTGCTCTACCTCGCCGTCGTGCTGCTCGCCGACATCGCGTACCGGCTGCTCGACCCGCGGGTCCGGCTGGACGGCGAAGGGTAGCCATGGCCGTCGCCACGCACGCCCCCCGCCGGCCGGGGCCGGTGCTGGTCGGCTCGGCCGCGGTGGTGGCGGCGTGGGTGGTGTGCGCGGCGTTCTGGCCGCACCTCGTGCCGTACGACCCGGACCTTCAGGCGCCGGCGGACCGGTTCCTCCCCCCGGGGCCGGACCACTGGCTGGGCGCCGACCACTACGGCCGGGACGTGCTGTCCCGCCTGGTCGCCGGAGCGCGCCCGGTGCTCGTGGTCGCGCCGCTGGCCGCGCTCGTGTCGGTGGCCGCCGGCACCGCGCTCGGGCTGCTCGCGGGTGCCGTACGCGGCTGGTTCGACGGGCTGGTCATGCGGCTGCTCGACGCGGTCGTGGTGTTCCCGGTGATCATCGCGGCGGTCCTGTTCATCGCGCTGCTCGGCCGGTCGGCACCGGTGCTGGTGCTGGTCATCGCCGCGGCGTTCGTGCCGCTGGTGACCCGCAGCGTGCGCGCCGCGACGCTGGTCGAGCGGGAGAAGCCGTACGTGGAGGCGGCCCGCCTGCGCGGCGAGCCACTGTGGTCACTGGTCGTCCGCGAGCTGCTGCCCAACGTCCGGGGCACGGTGCTGGTGGAGGCCACCACCCGCCTGGGCGACGCGATCTTCGCCGCGGCTACCCTGTCCTTCCTCGGGCTCGGGCAGCCGCCCGGCTCGCCGGACTGGGGCTCCTCGGTCGCCGACAACCGGCTCTGGCTCCAGCTCGCGCCGTGGACCGTGCTCGCGCCGGCGCTCGCGATCGGCTCGCTCGTCGTCGCCGTCGCGCTCCTCACCGACCGGCTCCGCCGCCAGTTGGGCCGGTCATGACCGCGGGCCCGGTCAAGGGCGGCCCGGTGGCGGGCGGGCCGGTCATGCCCCCGGGCCTGGTGGTGGACGGGCTCAGTGTCGCCTACCCCGCCGGGCCGGTGCTGCACGACATCCGCCTCGCGGTCCGGCCCGGCGAGACGTTCGGGCTCGTCGGCGAGTCCGGGTGCGGCAAGACCACCCTCGGGTACCTGCTCGGCGGCCACCTTGAGGCCGGTGGCCGGGTGCTCGGCGGGCGGGTGCTCGTCGACGGCGTCGACGTGCTCGCGCTGCGCCCGGCGGCACTGCGCCGCTGGCGCGCCTCGCACGTCGCGTTCGTGCACCAGGAGGCGGCGAGCTCGCTCGACCCGACGATGCGGGTCGGCCGGCAGGTCGCCCACGTGCTGCGGGCGCAGGGACTGCCACGCCAGGCGGTCGCCGCCCGCGCGCGGGAGCTGCTTTCCCGGGTACGGCTGCCCGACGTCGACGCGCTCGCCCGGCGCTACCCGCACCAGCTCTCCGGCGGGCAGCAGCAGCGCGTCGTGATCGCCTGCGCGCTGGCCACCCGGCCCCGGCTGCTGGTGCTGGACGAGCCGACGACCGGGCTGGACGCGTCGGTGCAGCACGAGGTGCTCGGGCTGCTCACCGGCCTGGCCACGGAGCTGGCCACCGCGGTCGTGCTGGTCAGCCATGACCTGCCCCTGGTCGGGCAGGCCTGCGACCGGGTCGGCGTGCTCTACGCCGGCCGGCTGGTCGAGGTGGGCCCGGTGGGCGAAGTGCTCGCCGCGCCGGCGCACCCCTACACGGTCGCGCTGCTGGACAGCGCCCCGACGCTCGGCGTACCGCGGGCCGCCCGGCCGCTGGCCACCATCCCCGGGCGGCCACCCCGGCCCGGCGAGACCGGGGCCGGGTGCCGCTTCGCGCCGCGCTGCCCGGCGGCGGTCGACGCCTGCCGGTCCGCCGAGCCGGCGCTGGCGGAGCTGGCACCCGCCGGTGCCGCCCTTGTCCCAAGCGGCGGCCATGCGGTGCGCTGCCTGCGTCCCGGGGCGGTGGGCCGGGCGGCGCCGGGCGCACGGCCGGCGCCCGCCGGGCGGCCGGGGCCGGTGCTGTTGCAGGTGCGCGGGCTCACCCGCCGCTACGGCCGGACCGTCGCGCTCGACAACGTCGACCTCACCATCCACCACGGCGAGGTGGTCGGCCTGGTGGGCGAGTCGGGCAGCGGGAAGACCACCCTCGCCCGGGCGGTCGTCGGGCTCGGCCCGCCCGGCGAAGGCGACGTCCTGCTGGACGGCCAGGAGCTGCCGGCCCGGGTCACCCAGCGCTCCCGGCAGCTGCGCCGGCGGGTGCAGATGGTGTTCCAGAACCCGGACACCACGCTCAACCCCGAGCACCGGGTGCGGCACATCCTGCACCGGGCGATCCGCACCCTGCGCGGCCACGATGACGTGCCGGCGCTCGCCCGGCGGGCACAGCTCGACGACGACCTGCTGGACTGCCTGCCGGCGCGGCTGTCCGGCGGGCAGAAGCAGCGGGTGGCGATCGCGCGCAGCTTCGCCGGCAGCCCCTCGCTGGTGGTGTGCGACGAGCCGGTCTCCGCGCTCGACGTCAGCGTGCAGGCCGGCGTGCTGGAGACCCTTGCCCGGCAACGCGACCGGACCGGCACTTCGTACCTTTTCATCTCCCACGACCTGGCGGTGGTGGGCTACCTCGCCGACCGGGTCGCCGTGCTCTACCGCGGCGTGCTCGTGGAGCAGGGCCCGGCCGGGCAGGTGCTCGCCGGCCCGCACCACCCGTACACGGCGCGGCTGGTCGCCGCGACGGCGCCCACAGCGGCAGCGCCGGCGTTCGTCGAGCCCGCGCCGGTCGACCCCGCTGGCGACGGGCCCGGGTGCCGGTATGCGAGCCGCTGCCCGTACCGCATCGCGGGCCGGTGCGACCGGGTTGCCCCGCCCGCGGTCGCGCTCGACGACGGGCACCTCGTCCGGTGCCACCTCGACCCGGCGAGCCTGCCGTCCGCAGCCTGGCTGGCGCCCGGCAGCCCGGCGGCAGCGGCCAGACCGGGCTGACGGCCGCCGGACCCTCCAGGACAGGACTGATTGCCCTGTCCCGCCCCGACCGGGCGACGCACGGTGGGGTCATGGCCGTCCGAGGAGGTTGAGCACTGGTGCGAGCCTTGATCGTGTACGAGTCGATGTTCGGCAACACCGAGGAGATCGCGCGGGCCGTCGCAAAGGGCCTGCTGCCGTACCTGCCGGTGGGCCTCGTGGAGGTCGGCTACGCCCCCCGCGAGCTGCCTGACGACGTCGAGCTGCTGGTCGTCGGCGGGCCGACACACGGGTTCGGCATGAGCCGGCCCGGCACGCGGGACACCGCGGCGAAGCAGGCGGGGAGTTCCCTGGTGTCCCGGGGGCAGGGGCTGCGGGAGTGGCTGCGCCTTCTCCCACCGCCGCGGCACGAGGTCTCCGTGGCTGCGTTCGACACCCGCTTCGACAAGCCCCGGTGGCTCACCGGGTCAGCGGCGCGCGGCGCCGCGCGGGTGCTCCAACAGCACGGGTACCGGCTCGTCTCGGAGCCGGTCAGCTTCTACGTCTCGTCGACGTCCGGGCCCCTGGCCGAGGGCCAGCAGGAACGGGCCAGGGACTGGGGAGCGGCCGTCGGCGCCGCCGCGGCCAGCCGCCGCCGGCAGCCGTCCTGACATCGGGGTTCAGGGGCCGCCGCGGTTTCCGGACCGGGGTCGGTCCGGGGTCGGTCCGGGTGAGGGAGGCAGGCACGGTGAGCCACGATCAGCAGGGGTCCCGGTTCGACCGGCTCAGCGCGGACGATCTGACCAACCTGGCGGTGGAGGACGCCGACACCCCGATGCATGTCGGGGTCGTGGCGGTGCTCGACGGCCAGGCCCTGCTCGACGGCGAGGGCCGGCTGCGCCTGGCAGAGATCCGCTCACTGGTCGAGGCACGCCTCGGCCAGGTCCCCCACCTGCGCAAGGTCGTCTACCGGCCGGGCCTGCTGGGCGGCCGTCCACTGTGGGTGGACGACCCGCGGTTCTCGATCAGCCGGCACGTCGGCTGTGTCCGGCTGCCCCCGCCCGGTGGGCAGGAGCAGCTGCTACGCCTGGCCGAGCAGCTCATGACCCCGCTGCTGGACCGCTCCCACCCGCTGTGGCAGCTGTGGCTGGTCACCGGCCTACCGGCCGGCAGGGTCGCCGTCATCATCAAGCTCCACCACGCCGTCGCCGACGGCCTCGCCGCGGTACGGCTCGTCAGCAGGCTGCTGGACGTGCCAGGGGATGACGTCGGCGCGGAGCACGTGTCGTGGGTTCCGCAGCCGCCACCGCGGCGGCTCGACCTGGTCCGGGACAACCTGGCTGTGCTGGCTGCCGCACTGCTGCGCGGCGCGGCCCGCCGGACGCCGCGCGCCGCGCGGTCGCGGCAGCCGTGGCGACGGCTCCGGCAGGCCGTACACGGCCTTGTCCGGGCCTGGGGCGCGCCGCGGACCTCGTTGAACGCCCCGGTCGGGCCGCGGCGGCGGCTCGCCGTGGTCCGGCTCGACCTCGCCGCCGCAAAGGCGGTGGCCCACCAGTACGGCGCCAAGGTCAACGACGTCGTCCTCGACCTGGTCGCCGGGGGCCTGCGCGCCCTGCTCGCCTCCCGTGGCGAGCCAGTCGCCGGGCTCGTGCTGCGTGTCTCGGTGGCCGTCTCGCTGCGGACCGCAGACGAAGCCGACGAGCCGGGCAACCGTGCCGGCGTCATCGTCGTCCGGCTCCCCCTCGCGCAGCCCGACCCCGTCGCCCGGCTGGCGGCCATCCGGGCCGAGTCCGCCGACGCCAAACGGCACCAGTTCGCCGGCACCGAGCTGCGCCTGCTGGCCTGGCTCGCCAGGTCCGGACTCATGCGGTACTACACCCGCAGGCAGCACCTCACCAACCTCACCGAGAGCAACGTGGCCGGACCGTCCCAGCCGATCCGCATGCTGGGGGCGCCCGCGCTCGACGTGGTTCCGATCGGCGTGCTCGCCGGCAACCTGGCCATCAGCTTCCTCGCGCTGTCGTACGCCGGCGAGCTGGTCGTCACGGTCCTGGCCGACGCCGACCGCTTCCCGGACCTGCCAGTGCTGGTGGCCGCGATGAACGACGACTGGGGCGCGCTCGCCAGCACCCGGCCGGCGATGGCGGCGGCAGCTCCGGTCACCTGACCGCGGCGCTCGTCGGGCCGCTCATGTTTCTGGACCCGGTCCAAGGGCCCCCGCAACCAATGACCTTCTCCCCTGCCCGGCGCGGTGGCGGGGGACCAGCGTGGAAGGTGTGGAAGGAGGACATATGGCTAACGAGACCTCCACCGGGACAACCGGCCTCCGCGAGATCGCGATTGGTCGGCTGCGCAAGAAGCGCGAGTTCGTGCAGCACCTCACGGTGTACCTGGTGATCAACCTCGCGTTGATCCTGATCTGGCTGCTGACTATGCCGGGCGGTTTCTTCTGGCCGATGTTCCCGCTCATCGGCTGGGGCGTTGGGATCGTGTTCCACGCCATTGACGTCTTCGGTCCGGCCCAGCCCACCGAGCGGAAGATCGAACGGGAGATGCGCCGGCTCGCCCACCGCTGACCCCGTCCAGCGCTTCCGGCCGGCTACCGCGGCGGCTGCTATGCCGCGGCCCGGACGGTGGTGATGCCGGGCTGCTGCCGGTCGTCGGGTAACAGACCGACAGGAGCCGCAGGCAATCGATAGATGCCATGATGCTCCCATGTCGACACGAAACCGCTTATTCGGCTGGGCGGCCTCGGCGATAGCGGGCATGTTGCTGGTGGGCTTGAGCGGCTACTTCATGAGCCTCGGCCTGGCCCGTGCAGACATGGTGGGCAGCGCCATAAGCGCAGTAGCCGGACTGGCTGGGCTCTGCCTCTCGGCCTACGGTCTCCTGACCGCCCGGCGGACTCGGCAACCCGACCAGCAGCTCGCACAGCCCAACCCCGTCATCGCCACGGGCGAGCGTGCGGTGGGCTCGGCCAGCGGCGGCCAACCTGTGGTGACGGGCGATGGAAATGTCGTGTCCTGGGGAGACGTCCGGGTGTGAGCAGAGCCTTCACATCTCCGGATCCTGCACCGGACACGCCTGGGTGGCGGCCTGCTGTCGGTCCACGGGGCGTTGGAAGTGCGGTCAACAGCATCGTGGTCACTGGAGACCGCAACGTCCTGGTACAGGTATCGGGCCAGACGGTGAGCGAGATACCCATACCCGAGTCGATCGATACTGCTCACGCGCTGCTGTTCGGACCGGCACGCCAGCCGGGGCTGGGGACTGTCGGCTCCTGGCTGAGCCCTGACGCGGGTGTGGTCCCGGTCCAGCCACGCTGCGAGGTGGACGATCTCGTGGCGTGGTACCGCTCCACGCGTATGCCGGTGGCGCGTCTTGTCTGCGGTAAGGGCGGCCAAGGCAAGACACACCTTGCGATGCAGGTGTGCGCACACGTTCGCGACGACGGCGGGGTGGCCGGGTTCCTGCGGCTTCCGCCGCTGGACTGGCGTACCCGTACTCTTGCGGACCTCAGCGGCGACACCCTGGCGTCGGCGCGGTTCCGTAGGGCCCTGCGCTATACGGCGGAGGTGACGGCGGCGGTCTGCGCACTCTCCCGGCTGGACACGCCAGCGCTGCTCGTCCTGGATTACGCGGAGAACGTAGCGCCCCTGGTGGCCGAGCTGCTCGGCACCATCGCGGACGCCGGGGCCCAGCGGCTGGTTCGGGTCCTGCTGCTGGCCAGATCGCCTGAGGGCTGGTGGCGTGACCTGGCGGAGTCACACCGGGAATGGATCCATCCCCTCCCGGTCGCCCTCGGGTCGCTCACCGACGAGCTGGGCGAGCGTACCCGCGACGTGTGGTTGGACGCCGTGCAACGGTTCACCGACCATGCTCAGGCGGCGAGCTTTCCGAGCGTACGACCCGACACCCGCCGCCCGCCGGCGTCCTTCGGTACGACCCTCGAGCTGTACGCGCACGCGCTCCTGTGCGTCCTCGACGCCGTGGCACCCGTCGAGCCGCCAGGATGGGCTCCGGAGGACCCGCTGAGCGGAGTGCTGGCGCACGAACGGCGCCAGGTCAGCGCCGTCCTGCACGGTGCGGGACTCGTGCTGGACGAGGTAGCGCGGGACTGGGCCATGGCAACGGTCATCCTGCGCCTGGCCGAGACGACCGACGCGGCGTCCAGTGCGCTGGAGGCTGCCCCTGGGCTCGCTACTCTCTCGCTTGCAGACCGCCGGCTGCTCGCTCACACACTCCACCGGCTCTATCCAGCCGCCTCTGGCGAGCATGTGTGGCAGGCACCACGGCCCGACCGGCTCGCTGAGATCCACCTGCTCGACCTGGCCCGGCGCTCGCCGAGCCATGCCGACTGGACAGCCGCCATGGCATCGCTATGCGGCGTCAGCGATGTGGTCGCCGCGTCTCACGCCTCGGCAACCCTGTGGCGCTGCCTGGCAACCCCTGACCCGGCCGGCTGGCAAGGGATCGGCCAGAAGCGGATCGACCTCGCATTACGGAACCTCATCGCCACCCACCCAACCATGTATGTGCCTGTCCTGACCGCGGTGGGAGCTGAGCGGTTCACTGACGACATCGTCCGCGCCGTCACTGGTGACGGTGACGCATCCCGCGGCCTGCCCCTAGCGGACGTCCGGCAGCTCGACCAGCTGCTGGCGCTGATGGGCCTCGCCCCGTCGCGTGCGGAGGTCGCCGGTGCGGTCTACGCCCGGCTCGGCGCCGCCATACAGCCGGGACCCGCCTCCACCGACTCGCAGCTCGACGAGTACGCGCGAATGCTGAACAACCGCAGCTCCTGGCTTGCCGTGCAGGGCCGGGACGAGGAGGCGCTCGCCTCAGCTGCGCAGGCACTGGAGATACGACGTCGGCTGTCCGAGAAAGACCCAACCGGTCACCGGTACGGTCTCTCCGCGGCACTCGGTAACGTTGGCGGGCAGCTTGGCAAGCTTGGCCGGCACGAAGAGGCGCTGGTCCACCTGGAGGAGGCGGTGCGGATCCAGCGCGAGCTCGGCAATGCCGAGCCGCTCACGTACGGTCCCACCCTCGCCAACAGCCTCCACACCATCGGTGTGATGCTAGCAATGCTCGGCCGGCCGGAGGACGCGCTCGCTGCGACTGAGGAGACAGCCTCCATCTACGGGAGCCTGGCCTTGTGCACCGGGTCGGTCGAGCACGCAGCCGGATTCGCAATAGCGATCGACGCTCTTGGCACCCGGTATGAAGCGCTGGGGCAGCTGGAACGGGCGTTGACGGCAGCTGAGGCGGCGGTCGACATATGCCGGGACCTCGCAGCCCGGACCCCGGATATGTATGAGGCCGGTCTCGCCCTGGCGCTCGGTAACCTCGGTAACCACATGTCAAACCTCAACCAGCACGACAGGGCGATCCCGCCTACTGAGGAGGCCGTCACCATCTACCGGCGGCTCGCAACAGCCTATCCTGAGGCATTCGAGTCACATCTCGCCAGAGTCCTCTGCAACCTCGGTGACCGGCTGGCACAGGCAGGAAGGCACAGCGAGGCGTTGCCACCGGCTGCGGAGTCGGTCCGCATCCGCCGTAGGCTCGCTGAGCCCCACCCCGCCGTGCACCAGGCCGACCTTGCAAGGTCGCTGGCGTCGCTGGGGATGCAGGCGGCCGACCTGTGCCGCTGGGACGAGGCACTCTCGTGCACGGCAGAGGCGGTGCGCATCTACCGCGGGCTTGCCGACAGGCGTCCCGACGCCCACCTATCCAGCCTGGCCGGCGCGCTATGCCAACTCTCCACCGTCCTCAATGAAGTCCAGCGCCTGCCCGAGGCGCTGGACTCGGCCGAGGAGGCAGTGACAAAGTGGCGTGCGATAGTACGCCATGACAAAGCAGCCATCCCCGGCTTCACCAGCGCCCTCCAGACCCTGGCCGCCCGTCGCACGGATGCTGGCCAGCTGGACGGGAGCGTGGAGGCAGCGCAAGAGGCTGTCCTGATGCTTCGCGACCTGGTAAGACAGAACGCCGCCGCACACGAACCGCGCCTGGCCGCCGCTCTCAACAACCTTTGCATTTCTCTCGCAATGGCTCGCAGGTTCGCGGAGGCCCTGCCGGCTGCGCAGGAGGCCGTGGACATCCGCCGTCGCATGTCCGCCACGAGCCCTCCCGAGCGGGCCAGCCTCGCGAGAGCCCTCACCAACCTCAGCAACCGATGCGCCGAGGTAGGGCGCCTACGGGAGGCTCTCGCCGCAGCCGAGGAGGCCGTCAGCATCACCCGCGAGCTTGCCAGGCATGGTCCAGAGTCCTATCTGGACGAGCATGCCGCGACAGCGCGGAACCTGAGCCTACGGCTGATGGTTCTGGGAGACCTCGACGGAGCGCTACGGCTTGCTGAGGAGGCTATTGGCGTCCACACCGCGCTGGCCCGTACCCAGCCGGCCTACTTCGTCGATGTCGTCAAGAGCCGGGCAGCACGCGAAAGCGCGTTGCTGCTGGCCCACCGGTTCGCCGAAGCAGGTCCGCTGATGGCCGAGACGGCCGCCCTGGCCAAGGAATACTCGGTGCCGCTGCCCACCGGACACGCATACCTGATGAGCGTCGCCGTCCGCGGGAGCGGCGCGTGATGCCAGGCCGTCGCAATGACGCTCGACGAGGTACCCGGGGCGGTCGCCCGGTCCCCGTCCGGGGTTGCGAACGGTATCCAGCCGGCATAGCTTGCCGGGCGTGGAGACGATAGCCGGCCTGCTTCGGCACCACGCCCGGAACCGGCCGGCCGATCGCGCGTTCCTCTTCCTCGACGAGGACATCGACGGGGGTCCGGCGTGGGTGGGCTACGCCGAGGTCGACGCCGCCGCCCGCCGGGTGGCACAGGCGCTGTCGGCCCGCGGTGCCGCCGGCGAGCCGGTGCTCCTGCTGTTCCCACCGGGCCGGGCCTACGTGGAAGGCTTCCTCGGCTGCCTGTACACCGGGGCGGTCGCGGTGCCGGCCTACCCTCCGGACCCGTCGCGGCTGGCTCGGACCGTGCCCCGCCTCCGGTCGCTCGCCGGTGACTGCGGTGCGACCCTGGCGCTGACCGTGTCCTGGCTGGCGGAGGCGGTGGCAGCGGGGCTCGGCGAGGCGCCTGAGCTGGCGGCGATGGAGTGGGTCGCCACGGACACGCTGCCCGACCCCGCAGACCGGGACTGGGTGCCGCCGCCCCTGCCGGCCCATGCGCCGGCCCTGTTGCAGTACACGTCGGGCTCCACCGGACAGCCCAAAGGGGTGCTGCTCAGCCACGCCAACCTGCGGCATAACGCGGAGCTGGTACGGACCGGGTTCGGCACGTCCCCGCAGTCGGTCGGGGTGAGCTGGCTGCCGCCGTACCACGATATGGGGTTGATCGGTGGGATCCTCCAGCCGATCTACGTCGGGCTGCCGGTCGTGCTGATGTCACCGCTGACCTTCCTCCAGCGGCCTATGGCGTGGCTGGAGGCCGTCTCCCGGTTCGGGGGCACGGTCAGCGGTGGCCCCAACTTCGCGTTTGACCTGTGCGTCCGCAAGAGCACGCCGCAGCAGCGGGCAGAGCTGGACCTCTCCACCTGGTCGGTGGCGTTCTGCGGCGCCGAGCCGGTGCGGGCCGGGACGCTGGACCGCTTCGCCGCGGCGTTCGCGCCCGCGGGCTTCCGGGCGGACGCGTTCTACCCGTGCTACGGGCTGGCCGAAGGCACGCTGATCGTCACCGGCGGCCGGCCGGCCGAGGCGCCCAGGAAGATCCCGCACGGCGGCACGGTCCACGTGGGATGCGGGCGGGCCCTGGGCGGCCAGACGGTGGCCATCGTCGACCCCGACACGTGCACCGCGCTCGGGCCCGGCGCCGTGGGAGAGATCTGGGTCTGCGGCCCCAGCGTCGCCACGGGGTACTGGAACCGCCCGGAGGAGACCAGGCGGACCTTCCAGGCGGTACGGGCGGACGACCCGGGCCGCCACTACCTGCGCACCGGCGATCTGGGGTTCCTCGACCAGTCCGGCGAGCTGGTGGTCACCGGCCGGGCCAAGGACCTGGTCATCATCCGCGGTCGCAACCTCTACCCGCACGACCTCGAGCACGCGGTCGAGAGCCAGGTCGCCGGGGTACGCCCCGGTTGCAGCGCCGCGTTCGCGGTCGACCGGGACGGCGAGGAGCAGGTGGGGTTCGCCGCCGAGGTCGCGGCCGACGGCGCGGCCGTGGCGGACATCGTCGCGGCGATCCGGCGGGTGCTGTCCGAGGTCGCCGAGGTCAGCCCGGCGACCGTGGTCCTGCTCCGGCCCCGGCGCATCCCGAAGACGTCCAGCGGCAAGATCCAGCGCCATGCCTGCCGCCGCGCGGTCGGCGAGGGCGAGTGGGATGCCGGTCAGCCCGATGTCGTGGCCCGCTGGGACCGGCCCGACACCTCCACCCGGGAGGCCGGAGACCGGGAGGCTGGAGACCGGGAGGCTGGAGACCGGGAGGTCGCGGACCTGGTCGGGACGGTGGCTGGCGCGCTGCGGCTCGACCGGCGGGACGTACCCGTCGATGCACCGCTGACCGGGCTGGGCCTGGACTCGCTGCGCGCGGTCGAGGTGCGGCACGCGCTGGCCACCCGGCTGGGCCTGGACGTCACGGTCTCCGAGCTGCTGGCGGGGGTCAGCGTGGCGACCCTGGCCGGGCGGGCGGCAGGGGTGCCGGCGGCGCCGGCCGGTGACACGCCAGCGCCTGGCCCGGCCGCGGAGCAGGTGGTGAGCGATGGGCAGCGCGCGCTGTGGTTCGTCCAGCAGTGGGCGCCGGACAGCGGGGCGTACGAGATCACCAGGGCGGCGCGGATCCGCTCGCCGCTGGACGTCCCGGCGCTGGACCGGGCGTTGCGGGCGCTGGTGCGGCGGCACCCGGCGCTGCGTACCCGCCTGCCGTCCGAGGACGGGGAGCCGGTGTGCCGGCTGCTCGCGTGGGACGGCCCGGTCGTTGACCACCACGACGTCGCAGGTCTTGACGGCGGGTTGCTGCGCCAGCGCATCGAGGCCGACGCACGACGCGGGTTCGACCTGGCGACCGGGCCGCTGTTGCGCGCCTCGCTCTACTCGCGCGGACCGGAGGACCACGTCCTGCTGCTGTCGGTGCACCACATCGTCGCAGACTTCTGGTCATTGTCGGTGCTCGTGGACGACCTGCTCGCGCTCTACGCCGCCGAGCTGGCCGGGGTCGCGGCGGGGCTGCCAGAGCTGCCCGCCGCGGCGGGCCCGGATGCGGTGCCGGACCTCCAGGCCCGCCTGGACTACTGGCGGCACGCGCTGTCCGGGGCGCCCGAGGCGGTGGAGCTGCCCACGACCTTCCCGCGTCCGCGGTTGCAGTCCTACCAAGGCGCCGCACACGAGTTCCGGATCGACCGGAGCACCCTGCGGGAGCTGGACACTCTCGCCAGAGCGGCCGGCACCACCCGGTTCGTCGCGCTGATGGCCGGCTTCGCCGCGCTGCTGGCCCGGTACACCGGCGACGACGTGGTGGTCGGGACACCGACCGCCGGCCGCGAGGACCACCGCAGCGCCCGACTCGTCGGCTACTTCGTCAACCCGGTGCCGCTGCGGGTCCAGGTCGGTCCGGGCGTCACGTTCCGGGCGCTCCTGGCGGGCGTACGCGGCGTGGTGCTCGACGCCCTGGACCACGCGGTGCCCTTTGCCCGGCTGGTCGAGGCGGTCTGCCCGTCCCGCGACCCCAGCCGCTCGCCGGTGGTGCAGGTGATGCTGACGCTGCAGCAGCCACCCGCCGGCCGGCCGGACCTCGGTGCCTTTGCGGTGGCCGACGAGACCGCCCGGGTACGGCTGCGCGGGCTGGACGTGCGGCCGTACCGGCTCGACCCGCGCGGCTCCGCGTTCGACCTGTCGCTGATGGCCGCCGAGGTCGCCGGTGAGCTGAGCTGCGCCATGGAGTACTGCGCGGCGCTGTTCGACGCGCCCGCCGTGGCCCGGCTGTGCCGCCAGCTCACCGGGCTGCTGGCGCAG
>DASSUC010000402.1:0-7877 GCA_035707405.1 Micromonosporaceae bacterium | reverse complement strand
CTGCGCCTGGGCACGACCGGGCGGTTCTTCGAGGGCGGGCACCCGATCGACGTGGCCGAGCTGCTGCGCCAGCGGGTCGTCTTCGAGATCGAGGACGTCGGCGACGACCGGGACAAGGCGTTCCTCATGGGCACCGTGCTGATCCGCCTCGCCGAGCAGCTGCGCGTCGACGCGCGCACCGCCGCCCGGCCGGCCGGGCCGGTGCCGCTGCGGCACCTCGCGGTCTTCGAGGAGGCGCACCGGCTGCTGCGCAAGCCGGAGGAGCGGGGACCGGCCTCGCACGCCATCGAGCTGTTCGCCGCGCTGCTCGCCGAAATCCGGGCGTACGGCGAGGGCATCGTGGTCGCCGACCAGATCCCGAGCAAGCTGGTGCCGGACGTCATCAAGAACACGGCCGTGAAGGTGCTGCACCGGTTGCCGGCCCAGGACGACCGGGACGTGGTGGGCGCGACGGTCAACCTGACCCCCGCCCAGTCGGCGTACCTGGTGACCCTGCCGCCAGGCACGGCGGCGGCCTTCGCCGACGGGATGGACTACCCGGTGCTGGTGGCGATGCCCGACGGCACGGAACGGGAGGCGGGGCCCGCCGCAACGGTCTCCGCGGCCGGGCTGGTCGGCCGGCGCAGCGGCACGTGCGGTGGGGACTGCCGCGGCCGGCCCTGCACGCTCACCGACATCGAGACCGCGCGGCACCTGCTGCGCCGCCCGGACAGCCGGTGGCTCGCGCTGTGGGCGGAGATCTGTGTGGTGGCGCACCTGACCGGCTGGGCGATCCCCAGCCCGGCCGCCCACCTCGTGGCAGAGCTGAACGACCTGGCGCCGCGGCTGCGCGACTGTGCCATCGGGCACGCGGCCGACTCGGCGGTCGCCGCCCGCTCCGCGGTCATCGTGCGCACCGCCGCGCCCGCCCGGCTCGCGGCGCACGTCGCTGACGCGATGCGGTACCGGCTGGCCCGGTACGGCTCCTGCCCCGGGGAGGAGCCGCAGTGGCTGGCCTACCCGTACCGCTGGGCCCTGGTCTGGGACGAGCTCATGCGCCTGGCGCGGGACTCCCCGACGGCGCCACGGCACCCGCGCAGCGCCGAGTGGGAGTCCCAGCACGGGCGGGCGATCCCGGGTCTGGACGCGGCCGAGCAGCTGGAGGCCGTGCAGCGCTGGCACGGGGCCCGGCAGCGGGACCGGAGCGCCCTGGACGAGGTGCACTTCGGCGCGGACCGCCCGTCCACACTGGAGCGTGCGGTCGGTGCGCCGGTGACCGCAGAGGACTGGCCGGACCGGCTCACCGAGGCGCTCAGCCAGCTGGAGGACGTGGCGTGGGCACAGCGTTACCTGGCCCAGCCCCCGCACCCCCCTTAGGAGAGACCACCATGGAACGGATCCACGAGACCGACACCCTGCTCGACCTGTCCGGCCGGTCCGGCGCCAACGGCGCCGGCGAGACCGAGCTGCCGTACCTGTCCCGGGGGGAGCACCGGGACGGGAACCTGCCGGCCGCGGAGGACCCGCGCTGGGGCGACCACCTCGGCGTGGCCGGGGAGCGGTTCAAGCCCGGCGTGCACGACCCGGAGCACATGCTCAGCCCCACCCAGCTGGAGGCGGCCGAACGGCTCGCCGCCGACGGCGCGATGGTCAACGTGATGAACCCCGACCGGGCTGGGGTCGACAACGCCGACGGGGTGGCGATCGTGCGCGAGTCACCCAACTCCACCGGTACGCCGACCGCCTTCGTCCCGCTCGACGCCACCTCCGAGACCGCAGTCGCCGATGCGGTGGACATCGCGGCCAACCGGGTCAGCTCGTTCGAGCACGGACAGGTCGTGCTGGACGGGCGGGACAGCGGGCTGACGGTGGAGGCGGCCCGGGCGGGGCTTGCGGAGGCCGGCAAGCGCGACGGCGCGGTGCCCGACCGGGTGCACTGCATGCTCGCCAACGGCGAGGTCTTCAGCTGGCCGGAGTAGCGGCTCGTCAGGCGCCGGGCCCCGGCATCGTGGCCGGCAGCTTCCGGATGGCGTCGCCGGGGCGCACCACGCCGGAGCGGACGACCCGGGTGTTGACTCCGCGGAGGTTCAGGGCACAGCCCGTCCCGGAGTTGACGAACCGCAGGGCGTCGAGCCCGAACCTGGCGCCGAACTTCTTGCAGCCGCGGTGCGGCTCGGTGGTGACCTCCAGGACCGCCGAGCCGACCTCGATGTGGGTGCCGGGTGGCAGGTTCCGGTGGCTGAGGTCCAGGTCGACGTAGAGCTGGTCACCGGCGAGCGGCCACCGCTCGCGGGAGCCGGCGAGCAGGTCGGCGGCCCGCGCGTTCATCACCGTGACCTGGTGCAGGGTATCGCCGTCCTCGCTCTGCCAGACGTCGCCGACGAGGCCGGCAGCGACATCGAGACGGGCTTCGGTGAGCGTCTCCCGCTCATTGTCTGCGGGCCACCGGACGATGAGCTCGATCTTTCCCTCGTCCTGCGGCGCCCGGCGGATCTCGTCGAGCCCGGCTTCCAGAGTGCTGAGATCTGGGTGCATACCTTGACGGTGGAGCCAAGCTTGCATCAGCGTCAATCATTTATTGCGGTTTTACGGGGGCTCTGTGCTGGTCAAGCGGGTCCGGCGACCCGGTCGACATCGATCCCGCCTGGACTGTCCACTCCGGACAGTAGCTGGGAACTGTCGATCTATTATGATATGCATCAATGTCTTGAGGAGGTACGACCATGGACCGGCGGCGTTTTCTGACCTTGACCGGCGGCGCTGGCCTTGGCGTTGGTCTCGTCGCCGCCACCGGAGCGACGCCCGCGTCGGCCATGTGGTTCCCCTACTCCAACCGGCGCATCCCGGAGGAGGCGCACCAGGTGATGGCGCAGCTGGCGCCGCAGGGGATCACCTCGTTCTCGTTCACCCCGGCCAACGGCTGGGTCATGGTCACCCAGATGGGCAACTACTTCGCCCGTAACATCCCGGACGAGTGCTTCGCCAAGCTGGGCGAGATGGTGGCCGCCGGGATCCGGATCCACTGCATCGCCTTCCCGCCGGCCGGCGGCAACTCGTGGGTGATCACCGGCGACACCGGCCTGTTCGCGCGCAACATCCCCCAGGAGTGCTACGAGAAGATCCTGGAGTTCTACGCGGCCGGCCAGCAGGTCGTACACGTGGCCTTCCCACCTGCGGGCGGCAACAGCTGGGTGGTCGTCGGCACCGCCGGGTTCTTCGCCCGCAACATCGACGACGAGTGCTTCCAGATGATGCGCAACCTGACCCAGGGCGGCGGCCGGCGGGTGACCCGGGTGACGTTCCCCTACACCGGCGGCTGGACGGTCATCGCCCAGGACGAGTTCTTCGCCCGCAACATCGACCCCGAGTGCTTCCAACAGATGCAGAACTTCGCCGCCGGAGGTTGGGAGCTGCACAACGTGGTGTTCTCCCCGGTGAACAACGGCTGGTCGCTGAGCTCGCGCGGGCTGGTCGCGCCGATGCCGCCCGACCCGGCCCGCCGGGTCGAGGCCATGGTCGGCGGCGCGGGCATCTGGCAGCGGATGGCCTGGTGGGGCACGCCCGGCGCGGCGGTCGCGGTGGTGCAGGGCAACCAGGTCGCCTGGTCCACCGGGTACGGCTGGCTGGAGGCCGGAGCGCCGCATGCGGCGCACCCGGAGAGCGCCTTCCAGGCCGCCTCGGTCAGCAAGGCGGTCGCCTCGGTCGGGGTGATGCGGCTGTTGCAGACCCAGGCGCTGCCGCTGGGCGCCGACATCCGCCCCACGCTGAACTGGCCGCTGGGCGCCCGGTGGTGCGTGGCGCCCGCGGCGGTGCCAACGATCGACCAGGTCCTGGCCCACCGCGGCGGCGTGATCGGGCGGGGCTCCACGACTCCGGCCAACGTCTGCGCCGGGTTCGACCCGGGCGGCGGCGGGTTCAGCGGCTACGGGCCCCTCGACCCGGTGCCGACCCTGTTGCAGGTGATGAACGGGCAGGGCAACTCGCCCCGGGTCGAGCTGACCACCAACCCGGGCGCCGAGTTCCACTACTCCGGCGGAGGGTTCGTCCTGCTCCAGCGCATGGTCGAGGAGCGCACCGGGCTGACCCTGGCCCAGTACATGCAGGGCGAGATCTTCGGTCCGCTGGGCATGGCCACCAGCTCCTACGAGCTGGACCCGCTCTTCGAGCTGGCGTCCGGGCACACCGCGGCCGGCGCGGTCATCCCGGGCCGGCGCTACCGCTACCCGGAGTCGGCCGCGGCCGGGCTCTACACCACCGTGCTCGACCTCTGCCAGCTGGTCAGCTATCTCAACCAGGCATGGATGGCGCCGGGCGACATCCCGGGCCCGCTCAGCCGCGACTCGGTGCGCACCATGCTCAGCACCGGCCCCACCCCGGACATGGGCCGCGGGTTCTTCCTGGCCAACCAGGGCACGTTCAACCACTGGTACGGCCACAGCGGCTCCAACTTCGGCTTCAAGAGCGAGCTCGGGGGCTATCCGCAGCGGGGCATGGGCTACGCCGTGCTGGTCAACGGGGACCGGGGCGAGCTGGTGAACGAGATCGTCGCCGCGATCAAGATGGTGTACGGCCTGCCGTAGCCGGCTGCTGTCAGCGACCGCTGATCTCGCCGGTGTGCGCGATGTTGGCACGGTCGACGTCATCGGTGCTCGCCTCGCCCGCGAACCACGCATCGAGGATCTCGCCGAGCAGCGGCTCGGAGACCACCCGCAGGCTGAGCGCGAGCACGTTGGCGTCGTTCCATTTACGGGCGCCGTCGGCGGTGTACGCGTCGGCGCACAGCGCTGCGCGGATGCCCTGGACCTTGTTGGCCGCGATCGCCGCGCCGGTGCCGGTCCAGCAGCAGACGACGGCCTGCTCGGCCCGGCCCTCGGCGACGTCGCGGGCGGCCGCCTCGGCGCACCAGGCCCAGTCCTGGCGGTCACCGTCGGCGAGCGCGCCGTGCGGGGTCACGTCGTGGCCACGGCGGGCCAGCTCGGCGGCGAGGACCGTGGCGACGCCGTCGCGCGAGTCCGCCGCAATCGCGATACGCATGGACCGAGGCTAGGCCCAGCCACGGGGCCGCGGCCAACAACCCGGCAGCGGGCGAACTCGCTCGGGCAGCGACTGGTATGAGCCGGATGCCGGGACCAGGATCCGGGCAGTCGCAGCTCAGCCTGCGGGCGACGGATGAGGTGTCCATCCGGGCGACAATCGAGAGGCTATACGTGAACCACTGCGATCCGTTGGTCTTTGGGCCGACCTGGCTCTTCCACGAGCCTGTTCAAGTCATCGGGGTCGCTTGTCAGAAGAACCACCGGGCGAGGAAGCTCCAATGCTGTCGCTGCCACCAACGCATCGATGGCACACCTGTGCCCAGACAGCCCGGTTGCTCCGAGCAGCTCCCCGGCACGTCGGCCGATCTCCGCGCTCACTGGCTCCACGGTGATCCGGGACAGGACCCGATGGACCGGCGTATCACGAGGACCACCTCGTAGTACCTCGGTCAGCGTCACGGCACTGACGATCACTCTGGCTCGGCGTTCACGGGTGGTTTCCAGAAACGCGCGGACCCTTTGATCTCCCGTCGCGAGCTTGACGAGACCCTCGCAGTCCAGGACGAGCGCACCACCGGTGCCTACTGCACGTCGGGCCACGAGCACCTCGCCTCGACCAGCGCCTCGTCAGAGACCGGTCCATACTCAGCCTGCAGTAGCTCAGAAAGTTCTCCCAGGAGATCCAGTTCGAGCTGCCTGGCGACCGCCTCAGTCACGTACTGGCTGAACTCTCCGCGCCCGACTCGCTGCTGAACAGCAGCCGTGAGGTCCTCTGGCATCGACACGCTGACCTTGCGAGCTCGCCCCACCAGCCGGAGCCGCCGTCCCGGATCCGCTGGTCCCGGGGCTAGGAGCCGCGCCAGCGTCGCACGAAGCCCCGGGGAAGCCTCGCCAAGATCAGGGATCGCGCTCAGCAGCTCCACCAGCGAGCGTTCCTCCTCGTGCTCGTGTGACGGGAGGGGTGGAAGCGGTTCTGCCGTCATGAACCGATACTACCGCTGGTGGCAACACCGCAGCTGATCGTCCCGCTTATGTAGAGCCGCCTCCATCCGCGGCCGGATGTCAAGGAGCATGCTCACCGCAGTGACCGCCCTCTCCTCTACAGGATCGGGCGGTCACCGTCTTCCAGCCGTCGGCCGGCGCCACAACATACGCGATCGTGGGTCGCCCAGCCTCAGTCGTCATCGAACAGTTCGGGTTGCGGTAGACGCAGCGCGGCTTGTTCAGCTGCAGCCGCTGGTGGAGCCGCAGCCTTCGCAGACGTAGCAGCTGCCGGCCGGGCGCATCTTGGTGCCGCAGGTGAAGCAGAGCGGAGCGTCGGCCGCCTTCCCCTGCACCAGCTCAAGCAGCTCGGTGGACGAGCCGACCCGGGCCGGCGCAGCGGGTGGCGGGTCCTCAGTGTCCCGCTTAGGAGCTGGTGCCTCGATCGGCGCGGACGCCGCCATCGCGGCCAGGTCGACGCCCGCCTCCTCCTCGGACTCGGCGCGCGCCTGGGCCGCCCGCTCCGCGGCGGTGAACACGCCCAGCTCCGCGCGGCGCTCGTACGGCAGGAAGTCCAGGGCCAGCCGGCGGAAGATGTAGTCCATCACCGACGAGGCCATCCGCACGTCCGGGTCGTCGGTCATGCCCGCCGGCTCGAAGCGCATGTTCACGAACTTCGAGACGTAGGTCTCCAGCGGCACGCCGTACTGCATGCCGATCGAGATGGCGATCGAGAACGCGTCCATCACGCCGGCGAGCGTGGAGCCCTGCTTGGACATCTTGAGGAAGACCTCGCCGAGGCCGTCGTCCGGGTACGACGAGGCGGTCAGGTAGCCCTCGGCCCCGCCCACCGAGAACGACACGGTCTCCGACGGCCGCTTCTTCGGCAGGCGCTTGCGCACCGGCCGGTACTCCACGACCCGCTCCGGCTCCTTCCTGGTCGCCTTCGCGTTGGTCAGCGGCTGGCCGACCTTGCAGTTGTCGCGGTAGATGGCGAGCGCCTTCAGGCCGAGCTTCCAGCCTTCGAAGTAGATCTTCTCGACGTCCTCGACGGTGGCGTCCTCGGGCATGTTCACGGTCTTGGAGATGGCGCCGGACAGGAACGGCTGCGTGGCGGCCATCATCCGCACGTGGCCCATGGGCGAGATCGACCGGTCGCCCATGGCGCAGTCGAAGACGGCGTAGTGCTCGGGCTTGAGACCGGGCGCGTCCACCACGTGGCCGTGCTGGGAGATGTGCTCCACCACCGCCTCGATCTGCTCCTGCGGGTAGCCGAGCGTCCGCAGCGCCCGCGGCACCGTGCGGTTGACGATCTGCATCGAGCCGCCACCGACCAGCTTCTTGAACTTGACCAGCGCCAGGTCGGGCTCGATGCCGGTGGTGTCGCAGTCCATCATCAGGCCGATGGTGCCGGTCGGGGCGAGCAGGCTGGCCTGCGCGTTGCGCCAGCCGTTGCGGCCGCCGGCCTCGTTGCCCCGGCGCCACTGGACGGTCGCCTCCCGGTGGAGCGCCTGCGCCATCGCGCCCTGCGGCTTGATGTCGTCGTTGGCCGTGGCGTGCTTGCGCATGACGCGCTGGTGGGCCTCTGCGTTGCGGGCGTAGCCGTCGTACGGGCCGACGACGCCGGCCAGCTCGGCCGAGCAGCGGTACGCCGTCGCGGTCATCAGGCTCGTCACGGCTGCCGCCACGGACCGGCCGCCCGGTGAGTCGTACGGCAGGCCGGACGCCATCAGCAGCGCACCGAGGTTGGCGTACCCGATGCCCAGCTGCCGGTAGGCGCGCGTGGTCTCGGCGATCTTCTGGGTCGGGAAGTCGGCGAAGCAGATGGAGATGTCCATCGCCGTGATGACCAGCTCGACCGAGCGGGCGAACCGCTCGACC
>DASSUC010000401.1:0-5428 GCA_035707405.1 Micromonosporaceae bacterium | reverse complement strand
CCGCGACCTGTCGGTCTCCTACGAACGGCTGGGTGACCTCGCGGTCCAGTCGGGCCAGGGTGAGCAGGCCCAGGCCCTGTACCGGCAGGGCCTGACCATCGCCGAGCGGCTGGCCCAGGCCGAGCCCGGCAACACCACCTACGCCCGCGACCTGTCCATCTCCTACGAGCGGCAAGGCGCAATGGCTCGGCACGCTGAGGAGACCACCGAAGCCGCTGGTTGGTTCACCAGGGCAGTAGTTATCCGACGCTCATTGCACCGCAATGAGCCGTATCGGGTTGATATCGCTGAGGAACTCGGGGTCACCCTGTGGCTGCTCAGCGATGTCCTCGACCAGGCGAGGGTCGAGCAGCTGAAGGAGGAGGCGCTCACTGTTCTCGTACCGTTCGAGGACGTGGGTGCCATCACGCCAAAGGGGACGGCCGTTCTCCGATGGGCTCGGGAATGACCCTCCGGCATAAGGCGCAGCCGTACACGATGGTGTCAAGCTGGTCCGCTCTCGAATCTGGGACAGCATGGTTCCCCGTCAGGCTGGCTCCTGGCTGTCTGTGGTCCTTCGCCGGTCACGCACCCACCAGCGAGCGTCGGCAGAAGGTCCCATCGATCCAAGCGACATCGACCCGCCCGCCCCCGCGGTGACTGGGAATGTCGTACCGGTGTTCTAGCCTGTCGTCATGAAGGGCTCGCCTGCCACTGTGGAGCACCGGGCCGGGCGGCGCCTCCTCCCGGAGCTGTCAGCGCTGGTGCTGCGCCACACCGACCCGGGCGCCCTCAGCGTCGTGCTATATGGCAGCCGCGCCCGAGGATCGGCACGGCCGGACAGCGATGTCGACGTCCTGGAGGTTGTCGCGGCCAAACCGCGGTCCTACTCCACGGGCAACATGAACATCTCCGCATACCATCCTCACGCGCTGGGGGCCATGGCTGAGCGCGGCAGCCTCTTCATGCTCCACCTCAAGGTTGACGGGGTCGTCCTTGCGGACCCGTGTGGCGTGTTCCGCGGCATCATCGAGTCCTACCGGCATCCGGCAAGCTACGCCCCGCTGTTGGCCGAGGTGCGCGCGGCTGCGACCGCGCTGGTTACCACGTCGGACACAGACAGGTATCGGCCTCGCCTGCGGCGCCTGGGGCTGTACCTGCTCAGGACTGCGGTGTATGCGACGCTGGCGGAGCGTGGCGACCCGGTGTTCGACACCGAGCAGGCGGGGCGGCGCCTCGGCCGGGCGCCTGCGGTCGAGGCGCTCAGGCGGCGGCTGGCCGGCGTGCAGCCGGACGACCTGGCAGTCCTGCTGGCGGGGATCTCAAGTGTCGTCGGCAGCCCTCCCGAGAACCGCTGGGGTAGCGTCGAGGCGCTTGCCGTGGCCTACGCGCACACCTTCCCGTATGCTTCAGCGCTTCTCGCACAGCTCATTGCCGGTGACTTCCACGGCATCGAGTACACCGCCCTCAGCCCTCCGCCGCTATGACCGAAGAGGCGCTGGCGGTCGTGGGAGACGTCCATGGCGATGACGCCCGCCTGGAGCGGGCCCTGGCCTACCTGGAGAACGCCAAGCGACACCGGGTCTTCGTCGGCGACTACATCAACCGCGGCCCGAACAGCAAGCGGGTGCTGGACCTCCTGTGTGACCTGGTAGCCCGCGACCCCGACAACGTGACGCTGCTTCGCGGCAACCACGAGGAGGGGCTTGTCCGGTTCCTGGAGAGCGGCGACCTGGGGCTCTTCCTGCGAAGTGGCGGCCTGGGGACGGTCGGCAGCTACTATCCGGCACCTCCGCCCGACGTCATCAGCCGGTTCGCGCGGGAGTTCCCCCCCAGCCACCGCAGGCTGCTCAGGCGCATGGTCGGGTGGTATGAGACGGCGGCGGTCCTCGTCAGCCACACGGGCTATGACATCGCCCGCCCGCATCTGAGAGACGACGAGGTGATGACCACATCTTCCCACCCCGGCCTGCTGGTCCCGGGGGCAAGTACCCTGCCGAAGCTTGTCGTGTTCGGCCACTACGTGCAGCAGTCACGGACACCTCTGGACCTCGGGTCCGTCGTCTGCCTCGACACGGGTAGCGGGACCTTTGTCGACGGCAGGCTTTCGGTGCTGCTTCTTCCAGAACGCGAGTTCGTCCAGTTCTAGCCGGCAAGCCAAGAAGGGGTGCACGGTGCCAGATAACCGGCTTCGGGAGCTACGGAGCGCACTGGCGGAGGGCCAGGAGATACTCGCGGTGCACTACGCCTGCGAGAACCTGTACGACGCGAAGGACCGGCCGGCGGCGGTCTCGTGCATCGCCGTGGCGAACGTGAAGGACGGGTCAAGCGTGGCGTTCTCCCTGGCCGACGAGCCGGGCGACGTTGCCGTCGAAGAACGTGAGACGAGCCTCCTGAGACGGTTCTACCGGTATCTCTCGGAGCACCGCGACGCCCGCATTCTGCACTGGAACATGAACTCGTCAACGTTCGGCTTCAGCGCGCTCTCGCTCCGCTACTCCTACCTGACCCGCCAGGAGCCGCCGTACCAGCCTCCGGCCCACCTCCTGTGCGACCTGGACGGCGTGATCGGCGCGCTCTACGGCGAGGTGTACGTCCCCCATCCGAAGCTGTACAGCATCGCGACCCTCAACAAGCTCGGCATACGGTCCTTCCTGCAAGGCCGGGACGAGGCGCAGAGGTTCGCCGAGAAGGACTTCGGCGTGATCCGCGCCTCCACCTCAGCGAAGGCCCGTGTTGTCGCGACGCTGTTCCTCCGGCTCTGTGACGGAAGCCTGCAGACCCAGACGAGCGTGGGCAGCGTCGAGTTCGCCGGTGAGCGGCTCGACGCCGTCGGCACCGTCCTCGCGTTGGGGGACCGGTTCCTGTACGTGAGGCGGTCGCTGGCCAAGAGGTTCGGCAACCGCCCCACCATCCTCGTCAAGGACGAGCACGACGCGCAGGACCTGCTCAGGTCACTGCTGGTCTTCTTCGACGACGTGCGCCCGGAGTCCTGGACGCCAAACTATGCCGGCGGGTCCTCGCGGGTCGACTTCCTCCTTCCGGACTTCCGTGTGGCCATCGAGCTCAAGCACAGCCGGGAGAGCATGACCAGCAGGAGCCTGGCCGACGAGCTGATCGTCGACCGGGACCGCTACCAGGGGCTGGGCGAGGTGTCCCACCTCATCTGCCTGGTCTTCGACCATGACGGCTACCTCGACGGTCCCCGCGGGCTGGAACGCGACCTGAGCCGGCAGTCGTCGACGGAGGGCCTTGCGGTGACCGTCAAGATCTACGACCGGTAGCAGCCCACCCGTGCGGTCACGTGCAGCCGTACGAGATGGCGTCGAACGAGCCGCCGCCGACGGTCTTGAACGCCTGGGTCCAGCCGGTGCCGGTGGAGTTGAACACCATCTTCAGGAAGCCGAAGCGGGTGTCGTCCAGGTACGCCAGCGACGAGGCCCACGAGATGGTGTTCACCTTGATCAGGCTCTTGCCGCCGGTGCCGACGATGACTGAGGGCATGCCGGTGCTGGTGGCCGTACCCTGGTAGTTCATCCGCTGGTAGCGCTGGTAGCTGTGGGCGTGGCCGGTGACCACCATGTCCACGCCGCGCTCGTCCAGGGTCTTCCAGACGCTGCGCATCGCGTCCTTGCCGTCGCCGTGGAAGGTCACGTCGCTGCCGAAGGCCGGCTCGTGCCAGACCGCGACCTCGCAGGTGGCGTTGTCGGCGGCGAGGTCGTTGCGGATCCACTCCTGCATGGCCTGGTTCTCGGCGCAGCCGGGCGCGACGGTGTTCCACTGTAGGCAGTTGGAGTTGATGACCAGGAAGTGTATGTGCCTGGTGGAGGAGACGTTGAGGTTGAACGAGTAGTAGGAGGCGCCGCCGGGGTAGGCCTGGTCGCCGAAGTACGACTTGTAGCCGGTCGCGTTGGGGTCGTTGCCGTTGCAGTACTCGTGGTTGCCGATGACCGGGGCGATCTTGCCCTTCACCGGACGGTAGATGGTGTCGTAGTTCTGCGTGAAGTTCGCCAGCGACCCGCACTCGTACTGCAGGTCCCCCAGGTGGATGATCTTGTTGGGGCTGTGCGAGCTGACGAGGTTGGCCACGTTCTGCGCGTTGGTCAGGGGCGCGACGTCGCGGTCCGGGACGAGGTCGCCGACGAGGGCGACGACGCTGCCGCTGACGTTGTGGTTGAAGGCCGCCCGCGCCGGCCCAGGGGTGAGCACGAGGGCGGGCAGCAGTGCGGCCAGGATGACGAGGGCTCGTCGGGTAGCTGGCACCGGGTCTCCTCCCGTCGGGTGTCGGGCCCCTCCGGTGACGGCCTTCCTGCACACGAAGGAGTACGGAGGAGCCTGCGCCCACCCCACCATCCCCGAAGCTGCCGGCGCATCCCTGACGCCGCGTGCCCAGACCGGCGGGCTCCGCTGTCCCGGCCGGTCCTGCCTGGTCACGGCCGTCGCGGCGACGGCCGTCATGGCGTGAACACGCCAGCCGGCCGGTCAGCGGCGGCGGCAGCGCACCACGAGGAAGACCGGGTAGCGGGCCGCCTCGGCGCGGGTGGCGACCCAGCCGGCCGGCGGCTCGGGCTCGGCCACGGCGTCCACCCACAGGTCGTGGCGGCGCAGCGCGTTGAGGTAGGTCGACAGGGTGCGGTGGTTGGCCCCGACCTGGCGGCGCAGCGTCGACAGCGCCCCGCCGGCGGCCCACCACCGCTCGTCGTGGTAGCTGCCGTCCGCCGGCCACGAGCCCGAGACCTCACCCGCGCCCGGGAAGCAGGGGTGCAGCACGCAGAGGACGAACCGCCCGCCCGGGCGCAGGGCGCGGGCGACGGTGGCCAGGGCCCCGTCGAGGTCGTCGATGTCGGAGAGCCCGAAGCAGCAGGTCGCGACGTCGTACGCCGCGTCGGCCAGCGCCGCACCGGCACGGCTGGCGTCGGCGACCAGGTAGCGGGCGCCCAGCGGGGCGTCCCGCTCGGCGTCGCGGGCCTTGGCCACCAGCCGCGCCGAGATGTCCACGCCCAGCGTGCGCCCGCCCCGGCGGCACAGCTGCCGGGTCAGCCGCCCGTGGCCGCACGCCACGTCGAGCACGGCCAGCCCGTCGACCGGGCCGGCCAGCTCCAGCAGCGCCGCGCTGGCCGGGTCGTCGCAGCTGTCGGCCCAGCCTGTCGCGTAGAAGTCGGCGACCGCGTCGTAGCGTGCCTGCGGCACCCCCGCAGGCTACCCGGGCCCGCGCCGGGCCCGGTCGGGCGGGCGTCGCCGCGCGCGGCGACCTCCCCGCCAGGTGGGACACAGTGGACAGCGAGCCGCCGGCCTGGCATACCACTCTTCATGCTGTGATCGTGTCGTTACAAATACCCCGCGTTGCGGTCACCACGGTCAGATACCAGTCGGTTACGGTAACCGGCATTCGACGGTACGACCGGGAGGGGTAACGGGTGTCCATAGTGCTCACTGCGGAACGGACGCG
>DASSUC010000400.1:0-17969 GCA_035707405.1 Micromonosporaceae bacterium | reverse complement strand
CCGTCGATCGTGGCGTTCGCGCGCAACGGCGAGGTGCTCGTCGGCGAGGTCGCCAAGCGGCAGGCGGTCACCAACCCGGACCGGACGATCCGGTCTGTCAAGCGTGAGATGGGCACCAACTGGTCCATCGACGTCGATGGCAAGAAGTTCACCCCGCAGGAGATTTCCGCGCGGGTGCTGATGAAGCTGAAGCGCGACGCCGAGTCCTACCTTGGCGAGCAGATCACCGACGCGGTGATCACCGTCCCGGCGTACTTCAACGACGCCCAGCGGCAGGCCACCAAGGAGGCCGGGGACATCGCCGGCTTCAACGTGCTGCGGATCGTCAACGAGCCGACCGCGGCGGCGCTCGCGTACGGCCTGGACAAGGGCTCCAAGGAGCAGACCGTCCTCGTGTTCGACCTGGGCGGCGGCACCTTCGACGTGTCCCTGCTGGAGATCGGCGAGGGGGTCATCGAGGTCAAGGCGACCAGCGGCGACAACCACCTGGGCGGTGACGACTGGGACGAGCGGATCATCGCGCACCTGGTCAAGACCTTCCGCGGCCAGCACGGCATCGACCTGTCCCAGGACAAGATGGCGATGCAGCGGCTCAAGGAGGCGGCTGAGAAGGCGAAGATCGAGCTCTCCGCCGCGACAACGACCGGCATCAACCTGCCCTACATCACCGCCGGCCCGTCCGGCCCGCTGCACCTGGACATGAACCTCACCCGGGCCGAGTTCCAGCGGATGACCCAGGACCTGCTGGACCGCTGCAAGGGCCCGTTCGAGCAGGCGGTCAAGGACGCGGGCATCCGCATCGCCGACGTGGACCACGTGCTGCTGGTGGGTGGCTCGACCCGCATGCCGGCAGTGTCCGACCTGGTCAAGCAGCTCACCGGCAAGGAGCCGAACAAGGGCGTCAACCCCGACGAGGTGGTCGCCGTCGGTGCCGCGCTACAGGCCGGCGTGCTCAAGGGCGAGGTCAAGGACGTCCTGCTGCTCGACGTGACCCCGCTCTCGCTGGGCATCGAGACCAAGGGCGGCATCTTCACCAAGCTCATCGAGCGCAACACCACGATCCCGACCAAGCGGTCGGAGATCTTCACCACGGCCGACGACAACCAGCCGTCAGTGCTGATCCAGGTCTTCCAGGGCGAGCGGGACATCGCGGCGTACAACAAGAAGCTAGGCACCTTCGAGCTGACCGGGCTGCCGCCGGCCCCGCGCGGCGTGCCGCAGATCGAGGTCACCTTCGACATCGACGCCAACGGCATCGTGCACGTCTCAGCCAAGGACCTGGGCACCGGCAAGGAGCAGTCGATGACCATCACGGGCGGCTCGGCCCTGCCCAAGGATGACATCGACCGGATGATGCGCGACGCCCAGGAGCACGCCGACGAGGACAAGCGCCGGCGCGAGGAGGCGGAGACCCGCAACGTGGCCGACCAGCTCCAGTGGCAGACCGAGAAGTTCCTTGCCGAGAGCGGTGACAAGCTGCCGGCCGAGGCCAAGGAGGAGATGAGCGAGGCGCTCGGCGACCTGCGCAGCGCGCTCGGCGGTTCGGACCTCGAGCGGATCAAGGCCGCCCACGAGAAGCTCGCCGCGGCCTCGCAGAAGGCCGGCTCGCTGCTCTACGCGCAGAGCGGTGCGGCCGGGGCCGCCGGTGCCGGCACCGGCACTGGCACCGGCACGCCGGGCGGCACAGGCGCCACCGGTGGTGGCGCGCACGCGGCCCCGGATGACGTGGTGGACGCAGAGATCGTGGACGAGGACGACAAGAAGTGAGCGAGCAGGCGACGAACGGCCCGGCCCCAGCCGGGCCGGCGCCCGGCGGCTCCGGTCCGCCGGACGGCTCCGGCACGCGGCCGTCCGGCGAGGAGCGCGTCGTCGTGCGGGACAACCGGAAGATCGACCCAACGGGTACGGGCGGAGCCGCAGCGCCAGCTGGCTCAGACGCCGCGGCCGGGTCTGCGGGGTCCGACGGGCCGGGCGCAGCCTCCCCGGTAGCGGACTCCGGACCGGACCCGTCCGGGCAGTCCGGTCCAGGGCTGGCCGGCGCTGGCGAGGGTCCGGCGGTCGTGGACCGGTCCGACGGCCGGGCCGGAGCGGCTACCGCGGAGAGCGAGGCGCCAGCGGCCGAGCAGGTGCAGCCCGCCGGGTCGGACACCGGTGCACCGGCACCGGCCGAGTCCGGTGGGCCGGCCGGCGCGGACGAACCGGGTGAGGCGGAGCCGTCCAGCGGCGACGCCGGGCCGGCTGAGGCGGGGACCGAGCCGGCGGGGCGCCCGCTCGCAGCCGAGCTGGGCTCGCTGCGGGCCGAGCTCGACGAGCGGACCCGGGACCTGCAGCGGCTCAGCGCCGAGTACGCCAACTACCGCAAGCGGGTCGACCGGGACCGGGGGCTGGTCGCCGAGCAGACCACCGCGCACGTCCTGAGCGCGCTGCTGCCCGTCCTGGACGACCTGGACCGGGCTCGGGAGCACGGCGACCTGGTCGGCCCGTTCGGGGCGGTGGCCGAGCAGATGGTCACGGCGATGGGCAAGTTCGGCCTGACCCCGTTCGGGGAGAAGGGCGACCCGTTCGACCCGACCCGGCACGAGGCGGTGGCGCATCTGACCTCCGCCGAGGTCACTGAGCCGACATGCATCGAGGTGATGCGCCGCGGCTACCTGCTGGGTGACCGGCTGCTGCGGCCCGCCATGGTGGCGGTGGCCGATCCCGAGTAGCACCGGTGGTGGTGCCGGAGCGCCGTCAACGGCCCCCGGCACCACCACCGGCAACAGCCGTTGCGGATGGCGGGGGAGCGAGCCCCGCGGCCGCGAGCGAAGGGCGGTTGCGGTGAGCGCGAGGAGTGAGCGGAGCGAGCCCCGCAGCCGCGAGCGAAGGGCGATGCAGTGAGCTCCAAGGACTGGCTGGAGAAGGACTTCTACTCGGTGCTCGGCGTGGCCAGGTCCGCCTCCGCCGACGAGATCAAGAAGGCGTACCGCAAGCTGGCCCGGGAGCTGCATCCGGACCACAACCCCGGCGACGCCGCGGCAGAGGAGCGCTTCAAGTCCGTCTCCGAGGCGTACGACGTGCTCTCCGACGAGCGCAAGCGCAAGGAGTACGACGAGATGCGCGCCCTGTTCGGCTCGGGCGCGTTCCGTCGCAGTGCCCGCGCCGGAGCGGGTGGCGGGGTCCCGTTCGACCTCTCCGACCTCTTCGGCGGGGCTTCCGGAGCGGGTGCGGGCAGTGGCGAACGCCGGTTCGGCGGCGGTGGTGGCGGCTTCTCGGACCTGTTCGGGTCGATGTTCTCCGGCGGTGGCCGGCGCACCGGCCCCGCCCGCGGTCGCAACGTCGAGGCCGAGGTGGTGCTCGACTTCGACCAGGCGGTACGCGGCACCACGCTGCCCCTCACCCTGCGTGCACCGGGTGTCTGCGACACCTGCCACGGCTCCGGAGCCCGCCCGGGCACGCTGCCGCGCACCTGCCCGCAGTGCCATGGCAGTGGGCTGGTGACCAGCAACCAGGGCGCGTTCAGCTTCTCCGAGCCGTGCCGGGCCTGCCAGGGCGTGGGCACGGTCGTCGACGAGAAGTGCACGGAGTGCCGTGGCACCGGCGGCGTGACGAAGACCCGTACGCTCAACGTCCGCATCCCGCCCGGGGTCGCCGACGGCCAGCGGATCCGGCTGGCCGGCCGCGGTGAGCCGGGCGAGCGTGGCGGCCCGGCGGGCGACCTCTACGTGCTGGTGAAGGTGCGTCCTGACCAGCTGTTCGGCCGGTCCGGGGACGACCTGACCCTGACCGTGCCGATCACGTACCCGGAGGCGGTGCGCGGCGTCGACCTGCGGGTGCCCACGCTGGACGGCGCGGTGACGGTACGGGTGCCGCCGGGCACGCCGAGCGGGCGCACGCTGCGGGTACGTGGGCGAGGCATCCACCGGCGCCCTGGCGCGGCAGGTGACCTGCTCGTCACCGTGGACGTGTCGGTGCCGTCCGAGCTGTCCCAGGCGGCACAGGCGGCGCTCGATGAGTTCGCGGCGGCGGCACCGCCGGCGCCGCGCGAGCACCTGGACGCGGCCGTGCGCCGCGTCGAGCGGAGGTGACGTCAATGGCCGAAGAGTACGTGGAAGCGAAGGTGCTGCTCATCTCCGTGGCTGCACGGATGGCCGGGATGCACCCGCAGACCCTGCGCCAGTACGACCGGATGGGCCTGGTCCAGCCGGGCCGGGCGCCGGGCGGCGGGCGTCGCTACAGCGCCCGGGACGTCGCGCTGCTACGTGAGATCCAGCGGCTCAGCCAGGAGGACGGGGTCAACCTCGCCGGCATCAAGCGGATCATCGAGCTCGAGCAGCTGGCCGAGACCCTCCAGCGGCAGCTGGCGGCGCTGGAGGCGGAGCTGGCCCAGATGCGGCAACGGCTGGCCGAGGCGGAGGCGCTGGGGTCGTACCGGAGCGGGGACCTGGTCCCCACCGGCCAGGCGTCGACGGCGCTGGTGGTGTGGCGCCCGCGGCGCTCACCAGCCCGCTGACGCAGCCCGCTGACGTCAGCCTCGGCTACCGGCGTGGGGTGCCGGCGTCGGCGTAGCGTCGGCTGGACCAGGCCGCCGGCCTGGCGGTACGGGGGACCGGCTAGCCGATGCGGCGGGGCTGGCGCACCAGGCCGCCCTCGCACCAGTCGTGGTAGTCGAAGAGGTCTGGCCGGGCCAGCAGCATGCGGGTGTTGTGCGCCCAGGTGGCGAGCAGCTCGTCCCCGTCGTGCTCCGCCTGCACCACCAGCCGGCGCAGCCGGCGCTTGGGGTGGGCGCGGAACCTGGTCCGGATGCCGTCGGCGGCGTAGATGTAGAGGCAGTGCACGGCGAACCGGCGAGCCGGGCAGGTCGGGTCCATCGCGATCTCGAACAGGGTGCCGATCAGCCGGTCACCCGAGACGAGCAGGTCCCAGTCTGCGGGCATGGTGTGCAGCGGGACCGTGTCCGGGTTGTATGCCCACGCGCGCAGCTCACCCGGGGTCGGGTCGACTGGGTTCGCGAAGCCGCGAAACGCCGCCTGTTGCACGCTCACCGTCAGACTCCATGAGGCCAAATATGAGGCCAGCCGAATGCCGCGGCGTCACCGTAGCGTGCCGCCGCTCGCCTGGGGAAGCCTCCGCGGGGAGGTTTCTTCTCCCCCACCCGCCGCCCCGGGCAGCCCAAACGGCCGGCGCAGCCTCAACATCCGCGCACCCTGCGCAGCGTATCCCCGCCCCGGCAAACATGGTGATCATTGGACACTCGCCGCGAAACTCCCGGGCGTGTCGTGTCGGTAGCCGTCCAACGATCATGGACGCCACCGGGCGTGCCGGGTGGCTCCGGCGCTCGCGTCCCGGACCAGCTCCAGCCGCGGCTTCGGCCCGTCGCTCCGGCCGGTCTGCGGGCGGCGCCGGCCAGCCGCGAACGGCAGCGGCCAGTCCGCCCCCGGGCCGGCGTACTCCTGCTCCGCGGCCGCGTGCAGGGTCCACTGCGGGTCGTAGAGGTGGGTCCGGCCGAGGGCGCACAGGTCGGCCCGGCCGGCCAGGATGAGCGAGTTGACGTCGTCGTACGACGACACCGCGCCGACCGCGACCACCGCGACGCGCCCGCGCAGCTCGTTGCGGATCGCGTCGGCGTACGGCGTCTGGTACGACCGCCCGTACGCCGGCCGCTCGGTGGAGACCACCTGGCCGGTCGACACGTCGACCGCGTCCACCCCGTGGTCGGCGAACGCCCGGGCCACCTCGACCGAGTCGGCGCGGTCCACCCCGCCCGGGTGCCAGTCGGTCGCCGAGATGCGCACGGACATCGGCTTGTGCGCGGGCCACACCGCCCGGACCGCGTCGAAGACCTCCAGCGGGTAGCGCAGCCGGTGCGCCAGCGGGCCGCCGTACCCGTCGGTCCTGGTGTTGGTCAGGGGTGAGATGAACGACGAGAGCAGGTAGCCGTGCGCGCAGTGCAGCTCGAGCAGGTCGAAGCCGGCGGCGTCGGCGCGGCGCGCGGCGGCGACGAACTCCGCGGTGATCCGGTCCAGGTCGGCGCGGGTGAGCTCGCGCGGTGTCTGGTTCACCGGCGAGTACGGGATCGGCGAGGGGCCGACCACCTCCCAGTTGCCGGCCGGCAGCGGCTCGTCGATGCCCTCCCACATGAGCCTGGTGGATCCCTTGCGCCCGGAGTGGCCGAGCTGTATGCCGATCTTGGCGGTGGTGCGCCCGTGCACGAAGTCGACCACCCGGGCCCAGGCCGTGGCCTGCTCGTCGGTCCACAGGCCGGTGCAGCCCGGGGTGATCCGGCCGTCCGGCGACACGCAGACCATCTCGGTCATCACCAGGCCGGCGCCGCCGAGCGCCTTGCCGCCCAGGTGCACCAGGTGAAAGTCGTTGGGCAGGCCGTCGGTGGCCACGTACATGTCCATCGGCGAGACGATGACCCGGTTCTTCAGCTCCAGCTCGCGCAGGCGGAACGGGTAGAACATCGGCGGGCGCGGCTCCGGCGCGCCGGCCTCGACGGCGAACCACCGGTCCACCCGGGCTACGAACTGCGGGTCGCGCAGCCGCAGGTTCTCGTAGGTGACCCGGCGGGAGCGGGTGAGCAGGTTGAACGCGAACTGCATCGGCGCCTGGTGGGTGTACTGGCCGAGGTTCTCGAACCACTCCAGGCTGGCCTGGGCCGCCCGCTGGGTGGAGACCACCACCGGCCGGCGCTCGGCCTCGTACGCCGCCAGCGCGGCGCGCAGGGACGGCTGCTCGGACAGGCAGGCGGCGAGCGCCAGGGCGTCCTCCATGGCCAGCTTGGTGCCGGAGCCGATGGAGAAGTGGGCGGTGTGCGCCGCGTCGCCGAGCAGCACCACGTTCTCGTGCCGCCATGTCTCGCAGCGGATCGTGGTGAAGCTGATCCACTTGGAGTTGTTGCCGATGAGGCGGTGCCCGTCGAGCAGGTCGGCGAAGATCTCGCCACAGCGGGCGATCGCCGTCTCGTCGGACACGCCGGGCGGCAGGTCGGCCGCGGTGAAGCCGGCCCGCCGCCACACGTCATCGTGCATCTCCACGATCAGCGTCGATCCGGTGGCGTCGTACGGGTACGCGTGCACCTGCATCACGCCATGCTCCGTGCGCCGCACGTCGAAGGTGAACGCGTCGAAGACCTTGTCCGTGCCGAGCCAGATGTAGCGGCAGGCGCGCACGTCGTACGACGGCCGGAACGTGTCCGCGTACTTCGTGCGGACCGTGGAGTTGAGCCCGTCCGCGGCGACGACGAGGTCGTGACCGGTGCGCAGCTCGTCGACGTCCGGAGCGGGCGTGGCGAACCGCAGCTCGACGCCGAGGTCCTGGCAGCGCCGCTGGAGGATGCCCAGCAGGCCGACCCGGCTCATCGCGGCGAAGCCGTGCCCCCCGCTGGTGATGACGTGCTCCGGGCCACCGCTGCCCGGCCGGCCCAGCCGGAGGTGGATGTCGATGTCGTCCCAGCGCGCGAAGGTCGCCGCCATCGCCTGGTAGACGACCGGGTCGGCGTGCTCGATGCCGCCGAGGGTCTCGTCGGAGAGGACCACCCCGAAGCCGAACGTGTCGTCGGGCGCGTTGCGCTCCCACACGGTGACCTGCCGGCCCGGGTCGAGCTGCTTGGCCAGCGCCGCGAAGTAGAGGCCGCCCGGGCCACCGCCGATGACCGCGATCCGCACCGGCCGAGCGTATGCTGCATGCGCGACGACCGTCAACGATGCGTCACGTCGGGAAGGGGCTGCGATGCGGTTCGCGGGACAGACGGCCGTGGTGACCGGCGGCGCCGGCGGCATCGGGCAGGCGGTCGCCGGCGGGTTCGCCGCGGCGGGCGCCGCCGCCGTCGCCGTGGTCGACGTGGCGGGCACCGCCGAGGTGGTCGCCCGGCTGCGGGGCGCACACCCCGAGGTCCGCATCGAGGGGTACGACGCCGACGTCGCCGACCGGGCGGCGGTGCACGCGCTGATGAGCGCGGTCGCGGCTGGGCTGGGCGGCCCGCACGTGTTGGTCACCCTGGCCGGCGGGTCGCTGGGCACCCCGCGCGACCTGGCCGACATCACGCCCGACCACCTCGACCTGGTGCTCGACGTGAACCTCAAGGGCACGTTCTACTGCTGCCAGGCGGCCGCGCCGCTGATGGCGGCGACCGGCGGGGGCGCCGTGGTGACCTGCTCGTCGATTGGCGCGCGGCAGCCGTCACCGGTGACCGGCGCCCCGTACGCCGCGGCCAAGGCGGCCATCGGTGGCCTGACCCGGCGGCTGGCCCGCGAGCTCGGCCCCACCGGGGTACGGGTCAACGCGGTCGCCCCCGGCCTGTTCCTCACCCCCCGGCTGCGCCGCCGCTACGACGAGATGCCCGAGGCGGAGCGGCGCGAGGTGCTCGACGGGATCCCGCTGGGCCGGATGCCCGAGCTGCGCGAGATCGTCGAGCCGGTCCTGTTCCTGGCCAGCGACGCGGCGTCGTTCATCACCGGGGTGACCCTGGACGTCAACGGCGGTCGCTACCTGCCCGCCTGACCCGCCGTGCCGCGCCGGTGGCGGCGCAGTATAAGCAATGCTTATACTGCGCCGGTGTGGGAAGTGAGTCTCCACGCCGACGTCGAGGCCTGGTTCCTGGAGACCTGCCGCACCGACCCGGTTACCGCGGATCTGGTCGCCGAAGCGATCGATCTTCTCGCTGAGCGGGGTCCCGCTCTGGGTAGGCCGCTGGTGGACCGTCTCCGTGGCAGCAGGTACCACAACATGAAGGAGCTGAGACCTGGATCGGCGGCAGCTACCGAGGTTCGGCTCATCTTCGCGTTCGACCCGGCGCGTGAGGCGATCTTCCTGGTCGCCGGCGACAAGTCAGGCCAGTGGACATCGTGGTACCAGACGGCCATTCCGCTGGTGGACGAGCGGTTCGCCGAACACCTGATAGATCTGAAGCAGGAGCAGCCATGAGCAAGCCCACACCGTGGCAGGACGTGAAGGCTAAGGCACAACAGAGTGATCCCGCATGGGACGCTCCTGACCGCACTGCGCGCCGTGCCCGAATGCGTCAGGAGATGCTGGCTAAGGTCAGCGGTGCCCAGCTCGCTGAGATCCGCAGACAGCTCGGCCTGACCCAGGCTCAGCTGGCTGAGTCTGCCGGCCTGTCCCAGGCGCGCATCAGCCAGATCGAGAACGGCGCCGCCACCAGTCTCGAGACACTACGTGCCTATGTCGTCGGCCTCGGCGGGCATCTCGACATCGTGGCCCGCATCGGCAACATTCACCTCGACGTCGCATAGGCAGGGTGTTGTATGGCACCACGACCGGGCGTCCATTCATAGGTCAGTGCTGATGCTGCCGCTAGAGTCTCCGGTGTGACTGGAGAGCTGGTGTCCCGCAGCGACCTACGCATGTCCGATGCCGACCGGGAAGGTGTCGTGGAGCGGCTGCGGGCCGCCGTGGGCGAGGGCCGGCTGGACCTTGACGAGTTCGAGCAGCGGCTCGACAAGGTGCTCGCGGCCCGCACCTTCGGGGAGGTCGAGCTGTACGTGGCCGACCTGCCCGCGGTGCCGGTGCCCAAGGAGCATGTCCAGGTGCGGGCCACCAGCTCGGGCGTCAAGCGCCGGGGCCAGTGGGTGGTCCCCCGGCAGCTCACCGTGTTCAACAAGGCCAGCTCGGTCACGCTCGACTTCACCGACGCCGTGGTCGCCCACCGGGTCGTCCACATCGAGCTGGACTGCCATCGCGGGTCCACGACGCTCGTCCTGCCGCGGGGCGCCACCGTCACGACCGACGAGGTCGAGATGATCAGGAGCAGCGTGTCCGTACGCAAGGTTCCGGTGGTCGACCTTCCCGGCGCCACCGGCGTGCACTTCGTCGTACGCGGCAGGCAGAAGTCGAGCAACCTCCTCGTACGCCACCAGCGGCGGTTCCTACGCTGGCGCTGGTGACCCGCTGCCGCGCCGCTGATCGCGCCCACCAGCCATCACCCCTCGCGCCTTACTGACGTTGCGTGTTGGCCAGCTTGACAAGCGGTTCCGGCCATTCCGCACCGACATGCGCAATGACGACGCCGCTCATCGGATGCTGCGTGGCCGGGCCGGTGCCAGGCGGTGCCCGTCGCGACCTGCACTGGAGATTGGCGTCGACACGGCGGCTTGCCGTCCAGCGCGCCCGAACGCCCTCTATCCAAACGAGCTGTATTTGGTCCGGTCGCGGTGTGTAGGGGTGGGCAGGGGTCTGTCGATAATATGCGGCGGGTGCGGGTCGGACACGATGTGATCGAGGCCTAGATCATCTCAATTTCGCGGAAATTGTGCTTATCCCGGCCCAGGTTAGGCCCAATTTCCGCGAAATTGATTTGATCTTGGGGCGTTACGGGGGTGGCGGTCCTCGCTGCCAGCGGGGTCCGGCAGCTGGTCGCCTCCCAGAAAAGCCCCTGGTTGTTGCGGCCCCGTCGGTCCCGCGTCGTAGCCCGTCTTTCCACAGCCGCGTCGGACCTGATCCACGCGGTGGGTCCACGTGGCGGAGCCGGTGCCGGCACCGATCAAAGAAAGCGTTGGCACGCCTGAGGGCCGTAGCCGGCGGGAGTGATATGTGTCACACTGGGAGCTACTGGGATGCAGCATGCCACCGAGTCCTGCCAAGCCACGGAGCCACCTAAACCGGCGACGGGGAGGTGACGCATGAGTCAGGAGCAGTCACTTTTGCGACAGCGACGGCCAGGGCCAGTCGCCAGAGTGCTTTACGGTCTCCTTCTTGTGGCACTGCCGCCCTTGGGAGTGTTGATAGTCTCCGACACTGTGCACTTCGCCCGTAACCATCAGTCCGCTCGTGCGGAAGTGCTGCACGTCGAGACGGAATGCCATGGTGGTCATCCCCAACCCTGTGTTGTCAACACCACCGTCCGCTTCGTGATCTCGTCAGGACGTACCATAGAGGCCACTCTAAATGATCCCTACCTGCCAGGGCGGGTTGGCGATTTCTTTACGATATATTACGACCCGGGCGACCCCAGGGACGCGCGGACGATTCCCAGCTGGCCTATTGGTTGGGTGCTCTTCATAGTTGTAATTATATTTTCGTGGATAGGGGCAGTCTCGGCTTTGTTCCGAGGCTATCGGTGATCTCGACCTGTCCGGCTCACCATCGCAGCCACCTTCGCCGGGATATCGGAAGTTGAGGACGCGTCGAGCGGAGGCTTCACCGGGGCTGGCTCAGCCACTCCCAGGCGCGCCGCAGGCCGTCGGCGAGCGGATCACGGGTGGCCTCCTCCGCCACCGCGTCCTCGCTCGGCTCCCGCAGGGCATCCCCGGGTACGGCGAGCCGCACGCCGCGCTCGTACAGCGCCTCGACCTGATCCCGGTCGGCGAAGAGGTGACGACCGCCGGTCGTGCGCACGATGAGGCCGTGGAACACGCCGGTCGCCTCGTCGGCCAGCACGTGCTCCACGGCACCGACCTCGGTCCCGTCAGGGTCGAGGACGGGAGTGCCGCCACCCAGGACGGGGTAGGCGATGGGTGCGCCAAGATCTTCCACGAAGCTCACGCTACCTGGCGCCGGTTCAGTCCGCCGGGGCCAGCCGGTCCCGCAGCACGAACCGCTGCACCTTCCCGGTCGACGTCCGCGGCAGCGCGTCCACAAACTCGACCACCCGCGGCACCTTGTACGGTGCGATCACCGACCTCGCGTACGTCCGCAGCTCCTCGGCCTTCTCCGGCGACCCGGACACACCCGGCTTGAGCACCACGAACGCGTGCACCGACATGGTCCGCGCCGGGTCCGGCGCCCCGACCACCGCGCACTCCAGCACGTCTGCGTGGCCCAGCAGCGCCGTCTCCACCTCGGGCCCGGCGATGTTGATGCCCCCCGAAATGATCATGTCATCGTTGCGCGCCTGGTACCAGAAGTAGCCGTCAGCGTCGCGCAGGTACGTGTCCCCGGTCAGGTTCCAGCCGTGCCGCACGTACTCCCGCTGCCGCTCGTCGGCGAGGTAGCGGCAGCCGGTCGGCCCCCGCACGGCCAGCCGGCCGAGCTGCCCGTCCGGCACCGGGTTGCCATCGTCGTCGAGCACGCACGCCTCGTACCCGGGCACGGGCTTGCCGGTCGCGCCCGGCCGGATGTCGCCGTCGGCGGCGGAGATGAAGATGTGCAGCATCTCGGTGGAGCCGATGCCATCTATGATCTTGATCCCGGTTGCCTCGTGGAACGCCTGCCAGGTGGCCAGCGGCAGCGGCTCGCCCGCCGAGACGCAGCGGCGCAGCGAGCCCAGGGCGGCCCGGTCGGGCGCGGCGAGCATGGCCCGGTAGGCCGTCGGCGCGGTGAACAGGATCGTCGGGCGGTGTTGGGCGAGCGCCGCCAGCAGCAGGTCCGGCGTGCCCTTCTCCAGCAGCAGGGTGGCGGCGCCGACGCGCAGCGGGAAGACGACCAGGCCGCCCAGACCGAACGTGAAGCCCAGCGGCGGCGACCCGGTGAACAGGTCCTCCGGCGTCGGGCGCAGCACGTGCGCGGAGAACGTGTCCGCGTTGGCCAGCACGTCCCGGTGGAAGTGCATGGTGGCCTTGGGCCGGCCGGTCGTGCCGGAGGTGAACGCCAGCAGGGCCACGTCGTCCTGGCTGGTCTCCACCCCCGGGAAGAGGTGCGGCTGGAGCGCCGCCCGCCGCTCCAGGCTCGCCCGCGCGCCGTCGCCGAAGACGGTGTACGGCCCGATGCCCGCCTCCACCAGGTCGGTCACGAAGCGGTGGTCCACGATGGAGTGGTCGATCCGGGCGATCTCGTGGATGGTGCGCAGCTCACCGCTGCGTAGCAGCGGCATGGTGGTGACCACCACGCCGCCCATCTTGAGCACGCCGAACCAGCACGCGACGAGCCACGGGTTGTTGGGCGCCCGCAGCAGCACCCGGTTGCCGGGGACCAGTCCGACCTCCGTGACCAGGTAGCTCGCCACCTGGTTGGCGCGGGCCAGCAGGTCGCCGTAGGTCCACACCGACCCGTCCGGGGTGAGCAGGCAGCGGCGGTCGGCGCCGTGCCCGGCGGCGGTCTGGTCCAGCAGCTCGACCGCGCAGTTGAGCCGCTCGGGGTACTTCAGCTCCGGCAGGTCGAAGATGAGCGGCGGCCACTGGTCCTGCGGCGGCAGGTGGTCCCTGGCGAACGTGTCCACATGGGCGGAGGGTGCGAGCGGCATGGCTGCTCCTTGTAGCGCCTTGTGCCGTAACAGCGGCTCATCTCGTATGTATGACGGTAGTCAAGAGCACGATATGGTGTCGCGGTGGCGGAGACAACGGGCCCGGGCGCCGCCCCACGCGCACTGATCGTCACGGTCTACGGTCTCTATGCGCGTGACAGCGGCGGCTGGCTGTCAGTGTCGCTGATGATCCGGCTCCTCGCCGAGCTCGGCGTGGACGAGCCGGCGGTGCGCTCGGCCATCTCCCGGCTCAAGCGGCGTGGCCTGCTGGTCGCCTCGCGGCGGGACGGGGTCGCCGGCTACGCGCTGTCGGCGCAGGCGCAGGAGATCCTGGCCGAGGGCGACGCCCAGATCTTCCAGCCCAGCCCGGCCCGGCTCGCCGACGGCTGGCTGCTGGTGGTCTTCTCGGTGCCGGAGTCCGAGCGGGCCAAGCGGCACACGCTGCGCTCGCGCCTTTCCGCCCTCGGCTTCGGTGCCGCCGCGCCCGGGGTCTGGGTCGCGCCGGCCCACCGGCGCGACCTCACCGCTGCCACCCTGCGCCGGCTCGGCCTGGAGTCCTATGTGGACCTCTTCCGCGCCGACTACCTCGCCTTCACCGACCTTGCCCAGGCGGTCGGGGAGTGGTGGGACCTGAGCGCCATCCACAAGTCCTATGTGGAGTTCACCGCCCGGTGGGAGGGGCTCGATCGGTCCGGCTCCCCGGCAGAGGCGTTCGCGGGCTGGGTACGGCTGCTCACCGACTGGCGGCGGCTGCCGTACCTGGACCCGGGGCTGCCGCCCGAGCTGCTGCCCGCAGGCTGGCCCGGCGCCCAGGCGGCGGAGCTGTTCCACCGGCTGCGCGCCCGGCTCGCCGGCCCCGCCCACGACCACGTCCGGCTCGTCTCGGCGGCCATGCGCTAGTACGAACCTCTCGCTGCACCGTTGTGTGGCAAGCATGTCGGCCTCGGGTGGAAGCTGGCCGCTGCGGGGCTGGGGGTCAGCCCTCCCGGCTGCCAGGCAGCTGCGGCATGAGCAGGGCGTCGTCTCTACCCAGCAGCCGCGCGTACGTACTCGGGTCATCGGTCGCCACCGGCCAGCCGGTGGCGACGGCGTACGCGGCGACGTACGCCACGACAGGATCGCCGCACTGCCCCAGCATGGCCGGATAACCCGGTAGCCGCTCCGGACGACGACGCTCGACCCACCACACGCCCCGCGGCCCGGTCGCTCGAAGCGGATCGCCAGGCGCCCGGTAAAGCTCCGGGAACAGCAACGCGCCGAGCAGACCGGCACCGGACGGAGGAAGATGGAGAACCGCTTTCGCGGCCACGATGTACGGCACGGCAAGCGTTAGGCCCCGCTGTCTGGCCCTGTCGTACAGGGCGTATCCCGCCCGGTTCGCTCCGCCGAGCTCGTCCACGACCGCGACCACCGCCGCCGTGTCGCACACAACACCGGCGATGCTCTCTGGCGCGATCACCGAGGCAGGTTACGCCTACCCGCCGGGTGTTCCTGCAACCAGCCCGCCTCGTCAGCGGTGGCGGTGACCCACTCGGCGGCGCCACCGGCCTCGCGAGCGACCTCAGCTGCTTCAGCGCGCGCCCGCTGCACCAAGTCGGGGCGCAATCGAGGGACTACGGCGACCAACTTGGCTCCGTCGCCAAGCGCGTCGTACAGCTCCTCAAGAATCCTGTCGATGTCGCGGACGAGCGCAACGGCGCGATGAGTCGCCTCGCCAAACTCACAACCGCCATCTTGGAACACCATGGCGTACACGTCGCCGGACTCCCGCCCGGTGGCCATCCCCGCGTCAGGGGCGAGCACCTCGGGTGGCGCATACTTCACGAACACGCGCGCCAGCTCGGCGGCGGCCCAGTCGGCTGGGGTGACGAGACGTAACGCCGGGCGGCCGGGCGGGTAAACGGTCACCGGATGCCCTGGAGCCACACCTTCCGCAGCCGCCGCAAGATCGAAAGGTTCGGCGTGTGCGCTGGTCATATCGTTACGATAGCGGGCTATGAAACTTGTAACACCGGGCGACCTATCCTGGCGGGCCGGACACCACGGCGATGCCGGCGATCTCCACCAGGGCCTCGTCGTCCCAGAGCCGGGCCACCCCGATGCCGGCGGCGGCCGGATACTCCCGGCCCACCAGGCGGCGCCAGACCGCGCCCAGCTCGCCCGCCCGGCGCCGGTACTCCGGCAGGTCCACGATGTAGATCGTGGCCTGCACCAGGTGCTCCGGCTCGCCACCGGCCGCCCGCAGCGCGGTGACGAGGTTGCCCAGCGCCCGCTCGAACTGGGCCACCAGGTCGCCGGCGCCGACGAGCTGGCCGGCGGGGTCCAGCGCGGTCTGCCCGGCCAGGAAGACGGTACGCCCGCCGGTGGCGACCACGGCGTGTGAGAAGCCGGACGGCCGGGCCAGCGACGGCGGGTTGACCCGCTCGATCGGTGGGTTGACCCGCTCGGGCACGGTGGCACCCCCTGGTCATGAGCAGTGAACCGGATCGGCCCACTATGGCCAGGGCACCGTTGAGATGCAACGGGCCGGTAGCACTGCCATACCAAGGTATGGTGCTTATATGGCGGTGAAGAAGGTTACGGTTACCCTTCCGGAAGAGCTGGTCGAGGCGCTTGGTGCGGCGGCCCGCGAAGACGGCGTCCCGCTGTCACGGCTGGTCGCCAGCGCGGCCGAGAGCGAGCTACGGCGGCGGATAGGTCGGCGACTGGTCGCCGACTGGCAGGCCGAACACGGTGCGTTCACCATCGAGGAGCTCGCCGCGGCACGCGCGGAGATGGCCACCGCCGACGCTCAGGCGTTCAGCGCGTCCCGGCTCTCGGCAGCGTGAGCATCCCGTACGTCTACGACACCGGTGTGCTGCTTGCTGTCGATGGCAACGACCGGCGGATGTGGGCGATCCATCACCTGGCTGTGGAGGAGGGGCGACGCCTGCTCATCCCCTCCGTCGTCGTGGGGCAGGCCTGGCGCGACCCCCTGCGCCAGGTCCAGCTCGGCAGGTTTCTGCACAGCTGTGAGATCGTTCCGGTCGGGCTGGAGCTGGCGAAGGCGGCCGGTGTGCTGTGCGGCAGGGCCGGCGCGCGTGACATCGTCGACGCGACCGTGGTCATCGTTGCCCTGACGTGTGGCGCGATCGTGTTCACCAGCGACCCGGGCGACATCGCGCAGCTGTCAGCTGCGGCAGCGGTCAAGCCGGGGCTGGTCATCCGCCGGCTCTGATGGCTCCGGCCGGCCCGGAGCGACCTCACGCCTGCACCGCCCCACCGTCCACGTTGATGCCCTGCCCGGTGACCGCCCCGTTGTCCACGCAGAAGAGCACGGCCGAGGCCACCTCGGCCACGGTGATGAGCCGGCCGATCGGCTGCTGGCCCTCGAGGAAGCCGCGCGCGTCAGCCTCGGAACGGCCGGTCTTCGCCGCGATCCGGCGTACCGACTCGTCGGTCATGGGGGTGTCCACATAGGCCGGGCAGACCGCGTTGACCGTCACGCCGGTGCGGGCCAGCTCCGCCGCGGCCGACCGGACTAGGCCGAGCAGCCCGTGCTTTGACGCGGCGTACGCGGCGATGTAGGGGGCGCCGACCCGCGAGGCGAGCGAGCCGATCGCCACGATCCGGCCCCAGCCCGCGGCCACCATGGCCGGCACGACGCGACGCAGGCAGCGGAACGGCGCGGTGAGGTTGAGGTCGATGACCTGCTGCCACTGTTCGTCGGTGATCCGGTGCAGCGGTGCCGACGGCGCCACGCCGGCGTTGGCGATGAGGATCTCGACCGGGCCGTACGCCTGCTCCGCCTGCGCGAAGACCTCGTCGACGGCGCCGGGCGCGGTCAGGTCGGCCGGCACGACCAGCGTCGGGCCGACGCACAGCGCCGCGGTCTCGGCGAGCTGCGCCTCGCTGCGGGCGGTGAGCGCGATACGGTGGCCCGCGGTCGCGAGCCGCACGGCGACCTCCCGGCCGATGCCCCGACCCGCGCCGGTCACCAGGCACGTGCGTGGTTGTGACACGGGGCGAAGCGTAGCGGAGACTCGGGGTCAGGCAACCGGCTCGGAGGGTGTGAGCGCGATGCGGGCGGGGTGGGCCGTCCTGCTGGCCGCGCTGGTCGCGGCCGGGTGCGACGTCGGCCCGGTCCGGCGGGTGCCGCAGGAGCCGGCGCCGCCCGCCGCGGCCCCGGCCACCCCGGAGCCGCCGCGGCACGAGGTGCGCGCCGTCCGCCTGCCGGTGCCGCCCGGGTCAGTGCTCCGCCAGATCGAGCTCGCCGACTCCCGGCACGGGTACGCGCTGGTCGCCGCGTGCACGGCAGCCCCCGCGTCGAGCCCGGCTGCGGGCCGGCCGGAGCCCGGCGAGTGTCCGGCCGCCCTGGCCGCCACCGCCGACGGCGGGCTCACCTGGCAGGCCCGCCAGCATCCCCGCCCGGTCGCCACCGACCAGCAGCTCTACGTCGGCGGAGCGCACCTGGTCCTGCTGCACGCCGAGCCGTACGGCTGGTACGTGTCCACCGACGCCGGCCAGACCTTCGCCTTCCGCCCGGGCAGTGCCCCACCGCCCGAGTACGCCGCGGTGGCCGGCCGGTACGGCGTGTGGTGCGAGCCGGCCCCGTGCCGGGTGGTCGAGGGCTACCCGCCGGGCGGGGGCCGCCGGCCGGTGCCGGCGCAGCCGGGCCTGCCCGGTGAGCTCACCACGGTCGCCGAGGCCGGGCGCGAGCTGTGGGCGGTCTCGGTGGCGCACGGACGGGCGTACCCGGCGGTGAGCCTGGACCAGGGGCGCAGCTGGCAGCGGCGGGACCTGCCCAGCCCGGGCGGCGGCCCGGACCGCGGCCCGGGCGGCGGCCCGGTGAGCCGGGCCGAGCTGCGGG
>DASSUC010000399.1:0-18049 GCA_035707405.1 Micromonosporaceae bacterium | reverse complement strand
AGCACCGCGACGGTGCCGAAGCGCTCAGCTCGGCGGCGGTTCCACATCCGCCTCGCCATGCACGCCCGTGCCCAGGCTCTCCACCTCCGGATGGCGCTCGCCCAGCACGTCGCGCATCCGCACAAGCACAGCGGCAAGCCGCTCCTGCGACTCCGCCCCCCGGCCGACCTCGCCGAGAGCCAGGGCGAGGTTGGCCGCGACCGTCAACGAGTCTGGATGGTCCCTGCCGCGCATCTCCTGCGACCGGGCCAGCGTGCGCTCCAGCAGCTCGATGGCGGTGTCGTGGCGACCCGTCCGGCTGTAGCTGTTGGCCAGGTTGTTGGCGCAGCACAGCGTGTACGGATGGTCCTCGCCCAGCGCGTTAGGCCGGCTGAGCTCCGCCAGCGTCCGCTCGGCCAGCGCCATGGCCTCGGCCGCCGCTCCGGTGGCCGAGAGCACGACCGCGAGGTTGACCGCGGACGCGAGCGTGGACGGGTGCGCCTCGCCGAAGGCCTGCCGATGCAGCTCCAGCGCCTGGCGGCCGAGCTCCTCCGCCGCGCCGGGCTCCTCGGTGACGCGCAGCGCATTGACGTAGCTGTTCATCGCCTGCAACGAGTACTCGTGACCCACCCCGAACCGCTGCCGGTAACTGTCGAAGATCTGCCCGGAGACCTCGCGGGCCCGCTCGTACTGGCCGGTCTTGCGGTAGAGGACGCCCACCGTGCGGTAGGCGAGCATCACCTCGCTGTGCAGCCTACCCAGGGCCTGCTCCTGCCGCGGGAGCATCTCCTCGAGCAGCTGGAGGGCCTGCCGGTAGCGCCCGAGCCCGTAGAGGTCCCGGGCCACGTTGGTGAAGCCGTAGACGGTCTGCGGGTGCTCCTCGCCGTAGAGCATGACCCGTGCGTCACAGATGCGCTCGTCCAGCCGGAGCGCCTCCTGGAACCGGCCGAGCAGCCGCAGGTCGACGGCGAGGTTGTTGGCGGATCGCAGGGTGTTCGGGTCGTGCCAGCCGAAGACCCGCTCGTGCAGGCCGAGGTAGTACTCGTCGTGCTGGTGCGCCACCCGGAACTGCCCGAGCACCCGCAGGTCCGCCCCGACTATGTTGGCTGTGACCAGCGTGTGCACGTTGTCCTCACCGAGCGTCGCCTTCATCCGGACGAGCGTCTCCTCGTTCATCGCCCGGGCCTCGTCGTAGCGGCCCAGGGTGCGCAGGGAGTTCGCCAGGTGCCGGGAGGCGATCAGCGTCATCTCGTCGTCCGGTCCCAGCTGGCGCCGCCACTGGGCGACCACCTCCCGGCCGAGCGCAACGCTGGTCTGGTAGTCGCCGATCTGGAAGAAGTAGCGGATCTGGTCCAGCGCGGCCTTGCGGGCGTCGGGGTCGGGCGAGCCGATCACCCCGGACGGCACGACGTGCGGGGCCACCTCGGCGTGGAGGAGCCAGGTCGAGGGGTCGTCCGGGTCGCCGGGGTTGGCGAAGGCCAGCAGCTGGTGCGCGCTGCGCCGCAGCCGCTCCCGGTCGGCGGCGGGCAGCTGGTCGCTGATGACCTGGCGGACCAGCGGGTGCAGGGTGAAGGTGTTGCGCCGGTGGTCCACCCGCGCCAGCGCGTACCGGTTGAGGTCGCCGATCGCCTGGCGCAGCCTGGTCGCGTCACGGACCGCGGCGTCGAGCTCCGGTGGCAGCTCCGCGCCGCGGGCCCGGCGGATCATCGGTACGGAGACCGGCTGCGAGCTGAGGAACGCGGAGAGCTCGAGCAGGGCGGCTGCGGTCGGCGCCGCCGACCGCAGCGAGTCGAAGATGGTCCGCCAGGCGATCGCCAGCGGCACCGGGTAGCCGAGCGGCCGGCCGGAGCTGAGCACCGCGTCCAGGTTCTCGTCGAGGGTCTCCAGGAACTCCTCGACCGGGGTGCCGGTCTCGGCCTGCCACGCCGCGGCCTGCTCGAGGGCGAGCGGGAAGTGCCCCAGCCGTTCGGCCAGCCGCAGTGCCTGATCCTCGTCGATGTCCCGGCCGCGGTTGCGGACGAAGTGCACGCTCTCCTCCGGGTCGAACTCCCGCAGCGGCAGCACCCGCCCCAAGCCCGACCAGGCCGTGCTGCGGGTGGTGACCAGGATGTGCCCGGTCGGCACCGGCAGGTAGGAGGTGAGCGCCTGCGGGTCGTCCGCGCCGTCGTAGATCAGCAGCCAGCGGGGGTACGGACGGCCCAGCCGCAGCGCCTCGAGCACCGTGTCGATGGCATTCTGGGAGTCGCCTCCGGGCAGCTCCAGCCGGCTGGCGAGGGAGACCAGCGATCGGCGGATCACTGTCTCGTCCTGGGCGTAGACCCACCACACCACGTCGTAGCTGCCGCGGAAGCGGTTCGCGTACTCGATCGCGACCTGGGTCTTGCCGACGCCCCCGATGCCCTGGAGCACCAGCGTCCGGCTGTGCTCATGCTCCTCAAGGCTGGTGCTCCCGGGCTCGTGCAGCCACCGCCGGATCTGGGCGAGGACCTTCCGCCGGCCGGTGAAGGTGCTGAGCCGGGACGGCACCCCGCCCCAGACCTCCGGCTGCGCTCCCAACTGCGCGCCGGGCAGTGCGGACGGGTCCATACTGGACGCGGCACCAGCCGCAGTGCTTGCTGTCACTGGCGCTCCCTGATGCCCCGCAGTTGAAGGAACCTTAGTGTGGGCTGCCCCGCCCGCTGCCCTGGCGTCCGTGTCCGGTGGCGGCGCCGGCTGCGAAGCCGCACGGAAGCGGGTACGCAGCGCCTGCCGCCGCGGGATCACGTCGAGCGGGTGCATGCCCTCCTGCAGCCGCTCCGCCATCGTGGCGTAGCCACCGCCCAGCATGGCCAGGACGTCGTGGGCCACCACCGCGAAGGGACGCATCGGCCCGGACGCCAGACCCGCCTGGCGGGGAGCCGCCACCACTGCGGCGAAGTCCCGCCGGGCACCAGCTCGGGAGGTGATGAAGCTGGACACCTGGTCCAGCACCCGCAGCGCGTTCGGCCGGGGCAGGAGCTTGAGCAGCTCGTCGCGGACGCCGGGGCGGAAGTCGTACTCGATCTCGTCCGGTGGCTGGTCGTCGCGGGCGGGGGCGCCGGTCTGGCACAGCAGGCCGCCCAGAAAGACCTCGGCGAGGTCGCCGATGCGTGGCTGCGCAACGGTGGCCCGGTGCACCAGCCGCATGGTGTTCAGGTTCAGCGGCGCGGCGGCCAGGTGTGCCGCCAGGGTCCGGGCATTGTCGGAGGCGCAGCTCAGGAAGCGGCGGACAAGCTCCTTGCTGTCGGTCGCCTCAAGCGACTGCTCGGGTCCTGACTCCGTCATCCGCCCGGTGAACATCGCAGCCGCGGTGCGCCTTCCTGGCATGGTCCCCCCTACCGCACGGGCCCACGACGCCAGCCATGCGGGGTCCAGATGCACCACGGGCACTGCCATGCCCTCCGGTGACAGCCCGGGCACCCGCCCGCTCAGCGCAGATGGACCAGTCGGGTGTGGACGCAGCCGGACGTTTGGCTGTCCGGGCCGGGTGAACCAGAGGACCGCCCGGGGATCTATCGGCACCGCGCACTGGCCCCACAGCTCCTGAGGCAGCGGCTGGACCACGGCGAGCGGGCCGGTCCGTCCCCAGGTCTCGAGCAGCGGCGCGATCTCCCCGTTGATCCACCGGCGCCCCACGCAGTCGCTCAGCACCAGAAACGCCCGGTTCGCCGCTGGGTGGACGAACTCCTCGGCCCGGTGGGGCGAGCGGGCGACCGCCCCGTAGAGCACCAGTGGCTCGCCGGGGTGCGGGTCGGCGTCGAACCGGAGCACCCGGATGTCACGGAAGGCGCCGAGCCGGTGCATCAGCTCGCACAGCTCGCCGGCGGCGTGGTGCCACAGCACCATGGAGGCGCTCTCGTCGACCAGCAGGACGAGATCGAGCCAGCGCTCCCGCCTTGGCCGACACACCGGCAGGACGACGGGTGTGCTGCTGTACAGCCGGGCCTCGGCCGTGGCCGCGACGGTGCCTGCCTCATCCAGCTCAAGCCGGGTCGCTGAGCGGACCGTGCGCCGTAGTGGCCGCAGCGAACGGATCAGCGCCAGCTTCCTGAAGACCGCGCCCACCGACGGGGCCCGCACCACGGCTCCGGCCACGCTGCCCGCCCGGCGGCCGGCCGGCGTGTACAGACCCTGCCCGCCGATGCTTGACGGGCCGGGGCCGCCCCAGCGGGACGGCGTCGACGGCAGCCGGGAGCCCTGCGGTGACGCCTTCGACGCGGGCTCCGGCGCGTCCATCTCGTCATGGCTGCCATGCCGGGACTCGACGCCGCCGGTCCCGGCGAGCCCTCGGGCCTGCGCCTGGCACATGGCCAACCAGACTGCGTCCGCCAGCTCGGTGGCGGTGACGTCCGAGGCGGCCCGGCCAAGGCTGCGGACCAGACGGGAGATCATCTGGGCCAGCCTGCCGTCCCCAGCGACTGCAGCAGTGCCGACCGCAGCCGGTCCTGAACCTCCTCAGGGGCGCCGGAGGTGGCGATGAAGACCGCGTTGAGCAGCTGGTCCGCTGCCACGTCCCCGCGCTCGCGCAAGGCGAGGAAGTGCCCGATGATGCCTTCAGCCTGGGCCAGCGCCGCCGCGCCGAGCTGATCGGCGACGATGGCGGCTAGGGTGTCCCGGTCCGGAGGCTGGATGTGCAGGCGCAGGCAGCGCCGCAGGAACGCCGGCGGGAACTCGCGCTCCTCGTTGCTGGTGATGATCATGATGGGGAAGCTGGTGCAGCGTACGATGCCACCCGCGACCTCCACGGTGCCGCCGGGGTACGCGGTCATCACCGTCTGGTCGCGCTGCTCCAGCGGCAGCCGGCACAGCTCGGCGATCTCGAACTGGCCCTCCTCGATGACGGTCAGCAGGTCGTTGGGCAGGTCCAGGTCCCCTTTGTCGAACTCGTCCACCAGCAGCACGCGAGGCCGGGCGCCAGGTAGCAGCGCGGTGCCGAGCGGCCCGAGCCGGATGTAGCGGCCGATCGGCACCTCGACCCGGGCACCGGCCCCGTCCAGGATGTTCGACTCCTGCAACCGGCCGACAGCGTCGTACCGGTAGAGCGCCTCAGCGACCGTGGACCTGCTGGTCACCGGCCAGGACAGCACCGGGCCCAGCTGCAGCTCGTACGCGATGCTGAGGGCCAGGCTCGACTTGCCCACACCCGGCTTGCCGGTGACCAGCAATGGCCGCCGCAGGTACAGCGCGGCGTTGACGGTCTCCACGACCTCGGCGCTGGGACGGTAGGTCCGGGCCCGCAGGTCGTCGGTTGTCCGCACCGCGCCGGTGCCGCTCGCGTCGCCGGCCACGTGGTTGGTGAAGTCGCGCCATGGAGGCGGTTTTGGCAGCCGCTGGATGCCGTCATGGGTGCTCCGGTCACCTCGGTAGATGAGCCAAGGGTCAACCGGAAGGCCGGTGCCGTCCATGCCCACGGCTGTCTCGCTCACTGCGGACCCCCCGTGCCGGGCGCGTTGAACCGGGGCAGGTCGCGCAGCAGTGCCGGCAGCCGGTTGGCGTCGTCCCACACCACAGCCAGCGAGCTGCCGAAGTGTCCGGAGCTGCTGCTCTCCCCGGCCGCCAGCCGTAGCTTCAATGCGAGGTCAGGCATCTGGCTCAGGCCACCGTTCTTGCGGAGCTCGCAGGGGAAATGGCGGCGGAACCGGCTGGCGGCCGCGTTGTCGCGGCACCAGACGATGACCGGTGCGCCCGCATGCAAGGCAGCCAGCAGCTCGTCCTGGGCAGGGTCAGCGTAGGTCTCCGGCGAGTATCCCATTGCTACGCAGATCATCCTTTCGTTCGCGGCGAGGTGGTAATAAAGCTGGTCGGTCGGCTTTCTCTGGCAGACCCAGTGCACCGTCTCCGGGTCGAAAGGCACCGGGTTGTCCCAAAGCCGCTGCCATCTCTGCTGCCATGGCTGGCCGATGCTGCGCAGCTCCAGGCGCTCGCTACTGCGCAGCACAACGGGCACCTTCCCACCCAGAATGCACGGCAGCTCGTCGATCACCACCTGCATCTGGTCCAGTGGCAGACCCATCAAGCTGCGGGGTACGACGAACTCGACAGCCAGCCGCCGCATTCTCGGCATCACGCGGTATACCCGGCTGACCAGGTGCCCCAGCTGTTCGACAAGCTCATCCGCGGGTGCCGGGGCGACCTCATCCTCCGGGAAACGCAGGACCAGCTCGCCCTCCCGTTCCAGCCAGACGCGGGACAGGCGCACCTCGTCGAGCGGTCCGTGCGGCTCGATCCAGGCTGCGAGCACGTACTCCCCGGCCTGCTGGCGACGCCGCTCCGACCAGCTGCACAGCTCGGCACGGGGGGTCGCCGCCCAGGCCGGTCGGGATCCCGCCTGCTCCGCCCAGACCTCCTCGAACCACTCATGCAGCCGGCGCCGCGCTGCGCCGTCCAGCTCGTGTGCGAGCCGGTCAACGAAGCGGAACAGAGTGGGTACGCCCGCCGTCGCGACCTTGTCGTGCGCCAGCCAGCCGCAGATCCCCACTGCGTCGAGCCAGTCACCGCTGAACGCTGGCCCGACCATGTGCACCAGGTCTGAGCGCACCGCGGCCAGGTGCTGGGCGCACTCGACGGGGAGCGCCTCGCGCAGCCGCCGCGCCTGCTCGTCGGTGAGGAGCGGGGCGGGCAGCAGGATCTCGACCTGTAGCTCCAGCTCCGACACCACCCGGCTGGGCCCGACCAGGATCTTGATAATGGTGACCAGCCGCTGCGCGGCTCCGGGCCGCGCCTCGCACGCGCGGACCAGGTTGAACAGGTCGGTCTGGGCGTCGGTGCTGCGGGCCGGGCTGAATCTGGGGAAGGCCCGCTCCAGCTCGTTGACCCACAGCTGCCGGGTGCCCGGCTCGGTGGCGTTGCCGACCCGCAACAGCACGTCGACGATGCGGGCGACCTGCTCGGTCTCCAGGTCTCCACCGCCGGCCCAGGCCGGCACCGGATGGCTGCCCTCAGCTGGCGCGGACACGGCTCTCCCCGGCGGCACCGGAGCGCTCGCGAGTCATGGCTGCCGGTTGAACTTATGTAGCTCCGTCAATCCACCAACGACCGACTGTCTGCCGGTCACACGAAAGGTCACACGAACCAGCTCCAGTTTTCAGGCGTGCGGCAGGTGCGTCGTTCTTTTCGTCCGTGGCCACCGTGAGGCTAAAAGTATCGTGGGAGAGCACTCCACGATAGGCGCAGTCCCCGCACCCTGCGCGGGCTTCGCAGTACCGCCCGGAGAGGCAGCTCATGGCATGTGGACCGCAGCCTGTCGCCTGCCGCGATCATGGGACCACTTTGAGTGGTTTTCTGCCAGGGTGATGGGACCACCCGGTTGCCAGTGATGGGACCACTCGGCGTGTCGCGCCGGGTGGGTGGTCACTGCCGTTTCCGATCTGTCCATGTCGGTCGGCATGGAGGGATCGGCCCGATGGCGTACCGGGAGGTATCAGTGATCGAGGTTCGTGAGGTGCTGCGGGCCTGGCTGTCCGGTGGCGGGCTGCGTACGGTGGCCGCGCAGGCCGGTGTGGACCGCAAGACCGCCCGCCGCTACGTGCGGGCTGCCGAAGCGGCTGGGGTGGTCCGCGGCGGCGGGTTAGACCAGTTGTCCGACGAGGTGCTCGGTGCGGTGGTGGCGGCGGTGCGGCCGGCTCGTGCGGGCGGGCACGGGTCGGCGTGGCAGGTGCTGCAGGGGCACCGGGACGAGCTGACCGCTTTGGTGGACAAGGGTTTGACCGTGGTGAAGGTCGGTGACCTGTTGGCCCGGCGGGGTGTGGTCGTGCCCTATCGGACACTGCACCGGTTCTGTGTACAGTGCTGCGGCTTGGGCCGCCGTAGTGAGACGGTGCGGGTGGCCGACGGTGACCCGGGGCAGGAGTGCCAGGTCGACTTCGGCAGGCTGGGCCTGGTGCACGACCAGGTCACGGGCCGGCGTCGGGTTACGCATGCGTTGATCTTCACAGCGGTGTACTCGCGGCACATGTTCGTGTGGCTGACCTTCGCCCAGACCCTGGACGCGCTCATCGCCGGCTGCGAGACAGCGTGGGCGTTCTACGGCGGAGTGTTCAAGGTGCTGGTCCCGGACAACATGTCCGCGGTCGTCGCCGGTGCCGACGCGGTGAACCCGCGGTTCACCGTTGGGTGGTTGGACTACGCGCAGCACTGCGGGTTCGTGACCGACCCGGCCCCGGGTGCGCCACGCCAAGGACAAGCCCCGCGTGGAGCGGGCAGTCCAGTATGTACGGTCGAGCTTCTTCGCTGGTGAGCAGTTCGTGGACCTGGCCGAGGCGCAGCGTCGAGCGACGCTATGGTGCAGCGACCGGGCCGGGCAGCGGGTGCACGGCACGACCCAGGCCAGGCCGGCGCAGGTGTTCGCCGAGCACGAGGCGGGTGTGCTGCTGCCGATGCCGCCACCGTACGACCTGCCGGTGTTCACCACGGTTAAGGTGCACCGGGACTTCCACGTCGAGGTCGGCAAGGCGCTCTACAGCGTGCCGAAGGTCTACATCGGACAGTACCTCGATGTCCGGGCCGACTCGGCACTGGTCAAGCTGTTCCACCACGGGCAGCTGGTCAAGGCCCACCCACGGCAGCGTCCCGGAGGCAGATGGACCGACCCGGACGACCTGCCGGCCGAGAAGGTCGGCTACGCCCTACGAGACCTGGACCGGCTCATCGCCGCCGCCCGGCGGCACGGCCCCGACGTGGGCACCTACGCCCAGCGGCTGCTCGAGGACCCGCTGCCGTGGACGAGGATGCGGGCGGTCTACCGGCTGCTCGGCCTGGCCCGCCGCTATGGCGACACCGCGGTCGACACCGCCTGCGGTAAGGCACTGGAGGTAGACGTCGTCTCGGTGACGAAGATCGCCTCGATGCTGGAGAAGAAGGCCGAGCGCACCCCGGCAGCCACGCCGCGGCCAGCCGCGGCCGGCGCGGCCCGGTTCGCCCGCGACCCGGCCGAGTACGCCACCCGCCAGACCCAGCTGCGCTCGACCACCGCCACCAGCGCCGAGCAGGTGCGATGATGGCCCCGACCAGGAAGACCACGCCGACGCTGCCAGACCCGGTCAGCGCCGACCTCAGGCAGGTTCTGCGCACTCTCAAGCTGGGCAGGATGCTCGACACGCTGCCCGAACGGCTCACCCTGGCCCGCCAGCAGAGCATGCCGCACGCCGACTTCCTCGAGCTCGTCCTCGCCGACGAGGTCACCCGCCGAGACACCAGCTCCGCCGCGCTACGCGCCCGCGCTGCTGGCCTCGACCCGGCGATGCGGCTGGAGAACTGGGACACCACCGCCTCTGTCCACTTCGACCAGACACTATGGGCAGAGCTGACCACACTACGGTTCCTCGACGGCCCGCACGGGGCCCTGGTCCTCGGGCCCGTGGGCGTGGGCAAGACCCACCTGGCCACCGCGCTCGGGCACATCGCGGTACGCCGCCGCGTCGGCGTACACATGACCCGCGCCGACCGGCTGTTCAAACGGCTCAAGGCCGCCCGGCTGGACAACAGCGTAGAAGCCGAGATGCGCCGCCTCGCCCACGTGCCGCTGCTGATCATCGACGACTTCTGCCTACAGGCCCTGGACGCCACCGAGACCGCCGACTTCTACGAACTGGTCGTCGAACGACACCACAAGGCCGCCACCGTGGCCACCTCCAACCGCGACCCGAACGAGTGGCTCGCCCTGATGGCCGACCCGCTACTGGCCCAAGCCGCCGTCGACCGCCTCACCTCCACATGCCACGAGCTCGTCATCGAAGGCGACTCCTACCGCCGCCGACAACGCCCCACCAGAACCTGACCACACCCTGACCAGCGAGCCGACCCGCCACCACCGGCCGGGTCGGCTCGCCACATCCCCACCCCCGCGCATTGACACCACGAACATCCCCGGCCATGCTCAGCACGCAGCTATGTGGTCCCTAGGTCGTGGCAAAAGCCCGGTCCCATCACCGTGGCAAGCGACACAGCCGGACCGTCGACCCACCCTCTGCCACAGGTAAGCCACTGAGCTGCGAGTTTCATCCACTGCCAGCGGGCCTCGTTCGACAGCCGGTGAACGGCGTCAATGCCCTGTAGCTGGCCGCCCTCGGCACCCACCCCGGCCCGCTGTCACCCGCGCGGGGGACAGACGCCGCCCGGCGGCTACCAGGGGCCGGCCAGTGCGAGCACGCCGGACCGGCTGGAGCCGGCGCGGCCCCGGCGCGGTTGAGACCGGGGCCGCGGGGTACCGGCGGAGGCGCACGTGGGGGCCCACCTGGAGGTCCTCCGACACGGGAGGGACGGACGATGACCACCAAGGTAGATAGGTCAATTGAAGTAGATGTGCCGGTGAGCACCGCGTACAACCAGTGGACCCAGTTCGAGGAGTTTCCCCGCTTCATGGGCGGCGTGGAGGAGGTCCGCCAGCTCGATGACCGCCGGGTGCACTGGGTGGCCGAGATCGGCGGGGTCCGGCGGGAGTGGGACGCCACGATCCTGGAGCAGGTGCCGGACCAGAAGGTGGCCTGGGCCGCGACCGAGGGCGCCACGAACGCCGGTGCCGTCTACTTCCGCCCGGTCGGCGCCGACCGCACCATGGTGCGCCTCGTCATGGAGTACGAGCCGGAGGGGCTCGTGGAGCAGGTCGGCGACAAGCTCAACATCGTGGAGCGGCGCGCCGAGGCGGACCTGGAGCGGTTCAAGGAGCTCATCGAGGGGCGCGGGGCCGAGACGGGCGGCTGGCGCGGCACGGTGAACGAAGGCGGCTCGGTCGGCACGCCGGGGGTCGAGGCCGCCGCGCAGTCCCGCGGAGACAGCGGGAAGGCAGGGGTGTCGGGCAAGGTCGTCGCGGGGGCCGCCGCCGCTGCCGCCGCCGCTGCCGCCGCGGGCGGCCTCGCCGCGGCGGGCGCCATGCGACGCAGGCCAGGCGCTGACGAGGACACCGAGCACGACGACACCGAGTACGTGGACCCGGAGCACGTCGAGGGCGGGACCATTCTGGAGGACGCCAGCCCGTACCCGCCGGGCGACGCGGTGACCCGCACCGACCCGGACCGCCTGCGCTGAGCCGGCCGGCGTCGTAGCCGGCCGGCCCGGCAGCGCGCGGCTGCCGCGGCGTCCACAGCGGCGGCCGCGCTCCGGTCCCGGGCGCAGTCAGGACCTTCGGTCCGGGGGCGCCGGGACGGGTAGCCCTGGGCAGCACGGCAGTGCGGCGGAACGCTGGAGCCACAGCGGCCGCAGGCGTCGCGCCAACAGCGGAGGTGGGCGGACCATGGTGCTACAGGCAGCGCGCCCGGACACGGCGCACCCGGGCCAGGGTCCCGACCGCGGGTCCACGGGCTGGACCACGGTCGACGGCAACGAGGCCGCCGCCCGCGTGGCCCACGCACTCTCCGAGGTCATCGCCATCTACCCGATCACCCCGGCCTCGCCGATGGGTGAGCTGGCCGACGCGTGGAGCGCCGCCGGCCGGGTCAACCTGTGGGGCGCGGTGCCCGAGGTCGTGGAGATGCAGTCCGAGGCCGGGGCGGCCGGCGCCCTGCACGGGGCGGTGCAGAAGGGCGCGCTCGGCACGACCTTCACCGCGTCCCAGGGCCTGCTGCTGATGCTGCCGAACATGTTCAAGATCGCCGGAGAGCTGACGCCGGCCGTCATCCACGTCGCCGCCCGCGCCGTCGCCACCCACGCACTGTCGATCTTCGGGGACCACAGCGACGTGATGGCGGCCCGCAGCACCGGCTGGGCGATGCTCGCGGCGGGCTCCGTGCAGGAGGCGCACGACCTGGCCCTGGTCGCCCACGCCGCGGCTCTGCGTACCCGGGTGCCCTTCCTGCACTTCTTCGACGGCTTCCGCACCTCGCACGAGGTCGCGAAGATCCGCCTGCTCAACGAGGCGGACCTGCGCGCCCTGGTACGCGAGGAGGACGTGCTCGCCCACCGGCTGCGCGGGCTGTCCCCGGACCGGCCGGTGCTGCGCGGCTCGGCGCAGAACCCGGACGTCTTCTTCCAGGCGAGGGAGGCCGCCAACCCGTTCCACAACGCGGTGCCGGCCACCGTGCAGCAGGTGATGGACGAGCTCGCCGGGCGCACCGGGCGGGCGTACCACCTGGTCGACTACCTCGGTGCGCCGGACGCCGAGCGGGTCCTGGTCGTCATGGGCTCGGGTGCCGGGGCGGTCGCCGAGACCGTCGAGGCCCTGGCCGCCCGCGGCGAGCGGGTCGGCATGGTCACGGTACGGCTGTTCCGGCCCTTCCCCGCCGCCGAGCTGGTGGCGGCGCTGCCGGCAACGGTGCGCCGGGTCGCCGTGCTCGACCGCACCAAGGAGCCCGGCGCCCCGGGCGAGCCGCTCTACCTGGACGTGGTGGCCGCGCTCGCCGAGCACGGCCGCACCGCGGTCGACGTGATCGGCGCCCGGTACGGGCTGTCCAGCAAGGAGCTCACCCCGGGCATGGTCAAGGGGGTCCTCGACGAGCTGCGGCTGCCGCCGTACCGGCGGCACGTGACCGTCGGCATCGTCGACGACGTCACCGGCACCAGCGTCAGCCCCGACCGCGGCTTCCGGGTGCCCACCCGCGCCGTGCAGGCGGTCTTCTACGGCCTGGGCAGCGACGGCACGGTCGGCGCGAACAAGGCCAGCGTCAAGATCATCGGCGAGGGCACCGACCAGTACGCCCAGGGCTACTTCGTCTACGACTCCCGCAAGGCCGGCTCGGTGACCACCTCCCACCTGCGCTTCGGCCCGGACCCGATCCGCTCGACCTACCTGGTCGACTCCGCCGACTTCGTCGCCTGCCACCAGTTCGGCCTGCTGGAGCGGATGAAGGTGCTCGACGTGGCCCGGCCCGGCGCCACCTTCCTGCTCAACAGCCCCTACCCGCCCGACGACGTGTGGCCGCACCTGCCCGCCGAGGTACAGCGGCAGGTCATCGACAAGCGGCTGGACTGCTACGTCGTCGACGCCCACCGGCTCGCCCGCGAGCTGCACCTGGGCGGGCGGATCAACACCGTCATGCAGGCGTGCTTCTTCGCGCTGTCCGGCGTGCTCCCACCCGAGCGGGCCACCGCCGCGCTCAAGGACGCGATCGTCAAGGCGTACGGCAAGCGCGGCGCGGAGGTGGTGCAGCGCAACCAGGCCGCGGTCGACCGGGCCGTGGCCGCGCTGGCGCCGCTGCCGGTGCCAGCGCACGCCGACCTGTCCGGCACCGGCCCGGTGGCGCTGCCGGAGACCGCGCCCGACTTCGTCAAGCGGGTCACCGCGCGGCTGCTCGCCGGCGAGGGCGACCTGCTGCCGGTCAGCGCGCTGCCGGTCGACGGCACCTTCCCCACCGGCACCGCCCGCTTCGAGCGGCGCGCGCTCGCCCAGGAGCTGCCGATATGGGACCCCAGCCTCTGCATCGACTGCGGCAAGTGCACCATCGTCTGCCCGCACGCCGCGATCCGCATGAAGGTGTACGACCCGGCCGTACTCGCCGGGGCCCCGGAGGGCTTCCTGGCCAAGGACTACGGCGGCCGGGAGCTGCGCGGCCGGAAGCTCACCGTGCAGGTGGCCCCGGACGACTGCACCGGCTGCGGGATCTGCGTCGAGGTGTGCCCGGCCGTCAGCAAGGTCCAGCCTGAGCACAGGTCGCTCAACCTGGAGCCGGCGCCCAAGCACCGGGAGGCCGAGCGGCCGCGGTGGGACTTCTTCACCGCGATCCCCGAGGCCGACCCGGCCACCGTGCGGCACAACACGGTGAAGGGCTCGCAGCTGCTCCAGCCGCTCTTCGAGTTCTCCGGCGCGTGCTCCGGGTGCGGCGAGACGCCGTACCTGAAGCTGCTCACCCAGCTGTTCGGGGACCGGCTCGTGGTCGCCAACGCCACCGGCTGCTCCTCGATCTTCGGCGGCAACCTGCCGACCACCCCCTGGGCGCGCAACTGCGCCGGGCGCGGGCCGGCCTGGGCCAACTCGCTGTTCGAGGACAACGCCGAGTTCGGGCTGGGCCTGCGGCTGGGGTACGAGCGCCACCGCGACGACGCCCGCCGGCTGCTCGGCGAGCTGGCCCCGGCCGTCGGGGAGGACCTCGCCGCCGCGCTGCTGGCGGCCGACGTGTCCGGCGCCGCCGGCATCGCGGCCCAGCGGGAGCGGGTGGACACGCTCAAGGCCCGCCTCGCCGACCTGGGCACCGACGCCGCCCGGCGGCTCGGCTCGCTCGCCGACGAGCTGGTGCCCAAGAGCTTCTGGATCGTCGGCGGCGACGGCTGGGCGTACGACATCGGCTTCGGCGGCCTGGACCACGTGCTCGGCTCCGGGCGCGACGTGAACCTGCTGGTGCTGGACACCGAGGTCTACTCCAACACCGGCGGCCAGGCATCCAAGGCCACCCCGCGGGGGGCGGCGGCGAAGTTCGCCGCGTCCGGCAAGCCGACCGCGAAGAAGGACCTGGGCGCGATCGCCCGCGCCTACGGGGACGTCTACGTGGCCCAGATCGCGCTGGGCGCCAACGAGATGCAGACCGTACGCGCGCTGCTGGAGGCCGAGGCGTGGCCCGGGCCGTCGCTGGTCATCGCGTACAGCACCTGCATCGAGCACGGCATCGACATGGCCACCTCGATGACGCACCAGAAGTCGGCGGTGGCCAGCGGCTACTGGCCGCTCTACCGCTACCACCCCAGCCCGGCCGACGGGGCGCACCCGTTCCAGCTCGACGCGAAGCGGCCCTCGCAGCGGCTGGCCGACTTCGCGATGGCCGAGGCGCGCTTCGCCGGCCTCGCCCGGTCGGCGCCGGAGCGGGCCCGGCACCTGCTCGCCCTGGCCCAGGCCGACATCGACGAGCGCTGGCACTACTACGAGCAGATGGCCGGCGTGGAGCGCCACCTGCCCAGCGACGACGGCGGCGCGGACCTGGCGGTGGCCGGGCCCGCAGCTGGTGAGGACCTGCCGTAGCAGCCTCGCCGCAGGTGACGGCGCGGCAGCGGTGACGCTGCCGCGCCGTCACCTGTCGTCGCGACCCGCACCGGGGCGGTCTTCGGCGGCGTCGCTCCATGAGCTCGCGGGGGCGCGTGGTGTCTCGCGACTGCCCCCGCGACCGCGACCTAAGCGGGGCGCGGCGTGGTGAGCGCGGCTTCGAATGCGACGCACAGGAGGTCGGCCATCTGCCCGGCCGACATCGGCCGCCCGTAGTGATAGCCCTGCCCGTACCGGCAGCCGAGCACGAGCAGCCGCTCGACCTGTACCGGCTCCTCGACTCCCTCGGCCACGGTCTCCATGCCCAGGGCGGCGGCGAGGGCGATGACCGCCTGGGCCAGCGGCGCCACCACCGTGCCGGACAGCTCGCCGGTGAAGGCCTTGTCGATCTTCAGCACGTCGACCGGCATCCGGCGCAGGTAGGCCAGCGAGGAGTAGCCGGTGCCGAAGTCGTCGATGGCCAGGTGAACGCCGAGGCGGACCAGCTCGCCGAGCCGGTCGATGGCCCCCTCATGGTCTTGGCCGAGGCCGCTCTCGGTGATCTCAAGGGTGAGCCGGTCGGGGCTCAGGCCGCTGTCACGCAGTGCCCGCGCCACGTCGTCCACGAGGTCGCGCCGGTGCAGGTGACGGGCGGAAAGGTTGACGTGCAGAGACAGTGGGCGTCCACCAGGCGCGACGGGCCATCGGGCCGCCTCGCGGCAGGCCGTGTCAAGGACGAAACGGTCGATCTCAACGACAAGACCGGTCTCCTCCGCCAGCGGGATGAACTCGCCCGGCGAGGCGATGGCCGCGCCCGGGCTCTGCCAGCGCACCAGCGCCTCGGCGCCGTGCACCGAGCCGTCCAGCAGGTCGACGATCGGCTGGTAGAAGACGGCGAACTCGCTGCGGGCCACCGCATCGGCCAGCGCGGCTCGCAGCCGGTGACGGCGCATGACCGCGGTGAGCATCGCCGGTTCGAAGAACCGCCAGCCACCCTTGTGCTCGTCCTTGGCCGCGTACATGGCGACGTCAGCGTTGCGGAGCAGCTCCGGCACGCCCGGCGCGCCCCCGGTCGCGGTGGCGATGCCTATGCTGGCCTGGACGGTGACCGACCGGCCGGACACCGAGAAGGGCCCATGCAGCGCCGCTATGACCGTCTCGGCGACGGCGCACGCCCGGTGCCCGGCTCTGTCCCCGCCGAGGACCGTGAGCACGGCGAACTCGTCTCCACCCAGCCGGCCGAGGAACCCCCGCGCGGGCACCGCCGTCCGTAGCCGCTCGGCGACGGCCGCCAGCAGCTCGTCGCCCATCTGGTGGCCCAGGCTGTCGTTGACGAACTTGAAGTCGTCCAGGTCGACGAAGAGCACCGCGGCGGTGGAGCCGTCGAGGCTGGTCTGCGCAACCGCCTCGGCCACGTGCTCGGTGAACAGGACCCGGTTGGCCAGGCCGGTGAGCTCGTCGTGGTACGCCTGGTGCCGCAGCCGGTCGGTGAGCTCGTGGTTGGTCTCCAGGAGCCTGGAGATCTCCCACAGGGAGGCGACCTGGCGGGCCACGACGGCCGCGCACAGCGCCAGCGCGCCGGCCACGACGAACCAGCTCTGGTAGTCCAGGTGCGGCTCGATCACCCAGAGCAGCAAGAGAAGCGTGGCGGCCACGGCGCCGTACGGCAGGACCGTGAACGAGCGGCGCCAGGCCGCCGGCCGGACGTCGCCGATCAGCCCGACCCGCCGCTGGATCGCTACGGCGGCGAGGCAGGCGAGGAAACCGGCCAGATGGAACAACGCGCCCACGCGGTCGGTCTCGATCCCGGCTTCGGTGTACAGGATGATCGGCACGGCGATGCAGCCCGAGCCGACGACGAACCCGGTGGCCGTCGGCCGGCTGATCACGTTGGCGCCAGCCATCATGATGCGCAGGATGACGAAGCCGACGACGAGGATCAGCGCCGGCCGCACCAGCCCGTCAGCGAGCTCGGCCCATCCGTTCGTCGGCCGCCACCGCCGGCTGACGAGGAAGTACCACACGAACGTCGCGCTGCCGAGCAGCACGATAGCCACGTCAAGCGACATCCGCAGCCGCTCGCCGGAGCTGCGGACCGCAGTCGGGAACACCACCAGCGCGACGACGGTGAACACCGCGGCGGCCGAGTAGAACAGCGTCTCGCCGGCGTTACGCACCTGCGAGAGCCCGAACACCAGCGCCGCCAGGCTGACCAGCATCCCGGCCGTGTAGGTGAGCATCGAAGCCGACAGAACCAGCCAGAACCGCTTGGCGGCGGGCCGGAGCCGCGGGTCGAGCCCGATCCGCAGCTGACCGGCGGCGATCAGGCCGGCGTACACCGGCGCCACCACTGCGAGCCCGACCTCTTGGCCGCCGGCCGGACCGACCGCGAACCAGGCCAGCGCGACGACGCCGAACACCAGCCCGAACGCCATCAGACGATCCGTGCCTGCCAGCCGCGCGCAGCGTGCGACCACTCCTACCGCACCAGCGTCCGGCGTTTCCACCCCCGCAGACTCCGCTCGTCGGGTTCGACAACTGCGACGTGCCTCCGGCACGATAGCGAACAGGCTGACCAGCGGGGAGTCCTCACCCTGGTTGCCTGCCGCTGCCAACTCGACCGAAGGCGGATCAGCCGGATCGGAGTACGGCGTCTGCGACACCGACCGTCAGCTCAGGTGAGCAGCCCGTGACCGTCCATTATGGTGTTGATGACCGTCTCGATGCCTAAGTAGCTTCTTTGGGCGGGTACGGCGACGGCACTAAAGTTCACTGTCCGGACCCGCACTACGGATGGCCACCCCGTCCACCACGCCGCGAGGACCCGATGGTCATGATCATCGGGACGACCCGGCGCCTAGCTCCCGCCACGCCGCCGGACGCCTTACCAGGCTCTCAGCGTCGTGGCCAGTAGTGGTTGCGGCGGGGTCGTTGTGCGGGGTCGACCCAGGCGGGTGGGGTGAGCTCGGGTCGTCCGTCGGGTGCGATGTGGACGGTCCAGTCGCCGTGGTGCAGCAGGCGGTGATGATAGCTGCACGCGAGGACGATGTTGCTGAGGCAGGTCTGGCCACCATCGGCCCACGACTTGAGGTGATGACCTTGGCACCATTTCGCTGGCCGGTCGCATGCGGGGAACGCGCAGCCGCCGTCGCGCAGCACCAGGGCACGGCGTAG
>DASSUC010000398.1:0-13202 GCA_035707405.1 Micromonosporaceae bacterium | reverse complement strand
CGGCGCCTGGGGGACCAGCAGCCTGAACATCTCCGCGTACGCCGGGCAGTCGGTGCGCATCCTCGTTGAGGCGACCGACGCCAGCACCGCCAGCCTCGTTGAGGCCGGCTTCGACGACGTGAAGATCGTCCAGAGCTAGCCTGGCTGCGGTAAGGGCGCCCCCGACCTGCAAAGGCCTCGATCTTCTCGGTCAGGCCGGGCAGTGTCGGGGGCACTCCACCTTGTCCGGAGCCAGCTTCCGCACCGGGTCCAGATAGTCCGTTGGTGCGGTGGTCTTCAGTCGATGACGTCGGCGGCGGTGGTCGCGGTTGTCGCGCGCCGAAGCCAGGTGTTGAGCTGGGCCAGGTCGGTGCAGGAGAGGATCTGCTCGCGGACGCTGTCGGGCACTGGCACGCCTCGCGCGTCGAGCACGGTCAGCACAGCCCGGGCCTCTCCGCGGGCCTCTCCGCGAGCCTCTCCGCGGGCGTCGACCTCGCGGAGCAGCTCGCTGCGGTACTCGGAGCCAACGCCGGTGCTCATGTACGCCTCCCAACGTGCGCGGGGTGCCGCAGGCAGCCCGGCCAGCACAATGTCATAGTACAAGATCGCGTTCTTCGGACCGAGCACACGCAGGGCCTCGGCAAGCGCCGGGAACACGGCGTCAACGCCGATGTCGCTGCCATGGCAGATCGCCGAGAACACAGCCAGCGCCGGGTTGAGCCGGGCCAGGCCCACGTCGGTGACCAGCGGAACGTCGGTTGGTGTGAAGATCAACGGTCGCAGCGGCAGGCTGCTGAGTCCGTCGAAGTCGAACATGCCCCGGTACCGCCGCGCGACCGCCGGGTCGGGGCAGTAGACGACCAGCGCCGTGCTGACCGTCAGCTCGGCCTCCAGCTGGGCCACGTAGAGCTTCCACGTCCACCGCTTGCCGGCATCCCAGCCACGCTGCACCTCCAGCACCACCGCCAGCACCGGCTGGTCGGCCAGGTCGCAGAACAGCAGCATGCCGTCGGCGTGGTACGTCCGCGGGACCATTACCCGCACATCCGTGGGCTGGGCCCGGGCGTGGTGGTAGTCGGGAACCTTGACCTCGAACACGTTGGCCAGCAGCCAGGCCACCAGGCCCGGGTCGAGCTTGGCCAACGCGACCGGCGACTCGTGCTCCGCACTCGGCATGCCGGCACGGTAGACCCCGGGTCCGACAACATCGGCGGCGAGAGCCGGCCCGTCGGCCCGTCGGCCCGGCTTTTCGGCGATGCCTCGACAGTCCGGCCAGCGTCAGAAACTCCTTCTGCTCCAGGGCCCTGTTCGTACATCCCGTCTCCACTGGCGTGTGACAGCTACGGTCACGGCATGGAGTCTGCGTCCCTTGTGGTGGCGATCTGCGGTGTGATCCTCGGATCCTTGTCGCTGGGCTGGCAGGTGGCGAACCACGTCCTTACCGGTGGCCAGGTCACGGTCGCCCTGCGAGCCGGCGCGATCGGCCGCGACGGACTGGTGACCGTCCCACCTGGCGACATAGCCGAGGGATGGTTCACCGGCCTGGCTGGGCAGGGTTTCCCGCGGCCGGTGGTAGCCGTGCAGGTCGCAAACATCGGCCAACAGCCGGTCACGGTGACGAGATGGAGCCTGCAACACTGGCTCGGAACATCCTTTGTGCCGGCCGCTGTGTCGGTCGGCAGGCCCCTGCCGTGCCAGCTCGACGTGGGCGAGTCGGAGATGTGGGCCGTTGACCTCCAGGCCGTGACCGCCTGGGTGAAGGCGACCGAGGAGACCTTTGGCGAGATCCCCCGCCCGGAACCTTCCACGGTTGCTGAAGCGTTCCGCAGGGGAATGGAGGAGGCTGACGCTGAGGCCGGTAACCCTCCCAGGGGCTTCGTGGCTGTCTTGGAATTGGCCGACGGCCGCACCAGGCGAAGTCCGCGACTGGCCGTGTGCCAGTAGCTGACCCACGCCGCGATGGCGGCGAGTAGGGCCTCCGCTCGCGGCCGGCGTCCCACCGGTTGAGTTCGGCTGCCTGCTCGGCGGTCATCTCCATAGCGGCGTCCCCACCGTGGTAGGCCCGCGGTTCAGGGGCGGCGCAGGAGGCGAGCTGCGGCAACGGCGATCGTGGTGGCGAGGACCCAGCCGGCGAGGATGAGGCCCGCGGCGATCCAGGCGCCAGCGCCACGGGCCTGGAACCCGGACTCCTGGCCGAGGTCGATCACCGGCAGCAGGAGGTCCAGGGAGTAGAGCAGGGGGACGAACGACGGGGCGCCGGAGACCGGGGCCGGTGGGTTGTCTGTGAAGTAGAGGGCGCCAGCGGCCATGAGCGCGGCGAACCACGCCGCGGCGCGAGCCGGGCGGTAACCGAAGCCGAGTACGACGTCCTGCACGTACCCCCAGGCCCGGACGGGCAGCGGTTGGGAGTGGCGCCGGTGGCGCTGGCCGGCGAGCAGCACCGTACGCGCCTGGTCCTCCTGGCCGTGCCGGCGGTAGAGCGCGGCCAGCTGCTCGTACGGCTGGGGGAGGTAACCGTCCGGGTCCCGGCGCAGCCACTCCAGCCGCTGCCGGAGCGTCGCCCTACCTTCCACTGTGTCCACGGTGAGGCCCTGCAACAGGATGACCGCCGGCCACACCGCGGGGTCGTCGCGGAGCAGGCCGACCCGGGCGTACCGCAGGTCGAAAGCGCCGCGCACGGGGGCGGCGGTGGTCAGCACGAGCTGGTTGGTCTGCACGTGCCGGCAGGACAGGGCCGTACCGTCCGGGTTGGACAGGCGGGCGTCGGCGAAGCACAGCCGGCTGCCGACCTTGGCGCCGGTGAAGCTGACCTTGCCGGTCGCGGTGAAGCCGTCGCAGCAGTTGGCGACGGACCGGACCGCCAGCCCGTGCGCGGTGAGCGCGAGCCCTGACGGCGAGCTGATGGTCGCGCCGTCCAGCAGCAGCGACCCGTTGACCACCGCGTCGTTCAGGACCAGCTCACCGGTGCTGCGGAAGCCCCGCTGGGCGCACAGGTCCTGCCCGACGACCAGCCGGGCGGCGTTGACGGCGACCCCGTCGGTGGCCTCGACGCTGGCCGCGTTCAGCAGCAGAGCGCCCTCGATCCTGGCGCCGGCCAGGCTGACCCGGCCGGTGAACCGCACGTGGCTCATCTCCAGCGCGCCGGCGACCGCCATCTTCGACGCGCGCAGGCCCGGCAGCTGCGACCCCGACAGGCTCAGCTCGCGCAGCCGGGCACCGACCAGCTCGACGGCGTTGTCGAACCGGCAGCGCGCCATCCGGACCGGGTGGACCACCTCGGCGTAGGACAGGTCCAGGACGCCGGTGACGTGCGCGCCGACGAGGACGACCGCCGCGAGGTGGCCCGGCTCGGCGGCCTGCGCGCCCAGCAGCAGCGCCTGGATGACGGACGCGCGGACCTCGCGGTCACCGGCGTCGCTGAGGTCCACCTGCTCGCGGCGCGGGAACGCCCGCCACAGCCGCTGCTCCGCCGCCGTCAGCTCGCCGATCTCCACGCCAACCATCCTGTACGGCGCCGGCAACCGCCGCTCAGCCGGCAACCGCCAGGGCCAGCCGGGTGAACTCGTCCCGGCCGCCGTTGAACAGGAAGTCTCCCGTCTGCGTCAGGGCGATCGCGACCAGCTGCCGGTGCGGGTCGTTGACCCAGACGGTGCCGTTGCCCCCGTCCCAGCCGTACCGGCCGGGGATGGCGGAGAGCTCGTCGGGCTCCGCGGCCACGGCCAGGCCGTACCCCCAGCCTTTGGGGTTGAGCAGGACACCGGCGGTGGCGAGCTGGTCCGGGGTGAGGTGGTTGGTGGTCATCAGGGTGACCGACTCCGGGGACAGCAGCCGCTCGCCGCCGTGCACGCCACGGTTGAGCAGCAGGCGGGCGAAGGTGAGGAAGTCGCCGGCGGTGGAGAGCAGGCCGCCGGCGCCGGACTGGAACACCGGCGGGGCGGCCCACTCCTGCGGTGTCGACAGCGGCTGCGGCTCGGGCGGGCCACTGGCGAGGTCGCTCAGGTAGTAGGTCGGGATCCGGCCGGCGTCGCCCGGGGCGGCCCAGAAGCCGGTGTCGGCCATGCCGAGCGGGTCGAGGAGGCGGGTGCGTAGCACGTCGCTGAGCGGTGCCCGGCCGGCACGGGCGAGCAGGATGCCGAGCACGAGCGCACTGACGTTGTAGAGCCAGCGCTCGCCGGGGTGGTACATCAGCGGCAGGGTGGCGAAGCGCCGGACCCACTCGTCCGGCGGGTGCGGGGTGCGCGGGAACTGCGGGCCGAGGGCCAGGTCCAGCTCGTCGGCGGCCTTGACGACGGGGTACGGCGGGTTGAAGGTCGGCTCGGTCAGCAGGCCGAAGCCCATCCGGTAGGTGAGCAGGTCCTCGACGGTGACCGGCCGGCGCGCCGGCACGGTCTCGTCCAGCGGGCCGTCGATGCGGGTGAGTACCCGGCGGCCGGCCAGCTCCGGCAGTAGCCGGTCGACCGGCTCGGCGAGGTCGAGCGTGCCGTCCTCGACCATCGTCATCGTGGCGGCGGCCAGGATCGGCTTGGTGAACGACGCGATGCGGAAGAGCGTGTCCCGGCGCATCGGGACGGCGCCGTCGAACGAGAATGAGCCGATCGTGTCGACGTGCACCTCGTCGCCGCGGGCGAGCACGGTCACCAGGCCGGGTAGCTGGCCGGCGGCCACCCGGGCGGCCATCGCGTCGTGCAGCCGGCGCCGGGCCTCCGCCGGCAGTGCCTCGGTCATTGGCATAGCCTGCGACATGGCCGGCCTTCGCGCATGCAGGCCCCGCCGGGTGCCGGCTGCCCGTTGGGAGGTGTTGCAGGTGAGCGGTCAACGACTGGCGCGCCAGGAGGTCTCGGCCGCGGTGACCGGGCTGGGCTGGCGGTTCGTGCTGGGCCAGCTGCGGGCGTGCGTACCGGTGGTCTCGATGGCCCAGGCGGCGGAGGTGGCCGGGCGGGCGGTGGCTGCCGCCGGGGTGGACGCCGATGGGCACCTGTGGGTTGACCTGCGGCGGGACCGGGTGATGCTGGCTCTGCAGGCGCTGGGCACCGCGTGGGTGAGCGCGGCGGACATCGACGCTGCGCGGCGGATCTCCGCGGCCGTGGGCGATCTCGGGCTGGCGACCGAGGCGGGCGTTGGCGACCGGTCGGTGCAGGTGCTGGAGATCGCGATCGACGCGATGGACATCGCCGCGGTCCGGCCGTTCTGGAAGGCGGTGCTGGGCTACGCCGACGAGGTCGCCGGTGCCGGGCCGGAGGACCCGCTGGTGGACCCGGCGGGGCAGGGGCCGGCGGTGTGGTTCCAACAGATGGACGCGCCGCGCCCGCAGCGTAACCGGATCCACTTTGACGTGTCCGTGCCGCACGACGAGGCGCAGCACCGGATCCAGGCGGCGCTGGCCGCGGGTGGCACGCTGCTGTCGGACAAGGCGGCTCCGGCGTTCTGGGTGCTGGCCGACGCCGAGGGCAACGAGGCCTGCGTCACGACGTGGCAGGGTCGGGACGGCTGACGGCGGCCGGGTCACGGCGGCGGGAGGTGCTGGCCGGCGGGCGGCTGCGGGCGTGGGTCCGGTCGGACTTCGGCGTCGACCTCGGCCCGCTCGACGAGGTGGGCCACGGCGCGGACGAGGCGGCCCAGCTGTGGCGCGCCGCCGGCACGGACGGCAGGCGGTACGCCGTCAAGCTCAGCGGCGGCGGCACGCCGGCCGGGCTGCTGGTGACCGACCATCTCGCGCGGTACGGCGTACCAGGGATCGCTGGACCGGTGCGGACGCGGGACGGGCGGCTGTGGCGCGAGCGCGACGGGCGTCGCCTGTCCCTGGCGCCGTGGGTGTCTGACCACCGCGCGCTCGACGGCGGGATGACGGCCGGGCACTGGGCGGCCTACGGCGCGCTGCTGGCGCGGGTGCACGCCACACCGGTGACCGAGGAGCTGGCGGCCGCCCTGCCGCGGGAGGACCACACCCACGCCCGGGCGCGGTCGCTACATCAGCTGGTCGAGCGCCGGCTCGGCGCGGCGCCGGCCGACGACCTCGCCGGGGCCGTGGTGCGGCGGTGGCATGACGCCGCCGGCCAGGTGCGGACCCTGCTCGACCAGGCCGACGCGCTCGGCGGCGAGCTGCGGGGCCGGCCGGAGGAGGGCGTGGTGTGCCACGGCGACCCGCACCTGGGCAACCTGCTGCTCGGCGCGGATGGGCGGGTCTGGCTGGTGGACTGGGACGACGCGGTCCTCGCTCCGCCCGAGCGGGACCTGATGTTCGTCACCGGCGGCGTGCTCGCCTTCGCCCCGGTGACCGGTCCCGAGCAGGGGTGGTTCTTCGACGGGTACGGGCCGGTCGAGACCGACCGCACCCGGCTCGCCTACTACATGTGCGTGCGGGCGATGGAGGACCTTTTCGGCTTCGCCGCGAATGTGCTCGACGCGCGGGGCCGCGCCGGGGCCGGGCGGGCCGAGGCCCTCTCCATTGTGGACGGCCTGCTGTCGCCGGCCGGGCTGGTGACCCTGGCTGTCGCCTCGTTGCGGGACATCGGCCGGACCAGCGCGGCGCCATAGCCGCCGAAGGGGCTCGTGGCGCAGGGCGCGGCAGACACTTTCGGGTGAACCTGCGCGAACGGCCGAGTTGTCGTGCGCATCCGGCGGTGACTCAATGGACATGCCCTTCATAAACGGCGACGGAGATCGGATGCGGGCGATGCGCCAGCGTGTTCTGGCTGACCTACGGCATTGGCGGAACCTCGACCTGTACGCCACCGCGCTGGCGGCACTCGTGTTTACCGCGCTGACGCTGGTCGGCGCCGACCTGTCGGACGACCTTCGGTGGTCGCTGGTCTTCGCGGCGCTCGGCCTGCTGGTCCTCCGGGTCGCGACCGCGACGGGGGGACCAGCGACGAGCGAGGATGTCCTGCTCGACCGCACGGCGTTCGGCCGGGCGTGAGGAGCGCCGTGTTCACCGGGGCGGGCATCAGCGGCGACCCGCCGGCCCGGCTGCCCCGCGGCTTCGGCCTGCGCGACGACGTGCTGCGGGTGATGTACTGCGCCGCCGCTCACGCAGTACCCGACCTGGTCACGCGGGCCCAGCTCGACAGCCTCACCGCCGGCCCGTACAAGCTGGAGGTGGTGCTGGGCCGGCTATGGGGCGTGGTCGGCCCGGATGCGCTGCGGTGCCTGTTGGCGCTCCGGCTGGACGTGCCGAACGAAGCCCACATGCTGGCCGCGCTCCATCTCGCCAATGGCGGCCTGCACGTCACGGTGAACTTCGATGTCGGGATCGAGATGGCCTACGACCTGCTCATGGGCGAGGCAGAGCTGCCGGCGTACGCCCCCGGCCCCTTCCACGACGCCGTGCGGCAGTGGCGGCGCCTCGTCCCGCCGTCAGCACCGCCGCTGGCGGTCGTCTCCAGCCACGACGAGTTCGTCGGGTGGACCGCTCGGGGCCGCCCCTGCGGCCTGCTGAAGATCCATGGAAGTCTCGGCCGGGACCAGCGTGGCCTGGTGGATGTGGTCGTGGTCGACATCGAGGAGCTGGCCCAGCTCACCGACGCCCGGCTCGCCGCCGTGACCGCGCTGCGCGCCGCGGAGCAGGTGCTGGTCACCGGGTACTCAGGGGCGGATCCGGACGTCTATGCGCCGCTGCTGGCCGTCCTGCCGGCCGGCCGCAGCCGCTGGTGCTGCTACAGCCTGCCCGGCGACTCGGTGGTCCGCGGCGATACCGCCGCCCACGGCATCGACCTGGTCCTCGGTGCACCGGAAGGCCTGGCCACCACGGCACTGCGCGACCTGCCGGACACACTGGCGGCGCCGTCCTGGCCGGACCTGGACGTGCCGGGCGAGCGGTACGAGCAGCGGTTCAACCGGTGGGCCGCCTGGCTGCGGCGGCGGCACCCGGCCGAGCTGGTCGCGCAGTCGTGGGCCTGGCTCCTGTCGGACCTGGGCGACCTCGACGCCGCCGAGGCGATACTCGCGCGCCTGACGGCACGCCGGGCCGACCCAGCCGCCGTGCTGCGGCACGCGGAGGTCCTCTACAACCGGGCGCGGGGCGACGACCGCGACCGCGCGGGCACGTACTTCCGGCAGGTGCGGGCGGCACCCGGGACCGACACCAGGACCCGGCACCACTGCGCGCTGCGGCTCGGTGACATCGCGCGCGGCGACGCCGTGCGGCAGCGGGCCCAGCTGCGCGTGGTCGCGCGGGTCGCGGCGGCGTACCTGCACCCGCTGCGGGTGCTGGTGGCAACGGGCTTCGGGCGGCGTGACCCCGAGTCCGGCGGGGATGCGTACCGGGCGCTACAACAGACGTCCCTGCGGGTGCTGGAGCAGGCCGCCGTCGTGGCGCCCCGTCCCCTGTGGCCGCTGGTGGGCCTGCTGTGCCAGGCGGCGGGCCATCTGGGGTATGCGGCGGAGCGGCTTGCCGCCAACGGCAACCGCCGGGCCCTGGTCCGCCACCACCGCCTGCACCTGGAGGCCCTGGCCGGGTTGCTCCGCCCGGCCGGCGGGCCGTCGCTCGACCGCATCGCGGCCGAGGCGACCAGGCTGAGAATGACGTACCACAACGCCGACGACCAGCCCGGAGCGGCCAACTGCGCGGTGACCCTCGCCCTGGTCGCCGCGGCGCGGGGCGACCATACCGGGGCTGCCGCGCTGCTCGCCGAGGCTCGGGCGGGATACTGCGCCGGCCGCCCGGACCAGCTTCCGCTCCCCTCCGGAGCCGCGCTCATCGCCGTCATCACCCGGCTGCTGGACCGGTTGGGCCCCGCCCGGTGACGCGACCGCCCGCCCGGTGCCCCGCCGCCCGTCCGGCCTTCGTGCTCTTCCCCGGCCGGCACCACCTGTTGACCCGTTTCCAGGGCGATTATCTGCGCCGCCTGGCCGGCTGCGCCTGGATCGTGGACAACAAGCTGGCACCGGTCGCCTCCCTGCACAGTCTCGACGGTGCGCCGCTGGACTGGCCGGTAACCCACGTCCTGACGGTGGCCCGCCGTCCGTTGAACAGCTGACGGCGGCGGGCTGACCGGCATGTCCCGCTAGAACCTCAGTAGGTCCAGAGGACCGCATGGGAGTTGCTCCACTGGCGGTCGGTCGCGCTGAACCCGACGACCTGGCCACGGTTGTTGACGTCCATGGCGCCGCTGGCGCCCCCGGCCAGCGACGGCAGCGACGTCATCCCTGCGCGCCGCCAGAGAAACGCGCTGGTGTCGGTGTAGCCGACCACCTCACCGCGGTTGTTGACGCCAACCGCCTGCATGACGCTGGCTCCGGCGGGCCTGCCGAGGTTGATGATCCGGCCCCCCGACCACAGGAACGAGCCGGCGGAGCCGTCGTAGTACCCGACCACGTCACCCCGGTCGTTGATGGCCGAGGCCTGCCCACGAAGGTTGGTCAGGCTCTGCACGGCGCCCCGCTCCCAGCGCACCGGCACGCTGCTCATCTCGTCGACGGAGCTGTAGCCGACGACCTGGCCCCGGTTGTTGATATCCGCCGCGCCGGCGGACCCGTTGTCGAGCAGCCCGAGGTCGGTCATGACGCCGCGACGCCACAGGAAGGCGTGCAGGTCGTTGCTCCACTGCGAGACGGTGCTGTAGCCGACGACCTCGCCCGCGTCGTTGACTGCCGTGGCATGGCTGTAGCTCCCGCCGAGCGTGCCCAGGTCGATGGCCTGACCGCCGCGCCACAGTACTGCATGCGTCGATGCGGCACCGACATCGCTGACGCCGACGATGTCGCCGTGGTTGTTGATGTCCGTCGCCGTGCTGAACCGCCCGTCACTGAGCGTGCCGAGGTCCGTCATGCGTCCGTTCCGCCACAGGACCGCGTGATGGGAGTGCGGGGACAGGCTGCTGCCACCGACGACGTCGCCGCGGTCGTTGATCGCATTCGCCTGGCTGCAGCATGCACTCGTCAAGGCGCCGAGGTCGATGACCCGCAACCGCGGTGCGGCCACCGCGGGCGGCGCCAGGGTCGCGACGAGGGTCGCTGCCGCGATGGCGAGCAGCCCGAACCTGCCCCGCCGCGGCACGGGAGCGACCTTCGGGTGGCGCCTGAGCCGGTACTGCGCAGGCTCCAGCTCCGGCACTGGTGAGGCGCTGTCGCGCAGGTGACGGCGGGACGCCGCCGTGTGGGTCAGTAGTGGTCTCATGTGGACACTCCTTCGAGCTGCCACTGCGGCACGTGAACGTATGTCGAGTAGACGCATGGGTAGCTGCGGCGGATGTCAGCCGGGCGCGGTCCGATCAAGGACGGGACGTTCCGCCTCCTGCCAGGCCAGCGGCGCTTGCCGGGACGCTCTCCGCTGTGGAGCCGCTCCCGCCGAACGGCCTGGCCATGCCCGCCCGCTCGGCGCTGCGGTATCAGGCATAAGGCGTCTGGAACAGTCTGGTAGCTGACTCTCCATCGCTGGCGCCGGGCGCTACGCTCCGCACAGCTGATCGGGGACGGAGTGGTGGATGACCGCGCTGAGGACCCGGGTGTCCCGGTCCGGCCGTGCGCCCACCACTGATGCGTCCCTGACAGCTCCACCCAGCACGGCCGCCGCAGCCCGGCAGCCCGGGGCGGGCGCAGCGCACGGCGGGTTGCCGGGCGCCGAGTGGAGCCTGGGTACGGTCCCGGTGCACCGCCCGGCGCCGCGGATCTCCACCCCGTCCGACCCGGCTGAGCGGGCGGCGCAGGCCCTGGCCGGGCGCGTGGCGCCGGACCAGCACGGTGGGCACGCCCGGCAGGAGCCGCCGGACCGGTGGTCGGGGCGGCCGGCGCCGCCCGCCGTACTCGATGTGCTTGCCACGCCGGGGCGCCCGCTGCCGGAAGCTGTCCGTGACCGCTTCGCCCCGCGACTGGGCCATGACCTGTGTGAGGTCCGGATCCACACGGACGAGCGGGCGGCCCGCTCCGCCGCCATGGTCGGGGCCGACGCCTACACGGTCGGGCGGCACATCGTCTTCGGGCGTGGGCGGTTCGCGCCGCAGGACGCCCGTGGCGCCAGGCTGCTCGCGCACGAGCTGGCGCATGTGGTCACCTCGCCCGGCCCCGGGCACCTGCTGCGCCAGCAGGCCAGCACCCCGGAATGGTTCGGCGGGCCGCGCACCCCGGCGGCTCGCGGCCTGGCCGACCAGGAGACCGCAAACTACTCGATCCGCAACAACATCGTGGTGGAGAAGGCGCCGAAGTACTCCATCGTCGGCATCGCCGTCGGCACGGCCACCGCGAACGTCGCCATCCGGTACGCCTTCCCGGCGTCTGAGATCTCCTCCGCCTCCGGGCAGTACACCTGGGGTGAGTCGGCCGCCATCACCCGGGCCAAGAAGGAGGTCAACGACGCGCTGGCGAAGGTCGTGGCCAACTTCCAGAACTACCAGACCGCTCCGGGCAGCCGGACCAACCAGATCCGGGAGCGCCGGCTGACCCAGATGTTCACCCAGTTCACCTCGCAGCGCCCGCTCAACGTCTTCATCTCGGTCAACCCGCTGGACTTCTCGCCGATCAGCTCCGCGGTGACCATCAACGCGGCGACCGCCAGCCGGGACGCCGCGACGCTGATCCCGGCGCAGATGTTCTCCGCGGCCCGGATGGCTCCCTCGGGCACACCCACCGGGGCGGCCACCACCCAGGAGACCCAGACCACGATGCTGCACGAGGTCACCCACGACGCGCTGACCCGGGCCAAGGCCGACTTCCCGGCGGTGTGGAACGCCAACAACATGCAGCTGGTCCCGGTGCCGTCCGGCCCGATCGCCAACCTGCTGCTGGACCTGGCGCGCGCGTTCGTCGTGGCCCAGGAGGAGGACTTCGCCTACACCGTCGAGGAGTCCCTGCCGCCGGCCGGCAGCCCGGCGGCGACCGGGCCCGGGCCGCAGCACCGGGCGTACCAGTCGTTCGTCACCACGGCGCGGAGCTTCTTCACCAAGAAGGGCCTCACCCTCAAGGCGGTGACCCTGCGGGTCGTCCCGACCAGCACCGACCGCGACGTGACCGGGTGGACGGTCAGCTACCAGTTCCCGGTCGGCACGGTCAACCTCACCTCGGGCGACGAGGCGACGATCAACCTGCTGCTGGGCAGCTTCGCCGGGACCCACGGCGGCTCCCGGGCCGCCTTCCTGCGGCCGGGCCAGCCGTAGACGCCGCCGGGCTCCCCGGTTTCCGTACTCTCGACTTGTTGGCGTGGTGGGGGAGGGGCCTTCTTGTCCGATGCCGGAGGCGTGCAGCCGCGGTCAGGCGCAGCTTCGCCGCCGCCTCCGCAGCCACCCGGTGGGGGCGCCCGGTGGGGACCGGGCTACGGGGTACCTCGGTGCGGTGCATCGTGCGGGTGGGCGGTCGCGTCGTGGCGTGCGAGTCGCCCGACACGTGGCACGTATGGCCGGGTGGGCGGCGGCTGCCGGGTGAGGCGTACGAGACGACCGCGTGCCGCGAGGTCTACGAGGAGACCGGCTGGCTGGTTGACGAGGCGGACCTGCGCCTGCTGGGCTTCCTGCACCTGCGGTACGCCGCTCCACAGCCTGCGGACCATCCGTACCCGCATCCGGACTTCCTGCAGCTGGTCTATACCGCCCGAGCAACCAGGCGGGAAGGCTCGGGCAGTGAGTGGACCGACCATGACGGTTGGGAGCGCAACCACCGGTTGTGCACCGTGGCCGATCTGCACGCCCTCGGTCTCTCAGCGGTCCAACACGCCTTTCTCCGGCTGCTCGTGGGGTGACCGCGGCCGGCTATCACTGCCCGGCCGGGTCCAGATAGGACCGTAGCCGGGCGCAGAGGCCCGCCAGCTCCGCCGGCCCGACGAGTGGCCCCTCGCCGCGGTGCTTCGCGCAGATCGGACAGCTGCCCGCGCCCGGCTCGTCGGCGACGGTCATGCCGGCAGCGTACCGGCTGTGTCGCCCGCGTCCGGACGCTGCGGCCCGGCAGCCCCCGGCAGGCGGGCAGGTCACCTCGGTTTACCGGCGGGTTCGCGGGGGGTACGTCGACCGCAAGGGAGCGAGTGCTTCCGGAGCCGGCCCGGGCCCGTCGCGCTCGCTCCCGCGAGAGCAGGCTGGCCGACCCGGACCGGGGCTGGTGGAGAAGGACAACAGCTGGCGGGGATGGCCGAGCGGGCCCTTATGCTCTGCCGCGTCTGCTGGTGCAGAGCATAAGAACCCCCGGGGTCCCTGGCGGGACCCGCCCCCGATAGGTGAAACTCGTCGTCGGTGTCGCTCGCCGTCGTCGGTTCACCTTGGTGCTTGGCGCCTGGGCATAAGAATGACGCGGGAGCCCGTCCCTGG
>DASSUC010000397.1:0-16512 GCA_035707405.1 Micromonosporaceae bacterium | reverse complement strand
CGCGCAGACCCAGATCGAGGCGCAGAACGCCGAGATCCGTAAGAACGTCCTCAAGTACGACGAGGTGCTCAACAAGCAGCGGCAGGTGGTGTACGCCGAGCGCAAGCGCGTGCTCGACGGGGAGGACCTGCACGATCAGGTGAGCCACATGATCGACGACGTGGTCACGGCGTACGTGACCGGGGCGACCACCGAGGGGTACGCCGAGGACTGGGACTTCGACCAGCTGTGGAGCGCGCTCAAGCAGCTCTACCCGGTCGGCATCACCGTTGACGACCTCGCCGAGGAGGTCGGCTCGCGGGAGGCGGTCGACGCCGAGTTTCTCCTGACCCAGCTCAAGGAGGACGCGCACGCCGCGTACGACCGCCGGGAGGCCGAGCTCGGCCCCGAGGCGATGCGGCAGCTGGAACGGCAGGTCCTGCTCGCCGTCATCGACCGCAAGTGGCGCGAGCACCTCTACGAGATGGACTACCTGCAGGAGGGCGTGGGGCTGCGGGCCTATGCCCAGCGCGACCCGCTGGTCGAGTACCAGCGCGAGGGCTTCGACATGTTCGCCACCATGATGGACGGCATCAAGGAGGAGACGGTCGGCTTCCTCTTCAACATCGAGGTCCAGGTGGAGGAGGCTCCGGCTCCGGCCCCGGCGACCAGCATCCCGCTGCCCGGCTCCGAGTCGCATGTGGAGGTCCACGCCAAGGGGCTGGGTGGGTCGCGGGCTCCGCAGGCGCTGCAGTACTCCGCACCCACCATCGACGGCGCGGCCGGCGCCGGCGGCGTGGTGGTGCAGGAACAGGCTCCGGCACTGGGTCTCGGTGGCCCGGCGCCGGCCGGGTCGCGCAGGTCCTCCGGTGCGTCCGCCAAGGCCAGCGCCGGCCCGTCCCGCAACGCGCCGTGCCCGTGCGGGTCGGGCAAGAAGTACAAGCGCTGCCACGGGGCGCCTGGCGCCTGACCGTTCCCGGAGCTTCTCCACCGGTGCCCGGCCGCTCAGACGACCTGCGCGACGGTGCACAGCCAGCTCGCCCGCGTCCGCTCCAAGCGCAGCGCCACGGCGAACACGCTCCCGCCCCGGCCCAGGACCGCGGCCACCTCGACGGCGCCGGTGCAGGGCTCGCACACCCGCAGCTCGCGCAGCCGGAACCGGGGCGCCCGTGGGCCGGCGACCGCCCGGGTGCCCCGCCGCGCCGCCCGGGCCACCTCGTCCGCGACGGCCGGGAACGCGCCGGGCAGGGTCAACCGCCGTAGGTGTCCGGCCGGCCGGTAGCCGTCGAGGACCTCCAGCATCACCGCCAGAAACCTGCGCACGGCGATCCTGGCCTCCGACGGCCCGCCGCGCGGCACCACGCCCGGGCCGCACGGCAGGTCTGGCTGGACGGCCGGCGCTGGTGAGGACGGCGGCAGCGGCTGACCGGCACCAGCTGGCTGGCGTTTGGCCGCGGGCGGGAGATCTGACGGAGCCGGCCACTCCAGCGGCAGCCGTGGCGGCGCCTCCTGCCGGGCCAGCCACGGCTCGGGCGCGTGCTCGTCGTCGTACGGCGGGTCGATGCGGGGCGCGGGGAGCACGGTGACCAGAGGGGCCGGCCGGACCGGGAACCGGGATGAGCGGGCGCGGACAGCGACAGGCGCGGACATCGGCTCCTCCGACTTTTGATCTTGAGTTTGCTTTCGTTTGCCTCCGACAGTCTCCTTTCGCATGGGTTGGATCGTCAAGGGCGGGGTGGCGAGATCTAGTCCGGCTCGCCCACGAGTGGGTTCTCCGCGACCCACGCCTTCGTCTCTGCGTACTTCTGCTGGATGTACTCCTCAAGGACAGCGCGCTCGACCCGCCACTGGCCGCGACCGCCGATCTTGATGGCGGGTAGCTCGCCGCTGCGCACCATGTGATAGACCTGTGACACCGAGACGTTCAGCTCCTCGGCGACATCGGCGAGCTGCAGGAATCGACCGGCCATTGGCTCAGTTTGCCATCGACAGCCTGTGGTGGTTGTGGCCAGGCGACCGCGACACGCCAGGAGGGATCACCGCGCTGCCGGGGTATTACCCCGAACAAAGTCCCAGCTAAGGAGTCCGGTGACCGGTCCGCACATCCGGGTCTACCTGCCCGCCACCCTGCCTGTCCTCCGCCGGCTGCGCGCCCGTGGCGAGCTCGGGCCGCCACCGCTCACCGGGCATGCCGTGACGCCCGCCCTGCGCGAGTGGTACGCCGAGGGCGACGAGGAGGAGCTCGAGTACATCGCCTTCACCCGCGCCGCCCAGGAGGCGCTGCGGCTGCTGCGTCACGATCCCTCTGCCCCGCGCCGGCGCGTCGTGGTCTCTGTCGACGTGTCCCCGGCCCTGGCCGAACGGCACGACGCCGACCTGGGCTCCAGCATGGTCCGGCTCACCGTGCCCGTGCCCCGCACCGCGGTGGCCGCGCTCCATGTGGACGGTGCCGGTGCCGAGGCCGACGTGGCCGCCGCGGCCGATGTCGTGGACGAGGCGGCGGCCGGCGACCCGGACGCCCAGTTCACTGTCGACGGTGCGGAGGACCACGAGCTTGAGTGGTACGACATCGGCGAGCTCGACCACGTCGCTGACGAGCTCGGCCCCCGCCAGCCCTGACCCGGCCGGGCAGGCACCTCAGCCGTGGTCGCTCCGGGCGGGCGCCTCGTCCCGGTCGGCCTGGGCCGGGTCCGCGGGCTGCGCGGCACGCCCCGGCAGCGTACGACCGAACGCGACCACGGCCGCGACCGCGCCGAGGAACAGCACGACCAGCGCGTGGTTCAACCGCGCGCTGCCGGCCAGGCGCAAGGCGGTACGGTCCAGCGCGCTGACCGAGCCGGCCAGCTCGAGCAACCGGGCCCCGCCGAACCGGGTGACCGCCTCGGCGAGCAGCAGTACGACCCCCGGGGTGGCCCCCGCGGCCAGGTAGCCGGGCCAGGGCGCGGCGGCTGGGGCGGGACCCCGCCGGCGCGCCCGGCGCAGGTGCCAGTACGCGACCAGCCCGGCGGCTACGCCGCTGGCCAGGGCCTCAGTCAGCGCGAACCAGCCAGCCGCGCTGAGCCGGGACGGCGCGGACTCGCCCGCCCCGAACACGGTCAGCAGGGGGTCCTTGAACAGGCGCAGCCCAAACCCGAGGACGAGGACGGTGAGCGCGGCGGTGAGCCCGGCTGCGGCGACCGCTGCGGGCCGGACCGCACCGAGCGCCCCGCCCACGCAACCGGCGATGCACACGGCGAGCGCAAGCACCGCTACCGAGGAGTGAGTGCCGTACCCGACCAGGATCGCTAGACCACCAAGGCCGGCGGTGAACAGGCCGGCGAGGACCGCTGCCCCGGCGCGCACCGCCGGCCGGGCCATCCACGCCGGTCGCCGAGCGGCGAGCGCGCCCACTGCGGTGAGCCCGGACACCGCGCCCGCGAGCAGGCTGGTCGCGATGACCGTCGGCAGCGCGATCGCGGCCGTGATCAGGGCGAAGCCCGGGTTCGCCATGATCGAGGCGTGGGCGACCAGGAGCACGGCCGCGAGCCAGGCGACGCCGAGAGCGAGCAGCAGGCCGGTACGCGGCGGCGCCGCGAACCCGCCATCGGCCCCGGACCGGGCGCCGTCTCGGGTCTCGGCCCGGGCTCCGGCCCCAGGATCGGACCCGGCCCCGGCATCGGACCCGGCCCCAGGATCGGGTCCGGCCCCGGGATCGGGTCCGGCCTCAGGCGAGGGCCCGGTGGACGCCGCCTCGATGTCGCCGGCGGTGGTCTCGGTCATCGTGCTCTCCTTGCTGCGGCGCTGGTTGCGGGAGCCGGGTCGGCCGCGGGCGGGGCGAGCGGTCGGCGCGGGCCTGTCAGGGCCGACCGGCGGTGCCGGCCGGCTGGATCTTCATATGGCTGGACCCGGAGCCCGGACCGGCCCGACGCCGCTGGTCAGGCTCTCCGTCCGGGCCCAGGGTACGCATGCCCCGGTCACGTCCGGTTCGGCCAGTCCTCGTCACGGCCGGGGCGTGCGAGGATGGGAGTGGTCCGCTCCGTCGCGGGCGGGGCCGCCCTTGTCGCCGCCGAGACCCGTCAGGGAGCCAGCGATGGACGCCGTGACCGCCGTACCCGAGCCGCGCAACGAGCCGGTGCGCAACTACGCCCCGGGCAGCGCCGAACGCGAGAGCCTGGCCCGCCGGCTGCGCGAGCTGGCGGCCGAGCGCATCGACCTCACCCTGACCATCGGCGGGGACCAACGGATGGGTGGCGGCGACGTGGTCGAGGTCGTCCAGCCACACCGGCATCGGCACGTGCTCGGCGTCATCCACAGCACCACTAACTCAGATGCCGCTGCCGCGGTGACGGCCGCCAAGGAGGCCGCCCCGATGTGGCGCGCTTTGTCCTATGCGGACCGATCCGCGATCTTCCTCCGCGCGGCGGAGCTGCTCGCCGGCCCGTGGCGGGACACCCTCAACGCGGCGACCATGCTGGGGCAGTCCAAGACCTGCCAGCAGGCCGAGATCGACTCCGCCTGCGAGCTGATCGACTTTCTCCGGTTCAATGTCCACTTCGGTCGGAAGCTGCTCGGTGAGCAGCCGCTGTCCTCACCTGGAGTGTGGAACCGCCTCGACCACCGGCCGCTGGAAGGTTTCGTCTACGCGGTCACCCCGTTCAACTTCTCCGCGATCGCCGGCAACCTGCCCTCCTCGGCGGCGCTGATGGGCAACACCGTGGTGTGGAAGCCGTCGTCGACGCAGCAGCTCGCAGCGCACTACACGATGCGGCTGTTCGAGGAGGCCGGCCTTCCGCCCGGGGTGATCAACATGGTGCCCGGTCACGGCATCGAGGTCTCCCAGGTCGCGCTCGCCGACCCCGACCTGGCCGGCATCCACTTCACCGGCTCCACAAAGACGTTCCAGCTGCTGTGGCGCACCGTGGCGGAGAACCTGACCCGCTACCGCTCCTATCCGCGGCTGGTCGGCGAGACGGGCGGCAAGGACTTCATCATCGCCCACCGCAGCGCCGACGTCGACGCGCTGCACACCGCGCTGGTGCGGGGCGCGTTCGAGTACCAGGGCCAGAAGTGCTCCGCCGCGTCCCGGGCGTACCTGCCGCGCTCCATCTGGGACGGTGGGCTGCGCGACCGGCTCGCCGCGACCGTCGACTCGCTGCGCTACGGCGACGTCGCCGACTTCACCAACTTCGGTGGCGCGGTCATCGATGCGAAGGCGTTCGCCGAGCACGCCGCCGCACTGGACATGATGAAGAACTCCGACGCCTGCCGGGTGCTCGCCGGCGGCACCGCGGACGACTCCGAGGGCTACTTCGTCCGGCCGACCGTGGTCGAGTGCGACGACCCGGAGCACGACGTCTTCATCACCGAGTATTTCGGGCCGATCCTGTCCGTGCACGTCTTCGACGACGAGCGGTTCGAGGATGTGGTCCGCCAGGCCGAGTCGGTCTCGCCGTACGCGCTCACCGGCTCCATCTTCGCCCGGGACCGCACGGTGGTGGCCTGGGCGAGCGAGACGCTGCGCTTCGCGGCCGGCAACTTCTACATCAACGACAAGCCGACCGGTGCGGTGGTGGGGCAGCAGCCCTTCGGCGGCGGGCGCGCGTCGGGCACCAACGACAAGGCCGGCTCATGGCACAACCTGGTCCGCTGGGTGTCGCCGCGCACGATCAAGGAGACGTTCGTGCCGCCGACCGACCACACGTACCCGTACATGGGCTGACGGCCGTCAGGCCGGGCCGACCGCCTCGATGCGGTCCAGCGCGAACATCCGCTCCTCGTCGCGCAGGTGGCACCACGCCTCGATCAGGTGACCACTGACGTGCAGCGGTTCGATGACCCGTACGCTCGACCCGCCCTGAGCGTTGGTATAGACGATCTTGACTGGCCCGGCGTGCTCCAGCGCCTCGGCCAGCAGCCGCTGCTCCGCCCGGTTGAGCTGGGGGGCACCGGTCGCGACAAGGTCGGCGGGGGAGTCCGGCACCGGGCCGGAGGAGTGCCGCACCAGTGGGAAGACCGGGTCCTTGCCCAGCTTGGGAGCCGCCGCCACGAGCGCGGAAGCCGCCGCCGGGTCATCGCGCACCAGGTGCAGGTGTGGCTGCCCGCGCCGGCCCGGCCGGGCCGGGCCGGCCGAGGTGCCAGGGGCGTCCCCAGTCCGGGCGCCGGTAGGGGCGGTCGCGAGCAGGGCCCGAGCCAGCCTCCCCGGGTCGGTCGCCGGCTGCTGCCCGCCGGGCCGGGCAGCCAGCCCGGCCGCCGCCGCCGCTCCACGGCCCCGCCGCGGCCGGACGGCAGCCCGGCGGCGTGCCGCCCGCTCCACCACCACGCCCCCGGTCGCCGACTCGGTGACCGGCGCGTACCCGGCTGCCCGCAGCGCCGCGAGCGTCTCCTTGGCTGGTTTGCCGCTGCCCAGCACGGTGGGCGCGAGCAGGGCCAGCCGCAGCTGAGCCAGCGACCGCACCGCCGCGATCTCGGTGAGCAGGGCCGGGTCGTCGGCGAGCACCACGCACGTCACCGAGCGAACCCGCAGCTGTCCGTGCCGGCGCGCCACGTCGAGGACGAGGTACTCCAGCGGCTGCGGCAGCGCAGCGCCGTTCGCCACCGCCCGTAGCGCGTCGAGCAGGCCGGGTCCGGACTGCCCGGCGTCCAGCGCGCGGCGTACCGACCCGGGCGAGAACCGCCAGATGGCCGCGCCGCCGCGGGACTCACGGTCGGCGGCGGAGTCGAGGAGCGCGGACAGGGCGGCGGCTGGCGTGCCGGGGACCACCGCCGTGAGGTCGGCCTGGAAGAGCGCGGATGGTACGGCGGCCGGCAGCAGCCGCGTCGCGACGGCGGCGAGCGAGCGGCTCCCGTCGGCCGGCGCACCGTCCATGACCAGGGCGCGGCCGAGCGGGGTCAGCGCACCGTGCGCCACGACGCCGAGCAGCGTGGCCTCCTGCCAGGTAGCGGACACCAGCGGCGCCGCCTCACCCAGAGCGGGTTGGAGCAGCGGGCAGCGCCACGCCATCAGCTCCGCCAGCGACGCCCCGTCGGCGAAGCCTTGCCCCTCCGGCAGGTCGGCCGCCGCGCGTAGCAGCTCCCGGCGCAGGTCGGCGACTGCCTCGCCGGACATGTGGTAGGTCAGCGCGGCAGCCGGCTGGTCGGCCTCCGGGTCCTGGCCGGCCAGCGGCGCGGCCGGCAGTGACAGCCAGGCGCGCAGGAGCGGGACCAGGCGCTGCGCCGGCTCCGTTGCGCACCACTCGTCGTACGCCTCGGTCGGTAGGACCACTCCCGCATCGGTGCCCAGCAGCCCGGCGTTGGCGGCGAGCTCCAGCCACAGCCGGACGGTCGCCTCGTCGCCGGTCGCCGGGCCGCCCCGACCGGCAGGGCCGTTGCGGCTGGCCGTGCTGCCGCGGGGGCGGCGGCCAGCCGCGGTGGCACCGGCAGCCGCCGGCCCGCCGGCTGTGCCTGCCAGCACCCTGGCGAGCCGGCGCAGCTCCCGGACGCCGACGCCGCCCGCCTTCAGCAGCGTCACCGGCGTGTCGGCACACGTGTCCAGCAGCATGGTGACGGTTGCCACCGCCGCCCCGGCGGTGGCGGCCGCCTCCTGCGCCACCGCGGCCGGCGGGGCCGGGGACAGCGGCGGCTGCGGTGGGTACGGCGTGAACGGGGCGCGCCAGTCGGGTCCGCGCAGCGCGGCGCCGATCTCGCCCGGCATGACCGCACCCTGCCAGCCGTCGGGCACCAGCAGCCCCCGGTCCAGCGCCCAGCTCACCGCGGGGTCGGGGCGGTAGCCGTACCCGTGGCCGAGCCCGGGCCCGATGACGCCGGGCCCCTCCCACGCGACCTGGTGCAGCAGCGTACGGATGCTCTTCGGCGCGCGGTCGACCGTGGCGCGCACCCGCTCGCCGTCGCCGGCCCAGCGCACCAGCTCGTCGAGGGTCCGCTTCCTGCTACGGCCGGCCGGCAGCCCCAGCGTGGTGGCGAAACGGCCCAGCTCCGTCGGGGTGCGGGTGGCGTAGAGCCGCTCCATCGGCGGGCCCAGGCGCAGCGGGTGGCGGAACGCCGACCACAGCGGTCCGGCCATGCACAGGTCATCCCGATCCGGCCAGACCAGCGCGCGCAGCGCCAGCACGTCGAGCGTCGCCCCCAGGTCAGGGTCGTCCGCGGTACGCCCCAGCGTGGCGGCGAGGCGCTCCCGGCTCACGCTGGGGCCCCCGAGCGCCTGGAGCGCCTCGATGACCTGGGCCGCAGGCAGCGGCAGCGCCTGGAGCACGATGGTCACCGACTCCCGGGACTGCAGGCGTTCGGCCAGCTCACCGACCGTGCGGGGGACAGGTGACGCAGTCGCGTCGGATCGCCTGGAGAGGACCTCAGCCAGCCGCTCCGCGGTCAGGGTGCCCAGCCACGCGCTGAGCTTGGACGCCACGAACCATTAATCTGGCCTACCGCGATCGCCTGGTCAAACACCGTGCCCCGGGCGAGTCGCGCCCGGGACGGTAGTTTGGCAGTGTGACCCACACCATCGCCGGCAACGGCGTCGCTACCAGAACGCGCTTCGGTGAGCAGGGCGGCCTGCTCACGTACGGCAGCTACCTACGCCTGCCCCAGCTGCTGGGGCAGCAGGTGCCGGAGTCGTCCCCGGCCGCACATGACGAGCTCCTTTTTATCACCATTCACCAGGTGTACGAGCTGTGGTTCAAGGTCCTGCTCGCCGAGCTGACCGACGCCCGGGACCGCATGCTGGGCGGCGAGGCGTACCTGCCCCGGGTGCGGCTGGAGCGGTGCCACACCATCGAGCAGGTCCTGGTGCAGCAGGTGGACGTGATCGACTCGATGACGCCGCAGGACTTCCTCGAGTTCCGCAACCACCTGGGCCCCGCCTCGGGGTTCCAGTCGGTCCAGTTCCGCGAGATCGAGTTTCTCTCCGGGCTCAAGGACCCGGGCTTCCTCGACCGCTTCCGCGGGCTGACCGAGGGGGAGCGGGAGCGGCTGTCCCGCCGGCTCGACGAGCCGAGCGTGTGGGATGCGTTTCTGGTGACACTGGACAAGGCCGGCTTTGACATCTCCGATCCAGAGCAACGCTATGCGGCATATGTTCAGATTGCTTATGACCGCGAGCGCTACGGCGCCCTCTGGGACCTCGCCGAGGCGCTCCTCACCCATGACCAGGCGTGGGCCCTGTGGCGCGCCCGGCACGTGCTGATGGCGGAGCGGCAGATCGGTGCCAAGCCTGGCACCGGCGGCAGCGCGGGCGGCGCGTACCTGCGCTCGCGCCTGGAGCTCCGGTTCTATCCCGAGCTCTGGGAGATGCGCACCCGGCTCTAGGTCCGGCCCCCGGTCGCAGGGTGGGCGCCACGGGCTCAGGCCCGCAGATCGAAGCGGATATATCATCTTAAAAAGCCACAGTTGCGGCTGGCCGGTGACCACCGGTCGCCCCACCGGCACCGGGCTGTGTGGCCGGACCGGACCGGGCCGACGGCCAACCCGACCAGCCGCACCGTCCTTACCGGACTGTCCGTGGCGGACAGTGCACAATGGATCGAAATGACCTGGACTAAGCGCGGGCAAAGTGGCAGCGTAAAGGGCATGCCGGATTCTGGAGTCAACTCGACGGCGGCGGCCCTGCTGGGCCTGCTGCATGAAGGTCCCATGACGGGCGGCCAGCTGATGACCGCCGCCGAACGCCGCCTCGGTCCGTACTGGTCGATGACCCGCAGCCAGGTCTACCGCGAGCTGCCCGCCCTGGCCGAGCAGGGCTACGTCAAGCTCGGCAAGCCCGGGCCCCGGTCCAGCCAGCCGTACGCCATCACGCCCGCCGGCAAGCGTGCGTTCATCCGGTGGCTGACCGAGCCGCCAGGGCGCGACGCGGTACGCAACCCGGTGGCGCTACGCGTGGCGTTCGGCACCCAGCACACCGCGGCGCAGCTGCGGGAGCTGTACGCGAGCGCGACGCAGTACCACACCGATGCGCTGGCCAGCGCGCGGGAACAGGCGAAGGAGGCCAAAAAGGACGGCGACAGCTTCGGGGCCGCCGCGCTGGAGTTCGCGATCGGCTACCACCGGGCGGCGCTGGCCTGGCTCAAGGCGGCCCCCGGCAAGTGAGCCCGCCGCGCTCGCGCGGTTGGGCGGTCGTGGCCGGAGCAGTGGCCGTGCGCGGGCCGGGAGCCGCGTGGCCAGCGGCGGCCGTGCCCCGCCAACCGGCCACCGCGGTGCGTCCCGGGCCGGCGGCGCCTCCCGCGTACGCTGGACCTTGTGATCCCTGCCGACTTCGCCGAACAGCTCAAGGCCCTCGACTCCACGCTTCGCAACATCGAGGCCGTCGTCGACACCGACCGCCTGCGTAAGGAGAAGGCCGAGCTGGAGGAGGCCGCGTCAGCGCCGGACCTGTGGCAGGACCAGGCGCGGGCGCAGCAGGTCACGTCCCGGCTGTCCTACGTCGGCGGGGAGATCTCCAGGCTGGAACGGCTGCGGTCCCGGCTGGACGATGCCGGCGTGCTGCTCGAGCTGGCCGACGAGGAGAGCGACGCCGGCTCGCTGGCCGAGGTCGGCACGGAGGTCGCCGCCCTGCGCCGGGCCATCGAGGAGCTGGAGATCCGCACGCTCCTGTCCGGGGAGTACGACTCCCGCGAGGCGCTGGTCACGATCCGCTCCGGCGCCGGCGGGGTGGACGCCGCGGACTTCGCCGAGATGCTCCTGCGGATGTACCTGCGCTGGGCCGAGCGGCACGGCTTCCCCACCGAGGTCTACGACACCTCGCACGCCGAGGAGGCCGGCATCAAGTCCGCCACCTTCGCGGTGAAGGCCCCCTACGCGTACGGCACGCTCGGTGTCGAGGCCGGCACGCACCGGCTGGTCCGCATCAGCCCGTTCGACAACCAGGGCCGCCGGCAGACGTCGTTCGCGGCGGTCGAGGTGGTGCCGGTCGTCGAGCAGACCGACGAGATCGAGATCCCGGAGGATGAGATCCGGGTGGACGTCTACCGCGCGTCCGGCCCGGGTGGGCAGGGGGTCAACACGACCGACTCGGCGGTGCGCCTCACCCACCTGCCGACCGGCATCGTCGTCTCCTGCCAGAACGAGCGCTCCCAGCTGCAGAACAAGGCGACCGCGATGGGCGTGCTAAAGGCCAAGCTGCTCGCCCTCAAGCAGGCCGAGGAGCAAGCCAAGATCGACGCGCTGCGCGGGGACGTGGCCGGCTCCTGGGGCGACCAGATGCGCTCTTACGTCCTGCACCCGTACCAGATGGTGAAAGACCTGCGTACCGAGTATGAGACGGGCAACCCGAGCGCGGTCTTCGACGGCGACATCGACCGCTTCGTGGAGGCCGGCATCCGCTGGCGCAGGCAGCGCGAGCGACGCCCCTGACCCGCTGCTGCGGCGGCCCTGACCCGCACACCCGGTGCGCCGTCCCATGCGCCAGAGCCACGAGGTGACCGGTCGGGGTTGGCGTCGCGGTTACGCCGCGTAGACTCTCCACCCGTGATTTCGCTCGAGCGTGTGACAAAGACCTACCCGAAGGCGTCCCGGCCCTCGCTGGACGATGTCTCGGTGTCGATCGAGAAGGGCGAGTTCGTCTTCTTCATCGGGCCCTCGGGCTCCGGTAAGTCGACGATCATCAAGCTCCTGCTGCGCGAGATCCAGCCCACCCGGGGCGGGATCTTCGTCAACGGGCGGGAGGTCGGGGCGATGCGGTCGTGGAAGATTCCTAACTTCCGGCGCTCGATCGGCTGCGTCTTCCAGGACTTCCGGCTCCTGCCGAACCGGACGGCGTACGAGAACGTGGCCTTCGCGCTTGAGGTGATCGGCAAGTCCAAGGCGGTGGCGCGCCGGGTCGTGCCCGAGGTCCTGGAGCTGGTCGGCCTGGGCGGCAAGGAGCACCGCTACCCGCACGAGCTCTCCGGAGGTGAGCAGCAGCGGGTGGCCGTGGCGCGGGCGTTCGTGAACCGGCCGCTGATCCTGCTCGCCGACGAGCCCACCGGAAACCTCGACCCCGACACCTCCATCGAGATCATGCGGCTCCTGGACCGGATCAACCGGACCGGCACCACGGTCGTCATGGTCACCCACGACTCCAACATCGTGAACCAGATGCGCCGCCGGGTGGTCGAGATCGACACCGGCCGCATCGTTCGTGACCAGCCGCGCGGCGTCTACGGCTGACGGCACGTTCCCACCGACAGACCACGCGGAAACTGGAGAGGCTCCTCGATGCGCGCGAAATATGTCCTGTCCGAGGTGTGGGTCGGGCTGTGGCGCAACGCCACCATGACCATCGCCATGATCATTACGATGGCCGTCTCGCTCACCATGCTCGGCGCGAGCGTGCTGCTCTTCTGGCAGGTCAACAACATGCGGGAGTTCTTCTACGACAAGATCGAGGTGTCGATCTTCCTGAAGAGCGACGTGACCGAGGCCCAGCGCACGGCACTGGACACCGCGCTCAAGGAGGACCCGCTGGTCCAGGAGTACGACCACGAGTCCAAGGAAGAGGCGTACGAGAAGTTCCAGACGATGTTCCGGGACGCTCCGGACCTGGTCAACTCGGTCAAGCCGGAGTCGCTGCCGGAGGCGTTCCGGGTCAAGCTGAAGAACCCCGAGCAGTACAAGGACGCGTACGACAAGTACATCACCTACGCCGGCATCAGCGAGATCGTCGACCAGCAGCGGCTGCTCGGCAAGATCTTCGGCATCCTCGGCGCGCTGCAGAAGATGGCGCTGGTGATCGCCATCGTGCAGGGCGCCGCCGCGTTGCTGCTGGTGGCCAACACGATCCAGGTCGCCGCCTACAGCAAACGGCGCGAGGTGGCGGTGATGAAGCTGGTCGGCGCGGGCAACTGGTTCATCCAGGCGCCGTTCGTGCTGGAGGCGGTCTTCGCCGGCCTGATCGGCTCGATCTTCTCCTACGCCGCCCTGGTGCTGGCGAAGATATTCCTGATCGACGGGGCGCTGAAGCCGCTCACCGAGCTGCTGACGCCGGTGCCCTGGCGCAACATCCACATCATGCTGCCGCTGCTGGCCCTCGTCGGCGCCGTGGTCAACGCCGTCACGGGCTGGGTCACCCTACGTTTCTACATCCGCGTGTAACTCAACTACGGAGTGTGACATCAGCGTGCGGTGCGGTTTCGTTGCCGCACCGCACGTCCGTCACAGTGCTGTTGATCAGGGCTTTTGTGGCTGGAGGGGCTGGTGTGGCCCACGGGACTTTTGTACTGTGCGACTCGTGCGCACTGGTCCCCGGCACCGCTCCGCGCTTGCGATCATGACGTTGCTGGCCTGCTCAGCGGCTCTGGCAGTGCCCGCCCCCGCTCTCGCCGACCCCCGGGACGACAAGAGGCGTATCGATGCCGAGGTCGCCAAGGCCGCGGCGATGCTGGAGTCGGCGACTGCCCGGGCCCAGGCAGCCGCCCGGCAGTACGCCGAGGCGACCGCCGCTCTCCCGGCCGCCGAGCTGCGGGTGACCGAGGCGCGCAAGCGTGTCGTCGCCGCGGAGACCGCCGCCGAGGACGCGCGCCGCGAGGTGCGGGTCGCCCGGTCCGGGCTGAACGCGGCGAACGCGCGGCTGGGCCGGTCCGAGGTGCAGGTGGCCCTGGCGCAGGAGCGGCTGGGCGCGATGGCCGCCGCGGCGTACAAGGGCTCCGGAGTCACCACGCTGCGCGTCCTCATCGAGGCCGGCTCGCCGGCCAACCTCGCCGACCGGCTGGGCTACCTCAACTCCATCGCCGACCACCAGCAGGCGGCCCTGGACCGGGTCGCCGCGGCGCGGGCCGAGGCCAAGCGCGCCAACGACGCCGCGCTCGCCGCGCGGCGCCGGGCCGACCAGGCCCGCCAGGCGGCCGAGCGGGCCCTCGCCGAGACGCGGACGCAGCGCGCCGCGGTGGAGCGTGCCGCGCTCGACCTCGCGGCGCTCGTGACGGCACGCAAGGCCGCCCTGGAGGTCGCGGCGCAGGAGCGCAGCGCGAGCCTGGCGCGGTATGAGCAGCTCAAGCGCGAGAGCGCCCAGATCGAGGCGGAACTCCGCGCGTGGGAGGAGCAGCAGCGCCGGCAGGGCACCACGCCAGGGCCGGTGCTGCGCCCCGGCGCCCGGCTGCTCATGCCGGTGCACGGGTGGAAGTCCAGCGACTTCGGCATGCGCTACGACCCCTTCTACCGCGTCTGGCAGCTGCACGCCGGCGTCGACATCGCCGCCGGCGGCGGCCAGCCGATCTACGCGGCGGCGGACGGCCGCGTCCTGCGGGCCGGCTGGAACGGGGGGTACGGCAACTACACCTGCATCTACCACGGCCAGTACAACGGGTCGAGCATGGTCACCTGCTACGCCCACCAGTCGCGCATGCACGTCTCGACCGGGCAGTGGGTCCGCCGCGGCACGGTGATCGGCCGGGTCGGCACGACCGGCGCGTCAACCGGCAACCACCTGCATTTCGAGGTACGCATCGGCGGCCGCCCGGTCCAGCCACTCAACTGGCTGCCCACCTGCCTCTGCTGACCGCCCCCTCTACCCACACCCGCACTGTCGCTCTTGATCGTTGGACGGTCCCAGTTAAGACCCGCCGTGGATGTTGCCGGTAGGCGTCCAACGATCATGCGGCCCTCGCTGGCCACGCGACATCGCCGGCTTTGGCTTGGCAGGGTCGGGCGCGGGTAGCATGTGCGGGCCGTCGAGTGACGAGGGAGGTGTCGCCGTGCCCCGGGAGAAGGGCCGCCGGGTCATCGTGTCCAATCGCAAGGCGCGGCACGACTACGCCATCCTCGACACGTACGAGGCGGGCATCGCCCTGACCGGCACCGAGGTCAAGTCGCTGCGGGCCGGGCGTGCCTCCCTGGTCGACGCCTTCGCCCAGGTCAAGGACGGCGAGATCTACCTGCACGGGATGCACGTGCCGGAGTACGCCCAGGGCACGTGGACCAACCACGAGCCGCGACGGGTCCGCAAGCTGCTGCTCAAGCGCCCGGAGATCGACCGGCTCGCCGGCAAGGTCAACGAGAGCGGGCTCACTCTGGTGCCGCTCGCGGTCTACTTCTCCGATGGCTGGGCAAAGGTCGAGCTGGGTCTGGCCCGCGGCAAGAGGTCCTATGACAAGCGCCAGGACCTGGCCAAACGGGACGCCGACCGGGAGATCACCCGCGCACTCGGCCGGCGTGGGAAGGGCATGGAGTAGCCGCCCGGCCGCGCCCGGGATGGTCGGGCGTCGAGATACCAAGATGTCTTCGGGCGCCGGCCGCGCTAGGCTGGGTAAGGCCGCCCACGGTGGGCGGTCCCCGAGGGGGTGACAGGTTTCGACTCCGGATGTTGCGGCAGGGGAAGCGAGCCGAGGAAGCCGACGTTGTCTCGCTAATCATCCGTCGGAAAACCAATAAGCGCCGACATCAAGCGCGCTGACCTCGCTCTCGCCGCCTAGGCGGGTAGCGGGTCTGTCGGTCTGGGAGCGCCTTCGGCCCAGTAACCGGCATCAGTGAGAAGGCTGGCCAACCGAGCCCGGTCGCGGGGCTCGCGCGGTGAGACCAACCAGCGACTGGGCCCGTCACACCGACTCGCTCGCGTGATCGGTGGGGCCGAGTAGAGACACAGCGAGCTGCGCTCGGAGAAGCCCTGACAAGACGACGGAGGACCCGGGTTCGATTCCCGGCACCTCCACAAAAGAAGGCTCACTTGAAACCGTGCCAGCAAGAGCGGCGCGGAGGAGTTGGCCGGTAACGGCGACGGCACCCGATTGCGTGGCGTCGCCGTTACCGTCTGCGGATTTTCGTCGAGCCGTCACGGGGCCACGCCAACGAATGTGCGGCGGTCTCGGCCAGCTCGTCGGAGGCGACGTAGGGCCCCATTCTCGTCACGAGGTAGGTCTGGTGAAGAAGGCCTGGTTGAGCACGCGCGGGCGCGCTTGCTCGCACGCCGGTACAGCTCCTGCGGGTCGGCGGGCAGGTAGGACAGGGTCTCCCGAGCGAGGTCCATCTTGGGCGTGTCGGTGTCGTCGAGCTGGCGGGTCAAGCGGGCGTGCTCGTCGCGGATGTCGCGTAGCCGTGCGTTGATCTCTCCTGCGGCCAGTCGGGGTCACCGAGCAGGTCGAGAAGCTGGTCCTCCTTGCTGTCCAGCTTCGCAACTGGGCGGACACATGGGCGCGTAGCTCGGGGATGGTCTCCGCCGAACTGGTCAGCGTCTCGTCCATGCGGTCGGCGATCCGATCGCGCAGCCACGGCTACGTACCAGGGTGGCGAGCGGACCTGCGCCGCTACCTGGTCAGCATCCGCGGTCGCAAGCCAGGCTGCACCGGTGCCCCCACTGGTCCCACCGACCGGGTCATGAGCCGAGAATAAGCTCAGCGGGTGAGGCGAGCAGCGACCTCGGCTGCTCGCGAGGCGTCGAGATCGATGTAGATGGCGAGCGCTTGGCGCCAGTACTCGGATGCTGCGCTCGGGTGGCCGTCGTCGCAGAGCATGTCGCCGAGTGTCCCTGGCCATGCGAAAGTCTCCAGCTGTGGCCAGTGAAAGTCCCCACCTCGCAGGGGGCGTGTTGACCGGTCCGTGAGGGTCCTTCGGGGCCTGGGATCGGAGGTTGCCAAGCCAACCGGTCAACACAAGCCC
>DASSUC010000396.1:0-2327 GCA_035707405.1 Micromonosporaceae bacterium | reverse complement strand
CGGGGTGACCCGATCGAGACGATGCACGCCGTGGTCGAGGAGCCGCCGGCCCCGCCGACCCGGGCCGGGCCCATCGCCGGTGTCCTCTATGGACTGCTGGAGAAGGACCCGCAGCGCCGCTGGGACGTGCCGACCTGCCGGAGGGTGCTGCGCGACCTGCTCGCCGGCCCGCTGGCGAACAGGGCCCGGGACCACGTCACGGACCCCTACTCGGTGGTGTCCAAGCCGCGCACCCCACCCCCACCCCCGCCGGCCGTCTCCGGCAGCAAGATCGGCGGGCGGGCGATGGTGGACCCCAACGAGTCGCTGGAAGAGGCGATCGCCCGGGCGCGCGCCGGTCGGGACCGCCCAGGCGCGGCGCTTTCAGGGGCCGGCGACGCGGGCACGCCCCTGGACCTGCCCACCGGTGCGGCCACGGCCTTGGACCGGCCCACCGGCGCAGGGACCGCCCTGGACCGGCCCACCGGTGCCGGAACGACCCCGCTGGACGAGACCGATGCCGCCGGTGGCTCGGTGCCGCCCGACCAGTGGGCCGAGTCGGCCACGGCCTGGGTCCGCCCAGGCGAACGGCCGGATCCCACGCCAGGCGGCGCCGGCTGGGCCGACGCGCCACCCACCCCGGGCAGCGGAAGCTGGACGCCACCCACCCCGGGCAGCGGGAGCTGGACGCCACCGGTCCCAGGCGGGCCGGGCCGGGCCGTCGCCCGGTCGCACCGGCGGGCCGCCACCCGCACCGGTGGTCCCGGCGCGCTGTCGGGCGTGCGCGGCTGGCCGCGCTGGGCAAAGGCAGCGGCCGGTGCCGGCATCGCCGTGGTGTTGCTGATCGGGGTGCTCGGGGTCGCCAACTCCGGCGGCACCGGCCCGACCCCACCAGCAGGCACCGAGCCCAGCACGGTGGCGAGCGGGCCGGCGTTTGCGGTGCAGACGCTGCGCGAGCGGGGCGTCGAGGTCAACGTGCCGGAGAGCTGGGTGCGGGTGCCCAACCGCAGCACGACCTACATCGAGTTCGCCCACCCGCAGGACCGGGAGCGCTGGGTGCGCATCAACATCACCAACGAGCACGACGCCCGGCGCCTGCTGACCTCCGCCGACGACAGGTTCGCCCGCGGCGGCGGCGACTGCGCGACGTACGAGCAGATCGCCCTGACCGACGAGCAGCTGGGCGGGCACTCCGGTGCGCAGCTGGAGTACCTGTGCACCCCGCAGAAAAAGGCGATGCGGCACGGCATCTGGCGGGTGGCCGTCGTGGACGGGAAGGCCTACCACGTCTACATGTCGGTGTGGGACTCCGCCTACGCCGACAGCAAGCCGATCTTCGACGAGATGGTGCGGTCGTTCCAGCTGGTGACCTGAGAGCGCGCGGGCCGGGCGGTGGTCGTGTTATCAACACGGGCATGGCGACACCGGTGGGGCGGGTAGCCCTCGACGAGCTGCGGGACCGGGCCGAGGCGTGGCTGGCCGACGACCCCGACCCGGCCGACCGCGACGAGCTGGCCGCGCTGCTCGGGCGGCTGCCGGACCGGGCCGCCGCCGCCGAGCTCGCCGACCGGTTCGCGGCGCCGCTGGCCTTCGGCACGGCCGGGCTGCGCGGCGCCCTGCGGGCCGGCCCGAACGGCATGAACGTCGCGGTGGTCCGCGCCGCAGCGGCCGGCCTGGTCGGCTGGCTCGCCGCCCGCGGAGCGGACGGCCCGCTGGTCATCGGGTACGACGCCAGGCACCGCTCCCGGCGCTTCGCCGAGGAGACGGCGCGGGTGGCCACCGGGGCCGGCCGGCCGGCGTTGGTGCTCCCGCGCCCGCTGCCCACTCCGGTGCTCGCCCACGCGGTGCGGGCGCGCCACGCCGCGGCGGGGGTGATGGTCACCGCGAGCCACAACCCGCCCCAGGACAACGGCTACAAGGTCTACCTCGGGTCGGCGCTCGGCGGCGAGCTGGGCGCGGGCGCGCAGATCGCACCCCCGGTCGACGCCGAGATCGAGGCCGCGATCCGGGGCGTCGGACCGCTGTCGGCGGTGCCGCTCGGCCCGCCCGGCGAGGTGCTGGGCGCGAGTGTGGTGAAGTCCTACGTGGACGATGCCGTGGCGGTGGTGGACCGGGACGGGCCGCGGGAGCTGCTGGTGGCGTATACGCCGCTGCACGGGGTCGGCGGTGAGGTGCTCGCGCGGGCGATGGCCGGGGCCGGCTTCACCGCCCCCGCGGTCGTCGCCGAGCAGGCGGCGCCCGACCCGGACTTCCCGACGGTGACCTTCCCCAACCCGGAGGAGCCCGGCGCCATGGACCGGCTGGTCGACCTGGCCCGGCGGATCGGCGCCGACCTGGCCGTCGCCAAC
>DASSUC010000395.1:0-8179 GCA_035707405.1 Micromonosporaceae bacterium | reverse complement strand
TCATCCGCACCTACGAGGTCAAGTTCATCCCCGGCCTGCTCCAGACCGAGGACTACGCCCGAGCCGTCATCCTGCTCGGCCACAGCAGCAGCTCCCCCGCCGACATCGAGCACCGCGTCCAGCTGCGCATGCAGCGCCAGCGAAGCGTCTTCGAGCACCATGGGGGCAGCCCCCGGGTGTGGGCGGTGGTGGACGAGGCGGCGCTGCGGCGGCCGATCGGCGGGCCCGCGGTGATGCGCGCCCAGCTGAAGCGGCTGATCGAGGCCACCACGGTGCCGGAGGTCCGGCTCCAGGTGATGCCGATCAGCGCCGCCGGCTACGCCTGGGCGGGCGGGCCCTTCACCATCATGCGCTTCCCGGACCAGGAGATACCCGACATCGTCTACATCGAGCACCTCGCCAGCGCCCTCTACCTGGACAAGCCCGAGGAGACCAACGACTACGCGGTGATGATGGACGAGCTGTGCATCGAGGCCGAGCCGCCGGACCGTACCGGAGAGATCGTGGAGCGGGCCCTGCGGGACCTCGACAGCCGGCCCGGCAGCGGCTAACCCGCGGCCACCGTGGTGGAGCTGGTCAGGGCTTGCGCCCGACACCGCCGAACTGCTGGACCGGGGCCCGCCTGCACGACGGGCCGGGCCGCCACCGCGTCACGTCGACCACGCCCGGGTCGAGCAGCTCCAGGCCGTCGAAGAAGCGGGCGATCTCCGCCGGGCGGCGCAGGTGGTACGGGACCGCGCCGTCCTCGTTGTACTGCCGCTGGGCCTGGACCGCCGCCTCGCTCATCGGGACGGCGTCGCAGACGGCCAGGTAGCTGCCGGCGGGCAGGCCGTCCAGCAGGCGCCGCACGATCCACCTGGGGTCCTCGGCGTCGCTGATGTGGCCCAGGATCCCGAGCAGCATGAGAGCGGTGGGCCGGGTGAGGTCGAGCGTCTCCGCGGCACCCGCCAGGATCTTGTCCGGCTCACGGAGATCCGCGTCGATGTATTCGGTGACCCCCTCGGGCTCGCTGGTCAGCAGGGCGCGGGCGTGCGCAAGCACCAGCGGGTCGTTGTCGACGTAGACGACGCGGCACTCCGGCGCCACCCGCTGCGCCACCTCGTGGGTGTTCTGCGAGGTCGGCAGGCCGGTGCCGATGTCGAGGAACTGGCGGACCCCCGCGTCCCGGGCCAGGTAGGTCACGGCGCGGACAAGGAAGGCCCGGCACTCGCGGGCACCGTCGACGATGTCCGGGAAGACCTCACGGAACTTGTCACCGGCCGCGCGGTCGGCGGCGAAGTTGTCCTTGCCGCCGAGCCAGTAGTTCCAGATCCTGGCCGAGTGCGCGACGGTGGTGTCGATCTTCCTCTGCGGGCCGGAGCCCGTGCCGGCCGAGCTGACGGTCACTGGGTTACCTTCCGTGTTACCTGCCTGCGCCGTTGCGCCCAACCTTAGTGGCCTGCGCAGGCGGGCCGGACCCGCCACCCAGCCACTCAACGCGTACGGCCGGGGGGCGCCGTGCCGGGGGCGTTGACACGGCTGCCACGACGGGCTGTTTCCGTCCTCGTTCAGGGCTGGAACGACGGCAGCTTCCGGGCACCGGAGGCGAGGTCGGCCACGAGCTTGTCCACCTGGGCCTGGAGGTCGGCCGGGATCCGCGGGTCCTGCGCGCCCTCGGCGATCGGGGTCGGCACCAGGCCCTTGTTCGCCAGGTCGGCGGTGTAGCCCTTGTTACCGAAGGTGCCGGCCGCGACCCGGTCCACGTACGACCTGAAGGTCGGGTACATGTCCAGCTCGATGCTGGTCACGTTGACCTGCTTGGCGAGACCGCCCGCGTCGCCGGTCACGCCGATGGTCAGCGCCTTCGGCTGGCGCCGGGCGGCTGCCGAGGCCACGCCGAACGCGATCCCGTCGCCGGTGGTGAAGAGGACCTGCGCGCCCTGGTCGATGAGGCCCGTAGCGGCCTCGGTCGCCTTCTGGACATCGTCGAAGCTGCCGGTGTAGACCTCGAGCCATCGTCGCGACGGGTCCGCGTCCTTCAGCCCGGCCTTGAAGCCGGTGTGCACGGTCTCGAGGAACGGCAGCTTGGGGCCGCTGACCAGGCCGACGGTCCGGACACCGCTGATCCTGCCGGCGACGAACCCGGCCAGGTAGCCCTGCTGGCCGAAGTCGAACGTCCACACCTCGACGTTCGCCGCCGCCCGCCGCAGCGAGTCGGGACCACCGGCGATCGTGAAGTGGACCTTGGGAAACGCCGCGGCGACCTTGAGCACCGGTTCGAGCAGCTCGATCCCGTGGCCGATGACCAGGTCGTACCCTTTCGTCGCGTACTCGCGCACCACCGGCTCGGCCACCGACGGGTCGGCCATCCTCTCCCGGATGTCGGCGTCGATGCGGCCCTCCCGCTCCAGCCGCTCCACCGCCTCCCGGGCCACCTGGTTGAACGAGCCGTCGTTGGTCAGCCCGGGCACGAGCAGCGCGACCTTCAGCTTCTGCGCGCCACCGGTCGGCTCGGGCGCGGAAGCGCCACCGGCGCCGCATCCGGCCAGGGAAGCCGCCGCGCCGAGGAGAAGGGCGAGGGCCACGGCCGCGGTGCGCGGTGCGCGCTGCGGCGTGCGTACGCGCGGAAGGGACGTCGTGCTGACCGGGCGCCGCGCCGTCGTGGCGTCACCCAGAGGTACGGGGACCGGTCCCGGTCGTACGGTCGATGACAATCAGGGTTCCTTCGTCGAGAGTCGGGCCGGAGAAGCCGCCTCCGTCCCGGGTGCGCTGGGCGAGGACGGCCCCGGTGAGGGTATCGAAGCAGGGGTCCAGCACGGCAGGCGCCCTGGCTGCCGGGTCGCCGCCCACGCTCTCCACCGCCGTCACGCCCCGTAACAGGTCGACCGGGACACAGACCAGCTCGCGGCCGGCGTACGCCCGCACCGGCGCGCGGCCGAGGTCCTGCCCGCGGCGGGCCGCCGCCAGCAGGGGGACGGTGGCCAGGAAGCCGGTGGGGTGCGTGTCGCAGGCGAGCCCCGGCGAGCAGGCGAGGACCGCGACCCGGCCGTGGGCGTCGACGGACATCTCGATGCGGCCGAGCCGCTGGCCGTAGGCCGCCGCGTCAAGGGCGAACCAGTCGCCCCGCCGTTCGATGCGGACCGTCTCGACGTACGTCGGCTCGGTCTTCGTGCCGTTCACCGTCCACTGTGAGCTCCACGAGCGGGCCAGCGCGGCGAGCTCGACCGTACGCCCCGGCGGGCGCCCCGCGGCGGCGCCGTCGCCCCAGCCGGCCCGCGACGCCGTCAGGCCGGCGCCCCCGACGGCGAGGACGAGGGCGAACCACACCACCGCCCCGACGCGCGCCCTACCGGCGGTCAGCGGGTCCCGGTCCACCGGAGAAGGTTCGCACACGCATGGGCCGGGTGCGTCCAGCACCCGGCCCATGCGCCCGGCGGTTCAGCGGCTGAGCTGCCCCCGCAGCGCGCCAGCGGGAAACGCCAGGTTGTGGACGTTCACGTAGTACGCGTCCGGGTTGAGGATGATCTCCAGGGCGAGCTCCCGGCTGACCGTGGTGCACCCGCCGGTGTACGGGTTGAGCGGCACGACGACCGGGCCGGGCCTGGTCGACGGGGCGATGTGGATGTGCGCCGCGGTGATCGGGTCCACCCCGCTCACCTCGATGCTCCAGCACACCTCGCCGAGGCCGGGGTTGACCCGCACCGTGGCGGTGCCGATCCCGTCGAGGTCGCCCTGGTTCGGCACGCCCTGGGCGTTGACCTCCGCTTCTCCGGTGAGCGTGGTGGTGAACGGCCGCCCGCCGTCGTCGGCCGACGCGGACGCGCCACCGGCCACCATGACAATCGTGAGAGCGGACAGCACCACCGCCGCACTGCGGCGGGCAACTCGCGACACAGCTACCTCCTCCGTAGGGTTGGCCGGGTGCCCGCCCGGTCCGCACTGCCCTGCGGAGCGGGCGAGGCCCTAAAGGTGAGTACGCGCAGAACGGCACGCCCAGTTCAATCCGGAGCAGACCTTGTCCCAGGAACGCCGTGGTGCCCGGGCCCCCGCCGGCCTTGACCGCCGGAGCCTGCGCGCGGACTGCGCGCGCTGCTTCGGGCTGTGCTGCGTGGCGCCGGCCTTCTCCGCGTCGGCGGACTTCGCCGTCGACAAGCCCGCCGGCCGGGCGTGCCCCAACCTGCGGGCGGACTTCCGCTGCGGCATCCATGACCGGCTGCGCCAGCACGGCTTCGCCGGATGCGCCAGCTACGACTGCTTCGGCGCGGGGCAGCACGTCGCCCAGGTCACCTTCGGCGGGCAGGACTGGCGGCGGGCCCCGCAGACGGCGCAGCAGATGTTCGAGGTGTTCGCGGTCGTACGGCAGCTGCACGAGCTGCTGTGGCACCTGGCCGAAGCGGTGGCGCTGCCCGCGGCCCGCCCGCTGCATCCGGCGCTGCGCCGGGCCCTCGAGGAGACCGACCGCCTCCGGCACCGCGCTGCGGAGACGATCGTCCAGCTGGATGTCGTCGCGCACCGGCACGGCGTCACCGCCCTCCTGCGGCGCGCGAGCGAGCTGGCGCGGGCCACGGTGCCCGGCCGGAAGGCCGACCGCAGCGGAGCCGACCTCGTGAGGGCCCGCCTGCCCGGCGCCGACCTGCGCGGGGCCAGCCTGCGCGGGGCGTACCTCATCGGGGCTGACCTTCGCGGCGCGGACCTGAGGGTGGCCGACCTGGCAGGGGCCGACCTGCGCGGGGCCGACCTGCGCGGCGCGGATCTGCGTGGCTGCCTCTTCCTCACCCAGTCCCAGCTCGACACGGCCAGCGGCGACGCCGCCACCCGGCTGCCGGCGTCGCTGGCCCGCCCGCCCCACTGGGGATGACGCGGGTCCCCCGTTCAGATGTCTGTCTTAGGTTCTGTGGTCACCCGCCGCCTGCCTGCTGGCGAGGCGTCGGCTGGGACCGCCGGCGGATCGCCGCCAGCAGGACCAGGGCGACTGCCTGTGTCGTGACGGCGAACCACACCATCGCCGGGTACGAGACCTGGTAGAGCAGGCCGACAGCCGCGCCGCCGGCCGCCCAGGAAAGGCCGTGCACCGCGGCGAAGATGCCGTAGGCGCTGGCCCGCCGGCCGGCCGGTACGAGGTCGGCGACCACCGCCCGCAGGGTGGACTCCTGGACGCCCAGCGCGGCACCCCAGAGCACGGCCCCGGTGACCGCCGGCGGTAGCGACGTGCCGAACGCCAGCGGTGGTACGGCGGCGGCCAGCACCGGCAGCGCGACCAGCACCTGCATCCCCCAGCGGTCGTAGCCGTAGCCGGTGACCCCGGCGGCCACCGCATCGGCGACCATCGCCCCGGCGTAGATCACCGGCACCGCCGCCGCGCCGGCCGGACCCGTGACGGTCAGGTGGTACCCGACGAGCCCGAACGTGGCGAAGCCGACCATGGTCAACGCGGCGAAGGCGGCGTACCACCAGAAGACCCCGGGCAGCGGCGCCGCTGCGCGGGCCGGCGCGTCCGACCGCGACGAACCGCCACGGGGACAGCCCGGACCGCGGTCCCGACGCCACATCGGCCGCGCGGCCAGGTTTCATGGCCGTCCCGGAACAGAAGCGCCCGACGCCTCTCTACGGGAAAGTGCCGGGTCGCCCGCGGAGAGCATGGCTAGCCGTGGCCTTCCAGCTCCCGCTTGAGCCGGGCCAGGGTCTCCCGCATCCCCTGCCGGTTGGCCTCCGGCCGGCCGCCCCTGGGCGTGCCGGTGAAGACCCGGCCGAGGATGGTGGCCGCCCGGTTGCGCCGGTCCTGCCAGTACTCGGTCACCTCGGTCGCCCCGGCCCTTTCCGCGCCGCCCGCGGCACCGTCCGGTCCCTGGGCGAACCGGTAGCCCCACCGCGCCACCGGCTGGCCGAAGGTGGTCACGTCAAAGGCGAACTCCTCGCCCGGGGCGGCGACCGCCACGCGGCAGGTGGTGAACCAGACGAACGGGCCGCGGCGGTTCCAGCCGACGAAGCGGTCCGGCAGGCCGTTGCGGCGCCGCCACACCCACACCGCGAAGCACTCCGGGCTCCACCGGGCCATCCGGCGTACGTCGGCGACCGCCGCGAACACCTCCGCCGCCGGCGCCGCCACCGTGACCCGCTCCGCCACCTCTGCCGTCATGCCGAGCCTCACTCTCCGCGCCATGGCAGGTAGCCGGGCAGGTCGGTGCTGACCCGGCCCTTGAACTCCGGGTCGCGCCGCTGCATGAACGACTTGAACCCCTCGATCGCGTCCGGGCTGGTCACGCAGTCGGCGGCGAGCCGGGAGTCGAGCCGGTGCGCCGGGTACGGCGAGTCGAGCGCGCTCATCCGGTAGAGCATCTGCCGGATCACCGCCACCGACACCGGCGCGGTCTTCGCGCTGATCGTGCGGGCCAGCTGGTACGCCTTTGCGAGCAGCTCGTCCGGCTCGTACACGCTGTGCACCAGCCCGGCGGAGAGCGCCTCGGCGGCGTCGAAGGCCCTCCCGCTGACCATCCAGTCCAGGGCCCGGCCCAGGCCCACCAGCCGGGGCAGGAACCAGGCGGAGGCGCCCTCGGCGTAGATGCCGCGGCGGCTGAACACGTATCCGAAGCGGGCGTCGGTGGCGGCGAGCCGGTAGTCGGCGGGCAGGATGATCGTGGCGCCCGCGCCCACCGCCGCCCCCCGGACCGCGGCGATGACCGGCTTGTTCATCTCGAAGATGCGCATCGAGCAGCGGCCGGCCGGCTCGGCCCAGCCGCCGGCGGCCGGGTCGTCCGGGGTGTCCAGCTCCGACGTTGACAGCTCCAGACCGGCGCAGAAGTGCTCGCCCTCGCCGGTGAAGACGACCGCGCGTACGTCGTCGTCCCGGTCGGCCCGGCCGAACGCGTCGGCGAGCTCGTCGGACATGCGTACCGTGTAGCTGTTGCGGTCCTCGGGGCGGTTCAGCGAGATCGTGGCGATCCCGTCCTCGGCCGAGTACCTGATCTCCTGGTACGCACTCACGTCGATCACCCTAGGCGGCCGCGGCATCGGCAGCAATCGTCGTATGTGTCGAGTAGAAGGCTGCCACATGGCTTGATAGACAAAAATCTCTCAGGGAGACTTCGGTGGTGGCTACCAATGTCATCGATCTTTATCGCCGGCACCTGAGCGACGGCCAGGGCCGGGTGGCGGCCATGCTCAACACCCCGGTCGAGGACAGCGCCCGTGGCGCCACCGTGACCACGCTCGACGGCCGGGAGCTGCTCAACTGCGCCGGGTACGGGGTGTTCTTCGTCGGCGCCGGGCATCCGCACGTGGTGGGCGCGGTGCGCGAGCAGCTGGAGCGGCAGGCGCTGTCCACCCGGGTGCTGCTCAACGAGCCGGCGGCGCTGGCCGCCGCGGCGCTGGCCGCGGTCGCCCCGGCCGGCCTGGACAAGGTCTACTTCTGCGGCTCCGGGGCGGAGGCGGTGGAGACCGCGATCAAGATCGCCCGGGCCAACGGCCGACACCGGCTGGTCTCCATGCGTGACGGGTACCACGGCAAGACCACCGGCGCCCTGTCGCTGACCGCCCGCGCGCTCTACCAGGACCGGTTCCGCCCGTTGCTGCCCGAGGTCGCCCACGTGCCCTTCGGCGACCTGGACGCGCTCGCCCAGGTGCTGGGCGGCGATGCCTGCGTGGTCGTGGAGCCGGTGCAGAGCGAGGGCGGGGTGGTCATCCCGCCGCCCGGCTACCTCAAGGCCGTCGAGGCGCTGTGCCGCGAGCGCGGAGCGATGCTGGTGCTGGACGAGGTGATGACCGGCCTGGGCCGGCTCGGCACCTGGTGGGGCGCTGACCGCGACGGGGTGCGCCCCGACGTCGCGCTGGTCGGCAAGGCGCTCAGCGGCGGCGTGGTGCCGGTGGCCGCGACGCTCGCCACCGCCGACGTGTTCGCCCCGTTCGACCAGGATCCCTACCTGCACACCTCCACCTACTCGGCGGCGCCGCTGGCGATGGCCGCGGTCCGCGCCACCGTCGAGGTGATCGAGTCCGAGGGGCTGGTGGAGCGGGCCCGCGACCTGGGCGCCCGCCTGCTGGAGGGGCTGACGGAGACGGTCGAGGCGCACATCGGGCACCTGGCCGTCGAGGTCCGCGGCGCCGGCCTGCTGATCGGCGTGGAGCTGCGCTCCGGCGAGCTCGCCGCCGAGCTGCTGATGGACCTGCTCGACAACGACGTGCTGGTCAACCACTCCATGAACGC
>DASSUC010000394.1:0-5066 GCA_035707405.1 Micromonosporaceae bacterium | reverse complement strand
CGGCGACTCCGGCTCGACGCGGACCCGGGCAGACCTGTGAGAATGCCGAAGAAGACCAGCTGCGCAGTGGCGGCGAACGCGGGGAGGTGGGCCCGCACCGCCGGGACAACGAGGATGGGCAGATGAGCGACTGGACGGCCTATGGCCGAGTCGACGCCGACGGCACTGTGTACGTAAAGACCGCGGCGGGCGAGCGGGTGGTCGGGTCGTGGCAGGCCGGCACCCCCGAGGAGGGCCTGGCCCACTTCGCCCGCCGCTTCGCCGACCTGGTGACCGAGGTTGACCTCATCGAGACCCGGCTGGGCAGCGGCGCCGCGGACGCGGCACACTCCCTGACCAGCGTGCGCCGGCTGCGCTCGTCGCTGGACGAGGCGCACGTGGTGGGTGACATCGACGGCCTCGCCGCCCGGCTGGAAAAGATCGCCGCGGTCGCGGAGGAGAAGGCCAGCCAGGCCCGGGCCGCCCGCGACGCCGCCCGGGCGGAGGCGCTGGCCCGCAAGACGGCCCTGGTGGAGGAGGCGGAGAAGATCGCGACCGAGGCGACCGGCTGGAAGGGCGCCGGCGACCGGCTCAAGGAGATCCTCGACGAGTGGAAGACGATCCGGGGCGTCGACAAGAAGGCCGACGGCGAGCTGTGGAGACGCTACGCCGCGGCGCGGGACGGCTTCGCCCGCCGCCGCGGCGCCCACTTCGCCTCCCTGGACGCCCAGCGCAAGCAGGCCCAGGGCCATAAGGAGGAGCTGGTCACCGAGGCCGAGCAACTGGCGGAGTCGACCGACTGGGCGGCCACCGCCAACCGGCTCAAGGAGCTCATGAACGAGTGGAAGGCCGCCCCGCGCGCCGCAAAGGACGCCGAGCAGCGGCTGTGGGAGAGGTTCCGGGCCGCGCAGGACACGTTCTTCAGCCGCCGCAGCGAGGTGTTCTCGGCCCGTGACGCCGAGCTCAAGGGCAATATCGAGCGCCGCCAGCAGCTGGTCGCCGCCGCGGAGGCGCTCGACGTGGACGCGGACCCCCGGGCGGCGCAGGCCAAGCTCCGCGACATCCTGAGCCAGTGGCACGACGCCGGCCGGGCGCCGCGCGAGGCAACGGCCGGCCTCGACCGCCGGCTGCGGGCGGTCGAGGAGAAGGTCAAGGCGGCGATGGACTCGGCCTGGCGGCGCACCGAGCCGTCGGCCAACCCGCTGCTGGTCCAGATGCGCGAGCAGGTCGCCGAGGCCGAGCAGCGGCTCGCCCGGGCGCAGGCCGCGGGCGACGCCAAGCGGATCCGCGAGGCGGAGCAGGCACTGCGGACGAAGCGGCAGTTCCTGGCGCTGGCCGAGCAGTCCGGCTGACCAGGCGCGCCGGGCTTCATCGAGACCGACATGACGGCCGGGCTGAGCGGAGCAGTACGCGAACAGGCGCTCAGCCGGATCCCGCTCGGCCGGATGGGCCATCCCGAGGACGTGGCCGAGCTGGTCGGGTTCCTCGCCTCCGACCGGGCCGCCTACATCACCGACGCGGTCTTCCAGGTCGACGGCGGCATCGTCGGCTGACCGTCGCCCCTGGCGTGGGCGCGACCGTCCGCGGACGGGCGGGGGCCGTCGCCGCGAGCCAGGGCGTATCCGCCGTTAGCGGGTTCCGGTGACAGGCTGCCGGCCGAGCCGCAGCGGGACAGCAGGCCGAGCTGGGCCGCCCTGGCACCGGCCTGGAACCGCGAGGCCGCACCCATGTCGCGCATCAGCTCCGCCACGTACCGCCGGTAGGTGCGTACGGACAGGCCGAGCTTGCGCGCGGCGGTGTCGTCCTTGTAGCCCGCGCTGAGAAACCCCAGGATCTGCCGGTTCACCTCGTCGCGTGCCCGCTCCTCGAGGCGCAGGCACTGGGCCGCCGGCCGGGCCGAGTCCCACGCCTCGGTGAACAGTGCGCGCAGGGCGTGCAGGATGGCCGGCGCGAGCGCGATCAGCGCCTCAGGCCCGTCCGCGCCGCCGCTGGAACGCACGAGCGCCACCCGCCCGTCCACCATCACCAGCTCCTGCGGCGGCGACTCGGAGACCCGGGCCGGAATGGCGTGGGCTCCGGCGCGCTCCAGGAACCTGACCCCGTCCGCGGTCCGCAGGGTCCGGGCCGGGCAGAGCATCCGTACCGAGACCGCCGAGGCGGCCACCCGGCCGATCTCCGCGAGGACCGTGTCGAGCCGGCCGGGGTCGCAGTGCTCCGCCGGCAGCACGCAGATCAGCTCCTTGCGGGCCGCCGCGACCATCCGCAGCAGCGTGGTGAAGGCCGCGTCGTCGTCGGGCGCCAGCTCCACCAGGGCCCGGGTGCTCGACCGGCGGCGGTGGTTGGACATCGCCGCATCCACCAGTGCCCGGGCCTGGGTCAACGCGCGCTCGACCTCGTCACCGGGAACGCCACCGGCCTGGGCCAGGTGGCCCGGCGCCACGCCGACCATCCGGCCCGGCGCCGCACCCAACGGCAGTACCTGCTGCGACATCGCCTGTGGCTCCTTCAGTGGGTCCACGCCACGGCGTACCTCACCCGCGGCACAGCGTGAATGCTTGGGTCTTGGCGGTGGACGGGTCACCCGGGCGCACGTAGGGCTCGCCGCGTGACGGCAGCATCACGACGGCGGCGACCGTGCGCTCAAGGCGGATGTCGCCCGCGTCCGGCACGCAGACCGGGGGGCGCGGCCACCAGGAACCGGTACAGCCGCCCCTCGCTGGCCAGGTAGTTCAGGAAGGAGAACGAGCTGGTCGGGTCGACGAGCGTCACCAGGTCCTTGAGAAAGGAGACCTGAAGCTGGGCTCCCGGAACCATGATCCCGCAGTGCCACCGGAACGAGGCTTCCGCCTCGAAGAAACGCGCCCGAATCTCGGGTAATGGTTCCACCAGAGCCGCCAGGCTCAAGTTGAACGGGCCCAACCCGGCGCCGACGACGTCGAACTGTTCCATAGCTCGGCCTTCGTTCAAGAGGCGCGCCTGTCTGCCGGCGCCACCGCATCGGGACAGCGGGCCGGCCGGTAGTCGGGTCGACCAGGTATAAGCCGAGGGAAAGGTCCGCCCGGGTTGTTTTAGGGATCAATATATGGGGTCGTGTGGGTGGCGGGCGCGCTCATCCACGGCCGGTCGTCCCCGCGGCCAGCGGGGGGCAGTGCAAGGAGCGCCACAATATCGTTGGTCACCATGGGTTTCCGGTAATGGTCAGCACGCCGCACGGCAATGTGGGAATGCCAGAAAGGACGGGCCTACGGCCCCGGAGCCAATGACTCGGGAGGACTCGCCTGCCCCGTCCCGTCGTTGGATGGGCTAAGCACTAGGTACCGGCGACTATTAGACACAGCCGGCCCTGCGCCGTCAAGGCACGCATGACGGCTGCCGGACTGGTGGTTGCGGGTCCGGCTTGCGGCTGGTCATGCACGGTTGTCGTGGCATTTCGCTGGACGTCCGGCGCTTTCGGGCGGCGGTCGCCGCGGCGGCTGTCCTATCGGGACCCGGCCAGGACCCGGAGCTTAATCCTTTGTTTATCAACGGCTAACCCGCAGCTAAGTCGCGGCGCAGCGCCCGACGCCGGTGCCGGCACCGTCTCCCGCGCCGCCGGCGCCGGGCGCGGCCGCCGCGGCAGCGGCGCCGACCGTCGGCATCCCGAGCAGGACCCCCGGGGTACGCGGAGACCGCCCGGCCGCCCACGCGTCGCCGGCCCGGGTCCGGCGGTGCGCCACCAGCGGCCCGTCCGCGGTCAGGTGGTGCGGCGCGGCGTGGGTGACCGTGGCCCGCACGACGTCGCCTGGGCGCACCCCCGCCCCGGCACCGCCGGCGAAGTGGACCAGCCGCCCGTCCCGGGCCCGCCCGGACATCCGGCCGGTGGCCGCGTCCTTGCGGCCCTCCCCCACCGCCACCAGGACCTCCACAGTGGACCCCAGCAGCGCCTGGTTCTCCGCCAGGGAGATCTCCTCGACCGCCGCCACCAGCCGCTCGTACCGCTCCTGCACGACCTCCTTGGGCAGCTGGCCGGGCATGGTGGCGGCCGGCGTGCCGGGGCGCGGTGAGTACTGGAAGGTGAACGCCCCGGCGAAGCGGGCCGCGCGCACCACGGCGAGCGTGTCGGCGAAGTCGGCCTCGGTCTCCCCCGGGAAGCCCACGATGATGTCGGTGGTGATGGCGGCGTCCGGCATCGCGGCGCGGACGGCCTCGATGATGCCCAGGTACCGGTCGGCCCGGTAGGAGCGGCGCATCGCCCGCAGCACCGCGTCCGAGCCGGACTGCAGCGGCATGTGCAGCTGGTGGCAGACGTTGGGCGTCTGCGCCATCGCGGCGATCACGTCGTCGGTGAAGTCCTTCGGGTGCGGGCTGGTGAAGCGCACCCGCTCCAGCCCGGCCACGCCGCCGCAGGCGCGCAGCAGCTTGCCGAACGCGTACCGGTCGCCGAAGTCGACACCGTAGGAGTTCACGTTCTGCCCGAGCAGGGTCACCTCGAGCACGCCGTCGGCGACCAGCGCCGCCACCTCGGCGAGCACGTCGCCCGGGCGGCGGTCCTTCTCCCGCCCGCGCAGGCTGGGCACGATGCAGAAGGTGCAGGTGTTGTTGCACCCGACCGAGATCGAGACCCAGCCGGAGTACGTCGACTCGCGCCGCGTCGGCAGCGTCGACGGGAAGACCTCCAGCGACTCGAGGATCTCCACCTGGGCCTGGGCGTTGTGCCGGGCCCGCTCCAGCAGCACCGGCAGCGAGCCGATGTTGTGCGTGCCGAAGACCACGTCCACCCAGGGCGCCCGCCGGACGATCTCGCCCCGGTCCTTCTGCGCCAGGCACCCGCCGACCGCGATCTGCATCTGCGGGTGCGCGAGCTTCGCCGGGCGCAGGTGCCCGAGGTTGCCGTAGAGCCGGTTGTCCGCGTTCTCCCGGACCGCGCAGGTGTTGAAGACCATCACGTCCGGTGCGTCGGACTCGCCCGCCGGCACGTACCCCGCCTGCTCCAGCAGGCCGCCGATGCGCTCGGAGTCGTGCGCGTTCATCTGGCAGCCGTAGGTGACGACCTTAAAGCTCTTCGGCACCGCCGCGCCCCTCTCCCATCGACCACCAAGGGTAGCGGG
>DASSUC010000393.1:0-10510 GCA_035707405.1 Micromonosporaceae bacterium | reverse complement strand
GGTACTACGGGTACCAACGGCACCGGAGGTGATGGAGATGATCGAGGAAGGCCACGGCAACCTCCTCACCGCCGACGTTGACGCCCTCGTCAACACCGTGAACACCATCGGTGTGATGGGTAAGGGAATTGCGCTGCAGTTCAAGCGCGCGTACCCGGAGAACTACCGGGCCTATCGCACTTCCTGCGAGCGGGGGGAGGTGCGGCTCGGCCGTATGTTCGTGGTGGATCGAGGCGTGCTCGGCCCCCGTCGGTACATCATCAACTTCCCGACCAAGAAGCACTGGCGCAGCACGTCCAGGATGGAGGACATCCGTACCGGGCTGGCCGACCTCGTCGATGTCGTGCTGCGCCACGAGATCGGCTCCATCGCCATCCCCGCGCTCGGCTGCGGCAACGGCGGCCTCGACTGGGCCGAGGTTCGGCCGCTGGTAGAAGCCGCCTGCGACAGGATGCCGCAGGTCCGAGCCGTGATCTTTGCTCCGGAGGGAGCCCCTCCGCCCGAGAGCATGCCGGACGCCACACCGCCGCCAAACCTGACCCAGCTCCGCGCCTTACTGCTAGCTACGATCGGCGCTTACCTGGACCGTGCGCGGCTGCAGGAGTTCCGTGACGGGATCAGCGAGCTAGAGGTGCAGAAACTGGCCTATTTCCTGCAACTCGCCGGCGCACCGCTCAACCTGCGGTTCGTCCGTGGACGGTACGGCCCCTACGCTGACCGCCTCGCACATGTCCTGACCACCCTCGAGGGGCATTACCTCACCGGCCTTGGCGACAGGTCGGCCCGGGTAACCGACTTCGCGCCCATCAAGCCCCTCCCCGGAGCCCATGAGGTCGCTGTTGCGCTTGTGGAACGACACCCCGACCACTTCTCTCAGCTCACGGCCGTGCTCGACCTCGTAGACGGCTTCGAGGCGCCGTACAGCCTCGAGCTCCTCGCCACCGTGCATTTCGCCGCGGTGCAGCCGCCACCCACTGCTGACACCGCCGAGCTGGCCAGTCGCGTCGCCGCGTGGAGCCTGCGAAAAGCCCGCCTGTTCACCGACGAACATGTACGGTTGGCAGCCGCCCGACTAGCCGAGCACCGTCTTCTACCCACGTAGACACCCCGTGGCGTCGCCAATGGCAGCGGTTTCTCGCCTTGGACGTTTCGAGGAGCTGGCGAGGTCGCCCTGCTGGGCGGTTGCTGGCGGTTGACTGAGTGCTACCGCAGCTGGACCGCACGGAGGTGTCGTCATGGTGTTTCGACGGCGGACCTTGCCGGTGGACGAGTGGATACCGCGATCGGTGGCACTGCCGGCATCGGCAAGACCGCCTTGGCGGTGTACTGGGCCCACCAGGTGGCCCAGAAGTTCCCCGACGGGCAGCTGTACGTCGACCTGCAGGGGTTCAACCCGAGCGGGCAGGCGGTGGCCCCGGGCGAGGCGGTGCGCCGCCTCCTCGACGCCTTGGGCCCAGCGTCCAGGCCACGGGCACGGTGGTGAGCGCCGCGGCCCGGCCGAGATCGGCGGCGATGAGTACGGGCCGACGCCGTACCCGGTCGACCCAGGCTCCGGCGGGCAGGGCGACGACCAGCCATGCCACGGACGAGGCCGCGGCGACGAGGCTCACCGCAATGGCCGAGGCGCCCAGCGTCGCCACCGCGACCAGCGGAAGGACGAGCGCGGTGACGGCCGACCCGAGCTCGCTGACCGTCTGGCCGGTCCACAGCAGGGCAAAGTTGCGATCGCGCGCCAGGCCGCGTGCCGCCGCCTCGGCCATGACGAAGCACGCTATCGGATTGACGTAGATTAGTGCATGTCCCCAGCTGCGGCGCCTCGTGCAATCGATCAAACCTCGCTTCTGGAGGTCCCGGTGCGGCGAAGCATCCTGATAACCGGCGCATCCACCGGCATCGGGCGGGCCAGTGCCTTACGGCTGGCGGGAGCTGGACACACCGTGTTCGCCGGTGTCCGCCGGGAGGCGGATGGTCAGTCCCTGCAGGCAGCGGCGGCGAACATAACGCCGGTCATGCTCGATGTCACCGACGGGAACCAGATCTCAGCCATGGCGGAGCTGGTCTCCCGCGCCACACGACAGCGCCTGGACGGGTTGGTCAACAACGCGGGCATCGGTGTGAGCGGGCCGCTTGAGTGCATCCCTGTCGACATGTTGCGCCAGCAGTTCGAGGTGAACGTCTTCGGGCAGGTGGCTGTCACCCAGGCCGTGCTGCCCCTGCTGCGCGCGGCGCAGGGCCGCATCGTCAATATCGGCTCCATCGGCGACCGGATCACCATACCCTTCGGCGGGTCGTTGTGTGCATCTAAGTACGCGATTCTCTCCATCAATGACGCGCTGCGCCAGGAGCTGGCACCGTGGCGGATCGAGGTGATCCTCGTCGAGCCCGCCTCGATCAGGTCCCGCGCGGGGGAGAAGCTGGAGAAGGATGCCAAGCGGGTGCTGGAGGTAATCGGCGCACGGGGCCGCGAACTGTACGGCGTGGCCTATGCGAATATGGTCGCCGCCAGCGTGAGACGGGAGTTCGGCGGCTCGGACCCGGACGTCGTGGCACGCGTGGTACAACATGCGTTGACCGCCCGCAGGCCCCGCACCCGGTATCTGGTCGGCAAGGACTCCCGTCTGCTGGCCACTGCCGCCCGCATGCTTCCAGACCGCGCGCTTGATGCCCTGCGCCTGCGCGTACTCGGGATCTCCCTGCGAGATGCCCAGGAGCGAGTGTGAACGCCGGACTGGACGGCGACCTGAGCGCCGGGGCGCCAAGGCAGGCCCGTTCCCCATGACCCCGGCAGTCGAGGAGGAGCCCACCCCATCCGGCGGTGCGAGCTCAGATCCGCCCCGACCCAGGTGGCGGCGGACTGCGCGGATGGTCCGCCCGCGCTATGGATGGTTGCTCATCGGCGTCGCGACAAGCTGGCTGGTCTACAACGCGGTGCGCCGGGCCGCCACGGGCCGCTGGCACTGGTCGATCCTGCTCGACGCCGTACCGCCGCTCTTTCTCGTCGCTATCCCGCTCCTGCTGCTGGCCGCGAGCGCCGCGGCGGACGGGCGCCGGCGCCGGCTGGCCGCAGTCATCGCGCTCGTCGGCGTGCTGCCCGGTATCGACCAGACCGGCGTCAACCTGCACGCCCTGCGCTGGGCCGCCCAGCCGGTCCCGGTCGGGGCCGTGCACGTGTTCACCTGGAACACCAACTACTGGGGGATGGCCAACGCCGACAAGGAGGCGCAGGTCCGGTTCCTCAAGGGCCAGCAAGCCGACATCTACCTGCTACAGGAGCACGTCATCCGGGTGCCGGGCACCGGGGAGGAGGGCTACCACCCGGTTGACGACGACGCGAGGCTGCGCGCCGAGTTCCCTGGCTACCACATCGCCCGGCGCGGCGAGCTGCTCACGATCTCCCGCTACCCGATCGTCAGCCAGCCGGTCTTCGGCCCGGCCGCCAGGCTGCCCCCGGGCGCGCCGTTTCACCAGGTCTTCGCCCGGGACAAGGTGCTGCGCACCGACCTGCGGATCGCCGGGCGCACAGCCTCTGTGTACAACCTCCACATCACGGCGCAGGCCGCGGTCGACCTCAGCCTCATCTCCGGTGACACCAACCTGGATCGGTACTACCGGACCAAGTTCGACTTGCGTCAGGCAGAGGTCAAGGGGCTCGTCGACGACGTGGCCGCCAACCCGAACCCGGTGCTGGTCTCTGGAGACCTCAACTGCACCTCGGCCATGGGGTGCCTGGGCCCGCTGCGCGCGGTCGCCCGCGACGCCACCCGCGCCAACCGGCAGCTGCTGCCGCTGAGCTGGCGGTTCGGCGCGCCCAGGACCTTCCGGCAGGACAACGCGCTGGCCGGGCTGCCCATGCCGTTCTGGCGGATCGACTGGACCTTCACCCGCGGCCCGGTGACCGTGCACCGCTACAAGCTGGTCTCGGTGCAGCGGCTCTCCGACCACCGGGCGCAGGACCTGTGGATCTCCGTGGCCTGATGGGTACGACGCTGAGGAACTCTCCGGCTTGCAGGGCCGACGAGCCGCGCCTGAGCACGAGAAACGTGGGGCAGCGTCTGGTGAGAGACGCTGCCCCACGGCGTTGCCTAGATGGCGCGGAATGCGGCGTCGAGATGTTCGGACAGCTTGGTCTGCCCTCGGGCGTTGGGGTGAGGCGACCCACCGATGGCGGTGGCCTGCAGGTCGCCGGGCAGCATGGCGAGGGCGGCCTGGACGCGGACCTTCGGGTTGACCGGGATCCGTGCCCGGATGGCGTTGTTCAGGTCGGTCACCAAGGTGCGTACCGCACCGACCCACATCGGATCGATCAGCGGCTGCAGAACCGGGTCGATCCGCGGCGGCATCAGCCCAACCAGCCAGCCGGGCGCGTTGCGCCGGGCGAGCAGCCACCCGAAGTTGGCGATGTCGACGTTGGCCGGGTTGATGTCGTAGTAGAGCATCCACACGATCTTGTCGGCACCGGCCGCGATCATCGCGTTGACGATGTCCCGCGCGTCGTCCCTGATCGTGTTGAAGTGGATCGCGCCGTTGTACGTCGGCACGTCGATGCGGCGGACGAAGTCCCACCGGCGACCGAACGGATTGCGTACCCGCAAGGTGCAACTGCCGCCGTTGGTCACTATGCCGCCGCGCCCACCCGCCGCATCCCAGGTGAACTCGCTGCGCGGTAGCGCGTTCTGGACGAACTCCATGCCCCGGCACTTGACGAGCTGCTTGATGACATCGGTCCAGTTCGTATTGTTCACGCCGCCGTCAGCGACGAAGTATGCCTTACGCCCGTCGGCCTTTGCCTTGCGGACGACCGCGTCGGCCAGGACCATGGGCGCGAATGTCCGGTTCCACTGGTTGTTGCAACCGTCCGTCGTGGCCGGGATGGCGGCCTGCATCTGGCGCGTTCCGAAGCCGGTGCGGGCGAAGTTGTAGTACTCCACCACGTTGGCGTTCAGGTCGGCGTAGTAGCGGCCCGCGTAGCTGAAGTTGGCGTGGTTTCCGGTCAGGTTGCGGAAGTCGAACGCGGTGTTCTCGCACGTTCCGGTGCCGAAGCCGAACTGGAAGTGGGCCGAGGTCACCGAGTTGCCTGCGGCCACGAGTACGACGGGGTTGTCGCGGTCAGGGATGGTGTTGGGGTCGCGGCAGTCGATCCGGTCGCCCCGCGCCTCGCGGAGCTTGTCCGCCATCTCGTCCGCCACGCCGCGCGCATCGCCATCGGCCGGGCAGTCACTCGGCGGCGTCGGCGTGGGATCGGGCTCCGTCGGCGACGGTGACGGATCGCTCGGGGTGGGCGAGGGATCGGTCGGGGGTGGGCTGGTGGGGCTGGATGTCGGGTCGGGCGGGCACGGACTCGGGGTCGGGCTGCCGGTCGGGTCGGTGCTGGCGCTGGGGCTGGGGCTCTCAGGCGGCGGGCTCGCGCTCTCCGATGGTGTGTCGGTGGGTTCCGCGGTCAGCGTCGCCGTCTCGTTCGGCAGTGCCTCGCGCTGTGGCGCGGCCGGCGAGAGTGTGGGCGACTCACACGCCCGCTCGCGGCGAATCTGCTCCAGGAGCTCCAGGACATCGGGCGGCAGCGGCTCGCCCTCGGGAATGCACGGGTCGAACTCGAACTCGGTCTCCTCGATGACCCGCAGGCAGGGCTCATCGAGCGCGACCAGCTGGGCGTTGGCGGGCGGCGGGGGGCCAGCCCGCCCAGAGGCCGGAACCGCGGCGGCGATCGCGAAGACCGCGGCAGCCGCGGCCAGCGCCGCGACAGCGGCACGCCATGTTGGTGGACGGCGACCGCCCGGACGGTCCGGCTCCGGCGACCATCGCGCTGGTCTTAGTTTGATCATGGAGGTCCTCTCGGTCTGGAGGTGAGCTGCTCTGAACGGCTGAGCGGTCTACCCCAACCGGATAAGATTATTCGAAAAATGTAACTATTTCTAACCAACGTCCGGCTTTTGGCGCGTGGTCGTGATGCAGGCGGGTCGTCATGTGCTGCGTGCAAATAGAGGCCGAAACTCGCCAAGATTTTTGGCCGGGTAGGCCACGGCTCGCTGGGGTTACCACAGGTAGTTGCCGGCGATCCCGTACCGGCGGGAGCGGCCGAGCACCGCGTTGGCGGCCTGCAGGCCGGACAGTACAGCGGCTTCGATACACCCCGCGTTCATGCCGCAGTCGGTCCAGTCACCGGCCAGGTAGAGGTTGTCGTACCCGCTCTCATCCGGTCGCAGGCGAAAGCGGTCGCTGCCGGCCACCGACTGGACGTACCGATCGGACGGGTCCACGTTGGCCACCCAGAACTGTCCTTCCAACCCGGCCGGCCGGCGGGCATCCGCGCCGCACAACAGGTCCCACCGGAGCTCACCGTCGCGCTGGGCACCGGGCAGCAGGCGGGCAAGGTCGGTGGCGACGAAGCGCTCGGCGTTCGTGCGTACCAGGTCGTGGTAGCGGCGCGGGTACGAGGTGTCGTCCCGATCTGCCGGCCACGGTGCGGCCAGGGAGCCGCAGAAGTAGGCGATGGTGCCGGGCCGGTCGCCCGCCGGCCAGTCTTCGGCGTCGATGACCTGCGGCATCGAGGCCCAGGTCTCGAACGGCCGGACATAGCCGGTGACGGTCGTCCCGGGCTGGTTCCAGCCGAGGGTCGGCTCATCCTCACGGAGCCAGAGCTGGAGGGCCTGCGTGGCGACGGTGCGTACGTTGGCCACCATCTCCTTCCACTCGCGACGGTCATCGACCAGCTCGCGGCAGATGATGCCGGCCATGCCGACGGGAATGGCCAGCACGACGGTGTCGAAGTCCGTACCGCGGCGCAGGACCCGCTGCTCGGCGTCCGGGTGGTCGCTCCAGTAGGACTCGAATGCGTGACGCGGGTCGCCGGTGCCGGCGTCGACGAGCTGGTCGGCCAGCGGAGCCGCCGGAAAGCAGGGCAGGCCGCGGACCCGTACCAGTGGCTCGTAGCGGTTGACGCCGTCGGCGAGCCTGGCCTGGACGCCGACGCTGACCGCGTCGATGGCCGACCGGTCGGCCGACAGGTGCAGCTTGTCGACCCGATGGAAGAACGCGAAGTCGACGCCTCGCCGCCGCAGCGCCTGGTAGAGCGGCGCGAACACGACGTCGCCCATGCCCGCGGTCATCTTCCAGAAGATGGCGCCCCGGTAGTCGAGGAACATCTTGGCGGCGAGGGCAATGCCCCAGCCGGCACCGAACGACTCCCGGCCCGGGTCGCCGTCGACCTGCGCGAAGGCCATGTTGTAGAGCCCGCTCACCAGCGTCGACGCCACGGCCTCCGGCGGTGCCCCGTGGCGGTGCAGCCAGTGCCGGTAGTCCTCGTCGTTGATGGCTCGAAAGCCACGGGGGTCGGTCAGCAGGCCGTCGGCGATGATGCCCCGCACGATCGCGGCTACCGCCGACACCAGCTCCCAGGCCCGGCGCAGCCCATCGTCGTGCTCGGCCGCCGTGGCCAGTGTGGCACGCACCGCGTCGACCATCTGGTCCAGCTCCCCCAGCACGGACGGGTAGCTGCCGATGAGGCGGTGGGTCATCGTCGTCGCCTCGAGCAGTGCGGCAAGCGCGGTCAGCCCAAGGCCCGCCATCACCCCGGACCTGGCCTCCGCGGGCGGGCGCGGGTCGGTGGACAACGAGACCCGGCCGGGCCCGGCAGCGACCGGCAGCGACCGGGCGAAGTCGGCCAGGGTGCACAGCGCACGCGTAACCACGTTGGCCACCGTCAGCGTCCCGCCGTGCGCGTCCGGCTCACCCGGCAGGTCGTTGTTGCGCGTGAACTCCCCGGACCAGTGCTGCCATCTCCTGGCGTGCAGCTCCTCGAGCCCCAGGATCGACGCGGGCACGAACCCGTCGCGCCAGGTACGGATCGGCGCGCCGGGGTCGGTGGTGTCCCGGTCGAGCTCGGCGTAGCACTCGCGCATCAGCCGGAACGCGTTCTCGTAGCTCCCGAGCCAGACGTGCAGGCCGTGCTCCTCGATCCGGCCGTGCCGGCCGCGTCCGCTGGCCCCCTTGCCACCAAGGCGCCAGCCGCGCTGGTACACGGTGATCGACTCGAACCTGTCCCGCCATCCGGGTGCGCTCAGCCGCCAGGCGGCCGCCATACCAGCCATCCCACCGCCGAGGATGGCCACCCGGCCCTTCCTGGTCACGGGACGACAAGCTCGACGGGGATGGTCTCGACCGGCACTGCCGCCCCTGACGACATCACGCCCACCTCACCCCAGTACGAACCCACGTGAGCCGACGTGACATTAGCCAACAGCCGGACGGCTGGAAAACCCTTGACGTGGCCGGCCGGCACGATGCTGACGTCGCTGGCCGGGATCTCGTCGGCGAAGTCACCGACGAGCGGACCCAGCACCGCGAGCGCGTCCATGCGGCGCGCACCGGGGATGACGAGCCGGTCGGACCCGACCGGCCGCCGCGCGGCGGCGTGGCCCTGGCCGCGGGCAGCGCGCGTGGCCGCGCCAAGCGCCTGGGAGAAGTCTCCAACCGAACCCATCCCCGCCTGGACACCGTCGCGGATCATGTCCTCGGCCGGTGCCCGGCCGAGGACCACCCGGCCGGCTGAACGCGCGAGCCCGGTGGCGCGCTCGGCCAGCGCGGTCACCGTGATGCTGGCCAGGTCGTCCAGGAACGCCTCCAGGCGGCCCGCGCCCGACCCCACGCCGGCCGCTCGGGGCGGGCCCGGGCGGCGCTGCGGGCCTGGCCGCAGGCGGTCCGGCCGCGGGGAAGCCACGCTGGTGAGCGAGGCACACGCCAGGACCATGTCCTCACCGATGGCCGCGTAGCCGAGGGCACGCATGACCACGGCGACGCTTGCCGGAAGGTTCAACCCGGCGAACCGGAGCCGCTTCGCCGTCGTGACGCAGACCCGGTCGCCTTGTCGCCGCACCAGGATGCTGCCCTCGTCCACGACGACCCGCCCGTCACCCTCGGTCTGGTCGGTGGAGAGGCGGTAGCCGAGCGACGCGGTCCCGGTGGCGCGCTCGCGCAGGACGAACTCGAGGCAGGTCCGCAGCTGCCAGCCGTCCGTGGCGGGCTGGCCCATCACCTCGAGGTAGCGGCGTGGGCCCGTGGGCTCGACCGGCTCGAGGCGTTCCATGCTGCGCCAGAGGTCACACAGCCGAGGCCAGTTGCCGGGATCGAGGAGCGGCCGAACCTGGTCGATCGCCAGACCCGGCGGACAGAACTTCGTCACCAGGCTGCTCACCCGCCCGTTCGCGGTCTCGATCGCTCCGACGCGACACCGCGGCGAGCGCAGGACGGAGTCGCCGGCAGCACGCATCGACGCACCTCCCGCACTCAGGGCGTGCGTATTATAGCGAACATCAACAATGCGACCTTGGTCAATCTGTCCGGGTTCGCGGACCGGCTGGCGTGGTCGCGGGAACGGTAGGCAGCGCGATGGACCGTGACGACGCGCCGAGCGGTGCGGGCTCCAACCCCTGGTGGGAGGCGGTTGACACCGTGGCTGACCCGCTGGTGCTGACCGAGATCCAGCGGCGCGGCCGCCAGGCGGCGGGTCAGCTGACCGAGCGGTTCCTCCGGCAGTCCGACCGCGGCTCAACCGCGGACCTCGTGGCCGGGCTGTTCCGGACGATCCTGCGTACGGCTGCGCCGACGGGGCGGACCAACGGGGATGGCCCTGCCCAGCGCGCCGCCCAGGGCCCGGTCCGGCTCATGGTCGGCTCGGTCGGCTCGTCGTGCGCGGATGTCTGGCTGCACAACACCACCGCGCAGGACTGGCGGGCACTGCGCCCACGGTGCGGCCAGCTCATCGACCACACCGGCCGGGTCCTGCGGGCCGCCATCGTCTTCCGGCCCGAGGTCGTGGACCTGCTGGTCGCCGGCACGAGCCGGCGAGTCACCGTTACGGCCCAGGATGCCGGCGCGACCGACCCGCCGGGCCTGTTCCGCGGGACGGTTCTCGTGGCCGGGGCACCCGATGCATGGCTGCCTATCGAGGTGGAGGTGACGGCGTGAGCCACGCGGCGAAGCGCCGCCCAGCCGGCGGGGCCGAGTGACCGCGGGCGTGCTGGCCGGCAGCCAGCTCGTCGAGCACGTGCTGAGCGAGACCGGCCGGCGCGTCCGGCGCACGATGCTCGACGCCATTCCCGACGGTGAGCCGCACGCCTGGCTGTACCGGCTCATGCGCAGCTACCCGGGTCGACCCGGCAAGGCGATCAGACCCAGCCTGTGCATGGTCACCTGTCGCGCGTTCGGCGGCGCCGACCACGAGTCCCAGCCCGTAGCCGCGGCGATCGAGCTGCTACACAACGCGTTCCTCGTCCACGATGACATTGCCGATGCCAGCCAGCAGCGACGCCGGGGGCCAACGCTGGCCGCCGAGTACGGCGACGCGCTGGCGCTCAACGCCGGCGACGCCTTGGCGATGGTGGCCTACCAGCTGCTGCGTCGCCACGCCCGTGGCTTCGGCACCGCGCTCGCCGACCGGCTCATGGACGAGTTCGAGGCCATGGCCCTGCGGACCCTCGAAGGGCAGGCGACGGAGCTGGGGTGGCAGCGCGACAAC
>DASSUC010000392.1:0-11489 GCA_035707405.1 Micromonosporaceae bacterium | reverse complement strand
TCCACCCGGGGGAAGCAGAACGTGCACTTCTCGGCCTTGCCGGTGCGGTGGTTGAAGTAGATCTTCTTGTACGGGCAGCCGGTGATGCACATCCGCCAGCCCCGGCAGCGGTCCTGGTCGACCAGGACGATGCCGTCCTCGCTGCGCTTGTAGATCGCACCGGACGGGCACGACGCGGCGCACGAGGGGTTCAGGCAGTGCTCGCAGATGCGCGGCAGGAAGAACATGAACGCCTTCTCGTACTCCTGCCGGACGTGGTCGGAGAGCTGCGCCAGGACCGGGTCCCCGGCGGCGACCTCGTTGCCGCCGGCGAGCGAGTCGTCCCAGTTGGCGCTCCAGGTGATCTTCGTGTCCTCGCCGGTGAGCAGCGACTTCGGCCGGGCCACCGGGGTGTCGTCGCCGGCCGGGGCGGTGAGCAGGTGCTCGTAGTCGTACGTCCACGGCTCGTAGTAGTCGCCGATCGCGGGCATCTTCGGGTTGGCGAAGATGGACAGCAGCTTCTTCAGCCGCCCGCCGGCGCGCGGCTTGAGCCGGCCCCGCCTGGTCCGGGTCCAGCCGCCCTGCCACCGCTCCTGGTCCTCGTACGTGCGCGGGTAGCCCTGGCCGGGGCGGGTCTCCACGTTGTTGAACCATACGTACTCGACCCCGGAACGGTTGGTCCACGCCTGCTTGCAGGTGACCGAGCAGGTGTGGCAGCCGATGCACTTGTCGAGGTTCATCACCATCGCCAGCTGCGCCATGACCCTCATCAGTACTCGACCTCCTGGCTGCGGCGGCGGACCACGGTGACCTCGTCGCGCTGGTTGCCGGTGGGGCCAAGGTAGTTGAACGCGAACGACAGCTGGGCGTACCCGCCGATCAGGTGGCTGGGCTTGACGAGCAGCCGGGTCAGCGAGTTGTGGATGCCGCCGCGCCGGCCGCTCGTCTCGGCCTTCGGCACGTCGATCACCCGCTCCTGGGCGTGGTACATGTAGACGGTGCCCTCGGGCATCTTGTGGGTCACCACGGCCCGGCAGACCACCACCCCGTTGCGGTTGACCGCCTCGATCCACTCGTTGTCCCGTACGCCGATCTTCGCGGCGTCCGCCTCGCTCATCCACATCGTCGGGCCCCCGCGGGAGAGGGTCAGCATGATGAGGTTGTCCTGGTACTCGGAGTGGATCGACCACTTCGAGTGCGGCGTGAGGTAGCGGACGGTGATCTCCAGCTCGCCGTTGCGGCCCAGCCTGGGCTCGCCGAAGAGCTGGTGCATGTCCAGCGGCGGCCGGAACACCGGCAGGTGCTCCCCGAGCTCGGCTATCCAGTCGTGGTCCAGGTAGAGGTGCTGCCGGCCGGTCAGCGTGTGCCAGGGCTTGAGCCGCTCGACGTTGATGGTGAACGGCGAGTAGCGCCGCCCGCCGTGCTCGCTGCCGGACCACTCCGGGCTGGTGATGACGGTCACCGGCCGGGACTGGGTGTCGGCGAAGCGGATCTGCTTGCCCTCCTGCTCGGCGGCGAGGTCGGCCAGGCGCTGGCCGGTGCGCCGCTCCAGGGCGCGGAAGCCCTCGGTCGCCACCCGGCCGTTGGTGGTGCCCGACAGCGCCAGGATCGCCTCGCAGGCACGGATGTCGGTGTCCAGCCGCGGCCGGCCGTCGGCGACGCCGCCGCGTACCTCCCCGTTGATGCGGCGCAGCAGCTCGACCTCTGGGGTGACGTCGACGGTGACCGCCTTGGTGGTGGTGCCCAGCCGGTCGACCAGCGGGCCCAGGGCCGCCATCTTGTCGGCGAGCGCGCCGTAGTCCCGCTCGACCAGGATGATCTTGGGCATGGTCCGGCCCGGCACCGGCGGGCCGCCGCCGCCCCGGGCGCTGCCGGTGCCGTCCACCCCGCCGGTGCCGTCCGCGCTGCCGGCCCAGTCGCGCACCACGCCGTGCGGGGTGGCCAGGGCGTCGGGCGTGTCGTGCAGCAGCGGCGCCGCGACCAGGTCGGTGCGCACGCCGAGGTGGGTCCGGGCCAGCTCGGAGAAGACCCGGGCGATGCCGTGGAAGGCGGCGAAGTCGGTCCGGGTCTGCCACGGCGGCGGGATCGCCGGGGTGAACGCGTGGATGAACGGGTGCATGTCGGTGGAGTTCAGGTCGTGCTTCTCATACCAGGTGGCGGCCGGCAGCACCACGTCGGAGAAGAGCGTCGTCGAGGTCATCCGGAAGTCCAGCGACAGCAGCAGGTCGAGCTTGCCCTCAGGGGCCTCGTCGTGCCAGGTGACCTCGCGGGGCCGCTGCTGCGGCGGGGTGGGCGTGGCGCGCAGCGTGGCGTCGGTGCCGAGCAGGTGGCGCAGGAAATACTCGTTGCCCTTCGCCGAGGAGCCGAGCAGGTTGGCCCGCCACACGGTCAGCACCCGCGGCCAGTTGGCCGGTGCGTCCGGATCGGCGCAGGCGAACCCGAGCCGCCCGGCGGCCAGCTCCTCGGCGACCCAGCCGCCGGGGTCGTCCGGCCGCGCCTCCCGCGCCTGGTCGGCGAGGTCCAGCGGGTTGCGGTCGAAGGTGGGCATGGACGGCATCCAGCCCAGCCGGGCCGACTGGGCGATCAGGTCGGCGGTGTGCCGCCCGGCGAACCGGCCGTCGGCCAGCGGCGAGGCGAGCACGCCGGCGTCGTACGTGTCGTAGCGCCACTGGTCGGTGTGCAGGTACCAGAAGGGGGTGCTGGGCATCTGCCGCGGCGGGCGGGACCAGTCCAGCCCGAACGCCAGGTGCGACCAGCCGGTCACCGGCCGGCACTTCTCCTGCCCGACGTAGTGCGCCCACCCGCCCCCGTTGACGCCCTGGCACCCGGTCAGCGTGGTCAGCGCCAGCATGGAGCGGTAGATGGTGTCCGAGTGGAACCAGTGGTTCGTGCCGGCGCCCATGAGGATCATCGAACGCCCGCCGGAGCGCTCCGCGTTGTCGGCGAACTCCCGGGCGATGCGCGCCACGGCCGCCGCCGGCACGCCGGTCACCGGCTCCTGCCAGGCCGGCGTGTACGGCTGCGCCGGGTCGTCGTACCCGGCCGGCCAGGTGCCCGGCAGGCCGGCGCGGGCCACGCCGTACTGGGCCAGCATCAGGTCGTAGACGGTGGTCACGACGAGCCCGTCGCGGACCGTGGCGGTCGGCACGCCGCGGCGCATGACCTGCGCCGGCTGCGTGTCGAAGCGGGGCAGCAGCACCTCGACGCCGTCCCCGCCGAAGCAGGTCAGCTGCGGGCGGATGGAGCCCAGGTCCAGGTTCCACCGGCCCACGCCGGCCTCGCTGAACCGGTGCCCCAGCGACCCGTTCGGCACCGCCGGCGCGCCGGTCGCGCCGTCCCACACCGCCGGCCGGAACGCCGCCTCGGCGTCGCTGTCGCCCAGCTCCGCGGCGGTCAGGAACTTGCCAGGCCGGTAGCCGCCGCCGGCCACCGGATCGAGGACCACCAGGTACGGCAGGTCGGTGTAGCGGGTGACGTAGTCGACGAAGCGCGGGGTGGCCCGGTCGACGTAGAACTCCTTGAGGATCACGTGGCCCATCGCCATGGCGAGCGCGCCGTCGGTGCCCGGCTGGGCGGGCAGCCACTCGTCGGCGAACTTGACATTGTCGGCGTAGTCCGGGCTGACCACGATGACCTTCTGCCCGCGGTAGCGGGCCTCGGCCATCCAGTGCGCGTCCGGGGTACGCGTCACCGGCACGTTGGAGCCCCACATCACCAGGTAGGACGCGTCCCACCAGTCACCGGACTCGGGCACGTCGGTCTGGTCGCCGAACATCTGCGGCGAGGCCACCGGCAGGTCGGCGTACCAGTCGTAGAACGACAGCATCGAGCCGCCGATGAGGCTGATGAACCGGGCACCGGTGGCATGGGAGACCATCGACATGGCCGGGATCGGGGAGAAGCCGGCGACGCGGTCCGGGCCGTACGCGGAGATGGCGTGCACGTGCGCGGCGGCGACGATCTCCTGCGCCTCGTCCCAGGAGACCCGGACCAGGCCGCCCTTGCCCCGGGCCCGCTGGTAGCGCCGCCGCCGCTGCGGGTCGCCCTGGATGTCGGCCCAGGCCGCGACCGGGTCCTTCAGGCGCGCCTTGGCCTCCCGGTACATGTCCACCAGCACCCCCCGGGCGTACGGGTAGCGCACCCGGGTCGGTGAGTAGGTGTACCAGGAGAAGGCGGCGCCGCGCGGGCAGCCCCGCGGCTCGTACTCGGGCCGGTCCGGGCCGACGCCGGGGTAGTCGGTCTGCTGCTGCTCCCAGGTGATGATCCCGTCCTTGACGTAGACCTTCCAGGAGCACGAACCGGTGCAGTTCACCCCGTGCGTCGAGCGCACCACCTTGTCGTAGGACCAGCGGTCCCGGTAGAAGGTGTCCGCGTCCCGGCCGCCGACCTGGTAGAGGGCCCGCCCATCGGGCGACACCTCGGCCCGGCGCACCAGCGCGCCCACCGTCAACAACGCGCGCCCCGCCCGTTCGGCCGCATCAGCCATGCGTCCCTGCCCTCCGCCCACCGACGTGACACTCAACGATGTCCCGCTCCGACGTCTGGCGCTCGATGACGTCACCGACCACGTTGGTCTCCGCGGCGCCCTTGCGCAAGCCGGACCCCGACACGGTTCCCAATCCTTCCCCGCGACGCTGCGGCCCACCCGGGCCGAAAGGCCTCACCTGCTGGCCCGGTCTCCGGCCTCCCGCCCAGCCGGCGCACCACGGCACAAACAGGCGGTACCGGGTCCTTCGGCCTGACGCCGGGGCCCATGTGGCAGTGGCGGGTTCTCGCCGGCCCGGGCGACGCTGACGGCATGGTCGAGTCTTCCTGGTACGACCGGGACACGGGTCCCGGCCCGCAGCTACGCGAATGCCTGGTCGCGGCGACTGCGGCGCCGTCGATCCATAACACCCAGCCCTGGCTGTTCCGGCCGTACGGGGACACTGTGGACGTACTCGTGGACCGGCGCCGCCAGCTCACCACGCTCGACCCGGAAGGGCGCGAGCTGCTGGTCAGCGTGGGCGCGGCGGTGTTCAACCTGCGGGTGGCGGTACGGGCCCACGGCCGGGACGCGCGGGTGCGGCTGACGCCGGACCGCAAGCAGCCGGACCTGGTCGCCAGGGTCTCCCTCGGCGCACCGGTCAAACCCCCCACCGCAGCGGTGATGCTGGCCGACGTGATACCGCGCCGGCATACCAACCGCAGGCCGTTCGCGGACCGGCCGGTGCCGTTCGGGACCCTTGAGGAGCTGGCCGGCGCGGCGGCCGCCGAAGGCGCGATGCTTCTGGTGGTGGACCCGGCGCTGCGCGACGGCGTGCTGAGCCTCACCCGCACCGCCGAGAACCGGATGCGCACCGACCCGCGCTACCGGGCAGAGCTTGCCGCGTGGACCACGCCCGGCGGGGTCGGCCGCCGCGACGGCGTGCCGCGCCAGGCCTTCGGGCCGCGGGACCCGTTCGCCGTGCTGCCGCTGCGGGACTTCGCGCTGGGCAGCGGCGCGCCGACGGCGACCGTCGCGTTCGAGCCGGAGCCGACGCTGATCCTGCTGTTCACCGTCGGCGACTCGCCGGTTGACTGGCTGCACGCCGGCGCCGCGTTGCAGCGGGTGCTGCTCACCGCCACCCTGCGCGGGCTGGCCGCCACGCCGCTGAGCCAGCTGCTGGAGGTGCCCAGGCTGCGGGCGCTGCTGACGGACACGGTAACCGGCCAGGTGTGCCAGACGGTGCTGCGGATCGGCTACCCGTTGACGCCGGCCCTACCGACTCCCCGCCGCCCGGTGGAGGAGGTGGTCCTGCCCGCCGGCCACAACGGCTCCCAGCTGTGAGGCGTCCGGCGCGAGCCGGCGGGCGGCCTCCCGGCGGGCGGCATCAGGCCGCGGTGCCCCAGATGGCGGAGAACGCCGCCGCCTCGCCGGCCAGCCAGCGCTGGACCTGGTCGCTCCTTACCGTGGGGTCCGGGCGGTGCACCGCGCCGCGGCGCAGGTCGACCAGGACCGGGTCGGCTCCGGGCAGGATGTCGTGCATATGGCCGGCCATCAGGTGGAGCACGGCCAGCAGCGTCTCCTGGCTGGGCGGCGCGTCGTCCATGTAGAGCCGCACCGCCTCGGCGCGCCCGTCGTCGTAGCGCAGGCCCAGGTGCGGGTTCAGCTTGACCGGAAGGCTGCCGACCAGGGCCAGGGTGTCCCGGGTCTGGGCGAGGTGGATGCGCCGGGTGTCGCCGAGCGAGTCGAGGTAGGCCAGGGCACCGGCGGTCAGGACCTGGTAGAGCGGCTGCCAGCGCGGCTTGACGGTCCTGGCCACCTCGGCCAGGTGGGTGCCGCCGGTGTGGAAGGCGATGTCGGCCTTGAGCGCCTTGACCAGCGGGCCGTGCGGGTTGAAGCCGTGGCCGCTGGCCCGCGCCCGGCGGAGCCCGCCCACGAACGCGGCCTTCGCCGGGCCGGTGCGGCTCACGTACCGGGTGAAGGTGAGCAGGGTGGCGTAGGGCGGTGGGGTGGCGTCGAGCATGGTCACGGCTGGTCCCCTCCCAGGTCAGCACGGTGTTTTCGTACATACATTCTAATTGACTTTGGTCGTCGCGCCCACCCTGCCCGCGCACCTGGCGCGGCAGGGCGCTTGCGTCCTTGCGGTGATCAAATACGATCTATCTACGCCGCGCGGCTGGGCTCGGGAGGGGGAGCGATCCACGGTCGCATGAGTGTTCCGGCAGGGACCCGGGGTCCGTTCCCGTTCGGTGCGCAGGATCTTGAGGCGGGCCGGCTGGCCGGCGGGGTCCAGCACACGCTGGCGCACTTCCGGCACTGGCGGGACACCAACGCCGGCCGGGTCGCCGAGCACGTCGACCGGTTCACAGCCCACCTGGCCGCGATCGCGGCCGAGCGCCGCCCGTGGCGCATTCCCGGCCGGCTGCGCACCGGCCGCCGGCGCCGGAGGGAGCGGGCCGCGCTGGTCCGCGAGGCGGTCCACTTCGGCGTCTACAACCTCGCCGAGGTCCCGCCGCCCGCCATGGTCGAGGCGATCGCCGACGGCGCCCACGGCCGCCTGCCCACGCTCGGCGACCTTGTCCGGGGCATCGACGAGAGTCGGGGTGCTGCCGGCGTGGTCGCCTCGTTCGAGCAGCGGCTGCCGCTGCTCAAGGGGGTGCCGGAGACGCGCTGGCTGGCCGGGCGGCTGGACCGCCTGCACCGCACGCTGCCGGAGGCGGTGGTCCGCGCGGGAAGCATGGGCAAGGTGGTCCGGACGATGGCCGGCGTGCTGGTCATCGGCGCCTACGACACGCTCGACGACGACCTCGCGCAGGCCCGGGCGCACCTGGCCCGGATCCTGCCGGCCGCCTACGCGTACGGCGCCGCCTACGCGATCGTCGACGACACGCTGCAGGACCTGCCGGGCTACGTCCCGGCGGCGGACCGCGAGCGCTACCACCAGATGGTGGTCCGCGGGCTGTCCACCGGGGAGCCGGTCGACCTCGACGAGGTCCCCGACCACCCGCTCGCCGAGGAGCTGCACGACCTGCACGGGCTGCTGCTGGAGAGCTACCCGTTCCGGTCGTACCGGCATCTCTACCACGCCGCCGAGTCCATGTACCTGGCCCAGCACCGGGACTCGGCCAGGACGGCGCAGGCGGCGGCGTCGACCCCGCTGACCGCGATGTACCCGGACATCTTCATCAAGGCCAGCATGAGCCGGGTGGTTGCCAACGTGCTGGCGCGGCGGCGGCTGCCCGACGGCTTCTACGCGCGCTGCGTCAACACCATCTTCCTCAGCCAGCTCCGGGACGACCTGGTCGACCGCGAGGAGGACGGGCAGGGCAACCGCCTCACCCCGTTCACGTACCCGCCCGGCCAGACCGACACCAACCCGCTGTACGACCTGTTCGCCTACAACGCGTACGTGGCTGGCGAGGTGTTCGGCGACGATGCGGGCGCGACTGACGCGCTGGCGTACTACGGCGCCAGGAGGCTGGCGATGCACCTGTCGACCGGCCGGGGCCGCGCCGACGGGCTGCTGCGCGACTACCCCGCCACCGGCGAGATCGCCCGGTTCCTGCGCACCGCCGCCGGCCTGCCCAGGCGCGCGGCGCACCAGCTGGAAGCCGCCGACCAGCGGCTCAGGAAGCGGGTCGGGCGGATCCTGAGCAGCCGGGACCAGACCAAGGTGGACTGCCGGACCTTCGTCGCAGACCGGCTGCGCTACCTCAACGAGGTGACGCAGCGGTACCAACCGCGGGCCGGCACCGGCGGGCTGGGCGAGATCGTGGCGTACGCCATGGGCGGCACCGGGAAGCGGCTGCGGCCGGCGCTCAGCCTGATGCTCGCCGAGGGGCTCGGCGTCGACCCGGCCTCCATCGAGCCGGTGCTGGCGGCCAGCGAGCTGTTCCACACCGCCAGCCTGGTCTTCGACGACCTCCCGGCCCAGGACAATGCCACCTTCCGCCGGGGCCGTCCGGCCGCCCATCTCGTCTTCGACGAGGGCAGCGTGCAGCTCGCCGCGGTGTCCATGATCTCGGCCGGCTTCGGCCTGCTCGCCCAGCTCGGCGGGCGCTACCCGGCAGACCGGATCACCGAGGTCATCGCGTACGTGGGCACGGTGCTCGGCCCGGAACGGCTGTGCCGCGGCCAGCACCAGGACCTGCACCTGGGCCGCGACGGCGCGGCGGTCACCGGGGAGCAGATCCTCCAGATGTACGACCTGAAGACCTCAACCGCGATCGAGGCCGCCCTGGTGCCGCTCATGATGGTCACCGACCGGCCGGCGGGGGAGATCGCGGTGCTCAAGCAGTACGCCCACCACACCGGCATCGTGTTCCAGATCCGCGACGACATCCTCGACGCCACGTCCTCCACCGAGGTCCTCGGCAAGGACGCGGGCAACGACACCGGCAAGACCAACCTGGTACGGGTCTACGGCCTCGCCGAGGCGCACCGGCTGATGCGGGCCCACCTGGCCGACGCGGTGCGCTGCTGCGACCAGCTGCCCTTCGACACCGACCTGCTCAAGTGCACGGTCCACCACTTCGCCTCCCGCCGCAGGTAGCGCCCACCCCGCGCCTCGGGGTCATACGGCGAGTGCACCCGCTGCGCCACCGGTCCCAGCTCCTCGGTGGTCCTCAGCCGCAGCCGCCCGCCGCCGTCGGGGGTGTACTGCTGGTCCCAGACCACCCGCAGCACCGCCACCTCAGGCAGGGTGTGCATCCACGACGCGACCGGGTCCGCGTCGATGGCCGCCAGCAGCCCCTGCCCATCGGCGCCGATCTGCTCGGCCAGCGCCTGGGCGGAGGCGTTCTTACGGCGCAGCAGCCGGGCGGTCTCGACCCGCCGGCCGTGGCGCTCGTCCCACCCGGGCTCCAGCAGCGGCCTGAGCCGGCCTGCGGCGGGCGGGGTGGCGGGTCACTGTGAACACGTCCGGCACCGTCGGCGGGGCGAAGCGACGCCGCAGCAGGTCCGGCGCCTTGCGCGCCGCCGCATCGACCTTGGTCAGTCCCCGTCGGCGCCGTCTGGCGCGGGCCACCAAGTCTGGCGAAGGTACGCGGACACGCTCATGCCGGCGCGTTCGGCGGCTGCCCGCAGGGCGCTGGCCTCCTCGCGGCTGAACCGGGCCGAGATCATGACCGCAAGTCGCATAGGCGTACGGCTCTCGACCTCGTCACCGGCCAAGTCGTCACGGTGCCGTTGGAAGTGTTCGGCAAGCTCGGCTTCGGTCATCGTATCCAGGTCACTCATCGGTCCTGTTGCGCGGTGAGCGAGCGTATGGAGCGGAAGCCAGCGTCTGAGGCGACCAGCCGGCGCGTGCAGTCGGTCTCACAGAACAGCCGGTGGTCAGCTCGCCTGACGGTGGCTGATCGGCTCGTCCTCGCCGTCGACGCCAACGATCGGTGCGGTCCGCAGTGCGGTGACGATGGAGGCCACGGCGCCGCGGGCGGCGTCCACGCTGCGGTAGCTGGCGGCGCTCGTGGCCAGGATCTCGCCGTTAGCGGCGACAATGCGCCACCGGTACGCATTCATGCTTCCGCGGACCAGCTCAACGCGGACCCGGCGGACAGGGTCAAACGGACCCGTCACCTCGACGGGCTCGCCTTCCGCCAGCATCGCGTCGAACTTGTCCTCGGTTACGTCGAACTCGGCCAGCTCGTCTGGCTGCATAGCTACCATCATGCGTCCCCTCCCCCGACCAGCACAGTGCGAAGCCGCCAGGTTCCATCAACGATGTCGACCGGCTGGAGGATGACACGCAACAGTCGACCCTGCTCGTCCCGAGCGACAACCAGCAACCGACGGCCATGATCCGGATGATCATGCCAGACAGCCCGCAGCGGCGCCGCCGGCCACTGGCATGCAGCCCGCACCTGGTCACCGGTTACCCCGCGACGGGTACGGATCTTCGTCTCAACGCTGGGCGGCACCTCGATATAGCCGATCCAGATGGCGGACACCCTGCCCACCTTACGGATCTGGTCGCGGCTGAGGCTTCCAGGCTGCACCGTCAGTTTGGAAGTGCGCGGCCTGGTGGGATGGGTTGCCCGGAACGCCTGGTCACGGCCGGTACGTGCCGCCCGCTCGTGCCCGCTGGTGACCGGTCGCGGCACCAGTTAATGGCCAATGGCCCGTTCGGTCATTGATCTGTCCACGTCGTTGCCTGCCTCGTTGGCGTGGTGCGGCATCCCGTCGCCGTCGACCCGCACCGTGGTGGAGGCGGGTTCTGGCCCAGCGTTGACGCCCCTGGCGTAGCTGGACCAGTTCTTCCGGGTCGGCCTGCAGCAGGCATTGACGGCGCAGCAGGGCCTGGATCGCTTGCGTACTGAACCTGTCGGCACGCTTGACCGGGCCTAGCGGCGGTGCGCGGCTGCGGCGTCGTGGTGCAGTGACAGGGGCCGGGCGGCGAGCGCGGCCAGGGCTGTGGTGATCGGCACCGCGGTGATCAGGCCGATCGTCCCCACCGCGCTGCGCACGATCTCCTCGGCCAGGAACTGGCTGGTGAGCAGCTCGCCCACGGGCTGGTCGCCGGCCGCGAGCAGGATCAGCAGCGGCAGCGAGGCGCCAGCGTATGCCAGGATGATCGTGTTGATCACCGAGGCGATGTGCGCCCGGCCGATCCTGGTCGCCGCCTGGTAGGTCTGCCCGTACGTCAGGTCCGGGTTGGCCCTGGCCAGCTCGGTGACCGTGGCGGCCTGGGTGACGCAGACGTCGTCGAGCACGCCGAGCGACCCGATCAGGATGCCCGCCAGCAGCAGGCCCTGCATGTTGACGTCCTGGAAGGCGACGTTGAGAAAGCTCGCCTCCTCGCTGGCCACCCCGGTCAGCCGCGTCGCCCAGGTGGACACGGCGGAGAGCACGCCGGTGACCGTCAGGCTGGCCAGCGTGCCCAGCACCGCGATCGCGGTCGTGAGGGTGAAGCCATGGGTCAGGAACAGCACCGACAGCATGATCACTGCCGAGCCGACGATGGCGACCAGCAGCGGCGCCTGCCCGTTGAGGATCGCCGGCACGATGAAGAGCAGCAGTACGGAGAACGTGACGGCCAGCCCGGCCA
>DASSUC010000391.1:0-51926 GCA_035707405.1 Micromonosporaceae bacterium | reverse complement strand
CGAGCGCAGCGCGCGCAGGAAGTCGACGTGGCGGAACTCCGGCCAGTTGACGTCGGCGAAGTAGAACTCCGAGTGGACGCTCTGCCACAGCATGAAGCCGGACAGCCGCTGCTCCCCGCTGGTGCGGATGACGAGGTCGGGGTCTGGCTGGCCACGGGTGTAGAGGTGCTTGGCGATGCCGTCGACGTCGATGACGTCGGCGACCTCCTCGATGGTGTGGCCGGCCTCGGCGTGCTCGTGCAGCAGCGAACGCACCGCGTCGGCGATCTCACGCCGGCCGCCGTACCCGACCGCCAGGTTCACCTGCGCGCCGCCGGTACGGCCCACGGTGCGCTCCTGGGCCGACTTCAGCGCGTTGGACAGGGGCGCCGGCAGCACGTCCAGCGCGCCCACCATCCGCAGTCGCCAGGGCTGGCCCTCCTCGGCCAGCTCGGTGGCGAGGTCCTCGATGATCCGCAGGAGCGGGTCGAGCTCGGCCGCCGGGCGGTTGAGGTTGTCGGTGGAGAGCATCCACAGGGTGACGTGCCCGATCCCTGCCTCATCGCACCAGCGCAGCAGCTCCTTGATGCGCTCCGCGCCGACCCGGTGGCCGTCGTTCGGGTCGACGTAGCCCATCTCCCGGGCCCACCGGCGGTTGCCGTCGCACATCACGCCGACGTGGCGCGGGTGCGGCTTGCCGGCGAGCGCGGCGACGAGCCGTCGCTCGTAGAGGGAGTACACCAGGTTGCGCAGTCTCATCCCCCGCAGCCTAACGACCGCCGCGCAGGGCCTGCGCAGCCGCGGAAGGTGACGTGGTGGCCGGCCGGCTGCTCACTCCATCTCGAGACGAGCCTTCAGCGCGTCAAGCTCGGCCCACAGCACTCCGGGCAGCTTGTCGCCGAACTTCTCGAACCACTCGACGATCTGCGGGACCTCCGCCCGCCACTCCCCGGCGTCGAAGCACAGCGCCGCCGCGACGTCCTCGGCCGGCAGGTCCAGGCCGGTCAGGTCCAGCGCGTCGGGCGTCGGCACGGACCCGATCGGCGTCTCCACCGCGGCCGCCCGGCCCTCGATGCGCTCGACCACCCACTTGAGGACCCGGGAGTTCTCGCCGAAGCCGGGCCAGAGGAAGCGGCCGTCCTCGCCGCGGCGGAACCAGTTGACGTAGAAGATCTTGGGGAGGGTGGCGGAGTCGCCGCTGGACCCCTTGCCCACCTCGATCCAGTGCCGGAGGTAGTCACCGGCGTGGTAGCCGATGAACGGCAGCATGGCCATCGGGTCGCGGCGCACCACGCCGACCGCGCCCACCGCCGCGGCGGTGGTCTCCGACGAGAGCGTCGCACCCAGGTAGACCCCGTGCACCCAGTCCCGGGCCTCGGTCACCAGCGGGACCGTGGTCTTGCGCCGGCCACCGAACAGGATCGCGTCGATCGGTACGCCGCGCGGGTCCTCGTACTCCGGGGCGAGGATCGGGCACTGCGTGATAGGGGTGCAGAAGCGGGAGTTCGGGTGGCTGGAAGGGTCCCCGGAGCCGGGCGTCCAGTCCCGGCCGCGCCAGTCGGTCAGGTGCGCCGGCGGGTCGCCCATGCCCTCCCACCAGACGTCACCGTCGTCGGTGAGCGCCACGTTGGTGAAGATCGAGTTACCCCGGGCGAGCGTACGCATCGCGTTGGGGTTGGTCGTCCAGTCGGTGCCGGGCGCCACGCCGAAGAGGCCGTACTCAGGGTTGACCGCGTAGAGCCGGCCGTCGTCGCCAAAGCGCATCCAGGCGATGTCGTCGCCGAGCGTCTCGACCTTCCAGCCGGGCAGGGTCGGCTCCAGCATGGCCAGGTTGGTCTTGCCGCAGGCGGACGGGAACGCCGCCGCGACGTAGTACACCTTGGACTCGGGTGAGGTCAGCTTGAGGATCAGCATGTGCTCGGCGAGCCAGCCCTCGTCGCGGGCGATGACGCTGGCGATCCGCAGCGAGTAGCACTTCTTGCCGAGCAGCGAGTTGCCCCCGTACCCGGAGCCGTAGGACCAGATCTCCCGGGTCTGCGGGAAGTGCGAGATGTACTTCGTCTCGCTGCACGGCCAGGGCACGTCCGGCTCGCCCGGGGCCAGCGGGGCGCCCACCGAGTGCAGCGCAGGCACGAACCGGGCGTCCTCCCCCATCGCCGCCAGCACCTTCGAGCCCATCCGGGTCATGATGCGCATCGACGCCACCACGTACGGGCTGTCGGTGATCTCGACGCCGAACATCGGGTTCGCGGCGGCGAGCGAGCCCATGCAGAACGGGATGACGTACATCGTGCGGCCCCGCATGCTGCCGCGGTAGAGGTCGGTCATGATGCGCTTCATCTCGGCCGGGTCCATCCAGTTGTTGGTCGGCCCCGCGTCGGCTTCGTCAGCCGAGCAGATGAACGTGCGCCCCTCGACCCGCGCCACGTCGGACGGGTCCGTACGGGCCCAGAACGAGTTGGGGCGGCGCTGCTTGTCCAGCGGCACCAGCGTGCCGGCCGCTACCAGCTCGCCGGTGAGGCGCTGCCACTCCTCCACCGAGCCATCGCACCAGACGACACGGTCGGGAGTCGTCAGCTCGGCTACCTCGCGCACCCACGCGAGCAGCCTCGGGTGTGAGGTCGGGGCGATGTCGAGCCCCTGCACGGCGGCCGGCGCAGTCATGACTAGCTCTCCTTGATGTCGGCAATGACCCGGTCGCGCCGACGAGCAGCCTCGATGCCTCGTTGCCGGCCGCTTCCGCGCGCAGTCCTCGGGAGTTCTGCTCAGAGTAGACCGGACCACAGTTATGGGCATGACCAGGTCTCGTGAAACTTTTCACAAGCGTTGCATATTGTTCAGTCCTGAACCTTATGTCCGTAGGTTTTTATTACCCGCGTTGGATGTCACGGAGCCCACCACTGGCGCCTGTCCAAGGCTTGACCTGGGCTCATCCTCGGCGGCCGGCAGCGCGGCCGGACCAGGTGCGGCTCGCGGGCACGCGCGGCCCCCGGCCGCAGGTAGGCTCGCGGCGTGTCCGCATCCAGCACCACGACGGCGTCCCAGCGCTTGGCACCGATGCGCTGGGTCACGGGGTACGTCAACCGGTTCCGTCACCTCATCCACGAGCTCGGCAAGTTCGGCGTGGTCGGCTCGGTGGCGTACGTCATCGACATCGGCCTTTTCAATCTGTGCCTGTCGGCGATGTCGTGGCTGCCCGCGAAGATCATCGCCACCGTGGTCGCGACCACGGTGGCCTTTGTCGGCAACCGTTTCTGGACCTGGCGACACCGGGAGCGCTCCCGCCTGTCCCGCGAGTACGGGCTCTACTTCCTCTTCAACGCGATCGGCCTGGGCATCAGCATCGCCTGCCTCTGGCTCAGCCATGACGTGCTGGGCTACTGGTGGCCGGAGACCTTCCAGACCCGGCTCGCCGACAACATCTCCGCGTACGTCTTCGGGGTCGCCCTGGGCACGCTGTTCCGCTTCTGGTCGTACCGCCGGTTCGTGTTCGTGGGCGGGCCTGTGGGGCCTGGATCGACCTGAGGGCCGGCGTACCCGGGAGCTCCGCCCTGCGATGCCGGCTGGGCGGCGGCGCACACCACCATCCCTGCGGGGGTTGCACCCGTCGCGTAAGGTGGCCGGGTGCGTCTTGACCGGTTCGTGCCCGAGCGCTTCCGCAGGCTGATCCACGAAGCGCTGAAGTTCGGCGCCGTCGGCGGCATCAACGCCGTTATCAACTTCGCCGTCTTCAACGCCCTGATCCTCACGCTCTTCGCCCAGAGCCAGCTCAAGGCGAACGTGATCGCGACGGTCGTGGCCACGACGGCGTCGTACCTGATGAACCGGCACTGGACCTTCCGGCACCGGTCGAGGTCGGCCATGCACCGGGAGTACGTGCTCTTCTTCCTCCTCAACGGCGTCGGCCTGGTGATCGAGCTGGCCGTCCTCGGCGCCGCCAAGTACGGCTTCGCCCTCACCAGCATCCTCGCCCTGAACATCGCGAAGATCATCGGTGTCGGCTTCGGCACCGTGTTCCGGTTCTGGGCGTACCGGTCGTTCGTGTTCCGGGCCCTGCCCGAGCCCGAGGAGTCCGTCGCCGCGGCCGAGGCGGCGCTGGCCGGTGTGCCCGGCCCGGTGGCGCTGGCCGGGCACGAGCCCGACCCGCCCAAGCAGGCAACCGTCACCCCCCGGCAGGCGACCGCCGGTAGCCGTGCCAACGGGCACGCCCCGGTGGGCCTGAGCCACGGGCCGGACCTGGCCGGGCATGCGGACCGGCCCCAGGCCTATCGGGCCCGCCCAGCACGCCGCGGGGACGCGGGAGCCGACGTCACGGCAGTGGCCGAGCTGGACCGCAAGGCCGACCCGCTGCCCACCGCGCGCCGCCGCTGACCCCACGCGGCTAGGCTGCCCGCCGTGATGCCTGTGCGATCCGGTACGGGCGCGGTCCCCGACCTGTTCTACGAGGACCTGGTGCCGGGACGGTCGTTCGACCTCGGGGTGACCGTTGTCGACGGCGCGGAGATGGTGGCCTACGCCGAACGCTACGACCCGCAGTGGTACCACGTTGACGCGAAGGCCGCGGTGGAGAGCCCGTACGGCGGCCTCATCGCGAGCGGCTTCTACACGATCAGCCTGTTCATGCGGGCGTACGTCGACAACCTGCTGTCCCGCGCCGCCGCCGACGCCTCCCCGGGGCTGGAGGAGCTGCGCTGGCTCGCCCCGGTCTACGCCGGGGACCAGCTGGCGACCCGGCTGGATGTGCTGGACCGCAAGCCGTCGGCGGCCAAGCCCGGGCTCGGCACGGTGACCCTGGCCGCCACGATGACCCGGCTCGCGGCGGACGGTGCCCCGGACACGGAGGTGCTGCGTACCCGGTTCCGGGGCTGGTTCCGCCGTCGCTGCTGATTTCGCCGTCGCCGCTGATTCCGCCCTCGCCGCTGATTCCGCCCTCGCCGCTGAGGGCGCGGCCGGTGGGTTACTGCTCGGCCGCCTGCTCGCGCCGGGCCGCGCGGAGTTCGTCGTCGCCGAGCGAGTGCTTGTCGCGGTCGGCCTCGACCAGCTCGTACAGGGTGGTCTGGACCTTCTCCACGCCGGGGATGTCGGTGAGCACCGACTGGCCCCGCTCGCCCGCGGACTCGATGGTGAGCGTGCCGCAGCCGAGGAGGCGCTCGGTGAAGGTCTGGCTCATGGAGTGGTCGTTGACGCGCGCCAGCGGGATGTCCCGGCGGTCCCGGGCGAACACGCCATGCTGGAGCAGCACCCGCTCGTTGGTGAACACGTAGTGCGTGGTCCGCCAGACCACGAACGGCCAGAACGCCAGCACGAGCACCAGCACCAGGGCTGCGGCGCCGATGGCGTACAGGCCGATGTCCCCGGCGCTGCCGTCCGGCAGCAGGATCAGCCCGGCGATGACCGCGGCGATGGCCAGGAGCAGCACGAACACCGGCCGGATCATCGCCTTCCAGTGCGGGTGCAGGTGGAGCACGACGTGCTCGTCGGTGGTGAGCACGTCATCGGGGAAAGCCACGCGAACCTCCTTGCGTGCGGTCCCGCCAGAGCTGCGACGCCGCGACCGTGAGGCCGAGGCTGCACGGTGCGGACCGGCGCTGCACGGTGCGGACCGGCAGAGTCTGTCGGCGCCGACGGTAGCGGGTGGGCGGCCCGGATGGGGTCCGCTAGCCGTCGGACTCTGGCCGCGTGTCAGACTTCGGCCGCAGGTGGACGACGTCGCCTGCGGCCACCGCCCGCTCGGTCCCGTCCGGGAGGACGACCACCAACCGCCCGTCACCGTCCACAGTGGTTGCTGTGCCGGTCAGGGATGCCGGGCCGGGCAGCGCCACCCGGACCTCGTGGCCGATGGTGGCGCAGGCGTCGAGGTACGCCGCGCGCAGCCCGCAGGCGGCGGCGTCCCCGCCGGCGTCGCGCCAGCGCTCGTACCAGCCGGCGAGGCTGCGCAGCAGGGCCCGCAGCAGCGGGTCCCGGTCGGTGTGCGCGGCGCCCGCCAGCAGCAGCGAGGTGGCCCGCTCGTCGGGCAGCTCGCCGGCGCGCAGCGTCACGTTCACCCCGATGCCGACGACCACCGCCGGGTCACCACCCGGCTCCCCCGGCACCGTCTCGGCGAGGATGCCGCCGCACTTGCGGGAGCCGATGAGCAGGTCGTTCGGCCACTTCAGCGCGGCGTCTGCGACCTCGGCCCTGCTCGCCACCGCGGCCACCACGGCCACGCCGGCGAGCAGAGGCAGCCAGCCGAGCCGGGCCGCGGGCACGCCGGCCCATTCGCGCTCGGCGTCGGCCTCGGCGGGGCGCAGCAGCACGCTGACCGCGAGCCCGGCGCGCGCCGGCGACTCCCAGGTGCGACCGCACCGCCCCCGGCCGGCGGTCTACCGCTCCGCCACCACGACCAGGCCCTCCGGTGCACCGGCGCGGGCCGCCGCCGCCGCGTCCTCGTTGGTCGAGGCGGTCTCGGCGTGCAGCCGCAGCGCCGTCCACACCCCACCGGGTACGACCAGAGCCCGCCGCAGCGCGGCCTCGCCCAGCGGCGGCCGCTCCAGGTCCGTGTAGGGCGAGCTGAGCACGCCGCCAGCGTAGTATCCGGCCCGGCCGGCCAGCCGGGCGACGGCGGCTGGATACCATCGCGGCGTGAGCGAGCGCAACGACCGGACGGGCGGGCTCGGCACCGCCACCGCCAACCCCGTGGACCTGCACACCACGGCCGGGAAGATCGTGGACCTCGAACGCCGCATCGACGAGGCCGCGCACGCCGGCTCGGCCCGGGCGATCGAGAAGCAGCACTCCCGGGGCAAGAAGACCGCCCGCGAGCGGCTCGTGCTGCTGCTCGACGAGGGCTCCTTCGTGGAGCTGGACGAGCTGGCCAGGCACCGCTCGACCAACTTCGGGCAGGACGCGGACCGGCCCTATGGCGACGGCGTGGTGACCGGGTACGGCACCGTCGACGGCCGGCAGGTGTGCGTCTTCGCGCAGGACTTCACGGTCTTCGGCGGCTCGCTCGGCGAGGTATTCGGCGAGAAGATCGTCAAGGTGATGGACCTGGCCATGAAGATGGGGTGCCCGGTCGTCGGCATCAACGACTCGGGCGGCGCCCGCATCCAGGAAGGCGTGGTGAGCCTGGGGCTCTACGGCGAGATCTTCTTCCGCAACGTACGGGCCAGCGGGGTGATCCCGCAGATCTCGCTCATCATGGGCCCGTGCGCCGGCGGCGCGGTCTACTCCCCCGCGGTCACCGACTTCACCGTGATGGTCGACCAGACCAGCCACATGTTCATCACCGGACCGGACGTCATCAAGACGGTCACCGGCGAGGATGTGGGCTTCGAGGAGCTGGGCGGGGGCCGCGCCCACAACACCAAGTCCGGCAACGCGCACTACCTCGCCGCCGACGAGGAGGACGCGATCGAGTACGTGAAGGCGCTGCTGTCCTACCTCCCCGCCAACAACCTGGACGAGCCGCCGGCCTGGGACACCGCCGCCGACCTCACGATCTCCGATGAGGACCGGGAGCTGGACACGCTGATCCCGGACTCGGCGAACCAGCCGTACGACATGCACCTGGTCGTCGAGCACGTGCTCGACGACCAGGAGTTCCTCGAGGTGATGCCGCTCTACGCGCAGAACATCGTGGTCGGCTTCGGCCGCGTCGAGGGCCGGCCGGTGGGCGTGGTGGCCAACCAGCCCATGCAGTTCGCCGGCTGCCTGGACATCGGGGCGTCGGAGAAGGCGGCGCGGTTCGTGCGCACCTGCGACGCGTTCAACATCCCGATCCTGACCTTTGTGGACGTGCCCGGGTTCCTGCCCGGCACCGGGCAGGAGTGGGACGGCATCATCCGCCGCGGCGCCAAGCTCATCTACGCGTACGCCGAGGCCACCGTCGGAAAAGTCACGGTCATCACGCGCAAGGCGTACGGCGGCGCGTACGACGTGATGGGCTCCAAGCACCTGGGCGCCGACATCAACTTCGCCTGGCCCACCGCACAGATCGCGGTGATGGGCGCGCAGGGCGCGGTGAACATCCTCTACCGGCAGGAGCTGCGGGAGGCGGCCGACCCGGTCGCCACCCGCGCCCGGCTGGTCGAAGAGTACGAGGACACGCTGGCCAACCCCTACGTCGCGGCGGAGCGCGGCTACGTCGACGCCGTCATCGCCCCGGCCGAGACGCGGGTGCAGGTCGTGCGCGCCCTGCGCGCGCTGCGGACCAAGCGGGAGACGCTACCGCCGAAGAAGCACGGAAACATCCCGCTTTGACCTGGGCGCATGCCCGGCCACGGCGACCCGGTTGCCCATCGGGGCGTGGTGGCCCGGCCGGTGCCCCACCAGCCAGACGCCCGCGGCGGCGAGCGCCACTGCGGTGACCCCGCCAAAAGTCCACAGCAGCACGGCGAGACCGGCGCCGGTGACCGCGAGCGCGGCATCGGCACCGACCACCAGCAGCCAGAGCAGGGCGGTTGGCTTGCTCGTACGGTTCCGGTAGCGCATCGTCGTCACCTCCTGGCATCTCGTCGGCGATGTCGCTGGTCAGGTCATACCCAGGTGTTCGCCGAACAATGCCGGCCAGCTCACTTCTTCTCCCACTATCGGCTCCAGAAGCAAGGCCCCACCTGTGACCAGCGCTAACGCGGTCACCACGGCGAACAGGCCGACCCACACCAGGGCCGGGACCCGGGTGATCCGGGAGAGCTGGTCGGCGTCGGAGTTGGGCAGCCGGCCCCGCCGACGCAGCCGTTGCAGCTCGCCGACCGGCTTCACCCCGCCCAGAAGCAGGAACCACACCCCGGCGTACGCGAACGCGGCCTGGGCGGCCGGGTCGGCGTACCAGGAGACGGCGAAGACCCCGGCGGTGATGGCCAGAACCGCGAGGATGCCGTATGCGTTGCGGGTCATCACCAGCGTGGCGAGGAGCAGCGCGACGGCCACCCACAGCAGCAGCGTGATCCGGCCGGCGGCGAGCAGCGCGGCGCCGGCCAGGCCCAGCAGCGACGGGGTGACGTAGCCGGCGAACAGGCTGACCACCATGCCGAGCCCGGTCGGGCGGCCCGCGGAGAGGGTGAGGCCGGAGGTGTCCGAGTGCAGCCGGATGCCGGTCAGCCGCCGCCCGGTCAGCACGGCGAACAGCGCGTGCCCGCCCTCGTGGGCGATGGTCACCACGCTACGGGCCAGCCGCCACAGCGTGCGGGTGAACACGACCGCGAGCGCGGCGAGGGCGGTGACCAGGACCAGCAGCGCGGGCGGGTCCGGCTGGGCGCCGAACACGCGGTCGACGAGGTCGCTCAACACGGCCGCCAGCATGCCACCGGCGAGCCAGTCGGCGTGTGCCCACCGCGGCTTTGCCTCAGTTGAGGCTGCCTCGGGGAACGATCCAAGCGTGCGGCTGCCCAGTGGTGGCCGCGATGTGTTCGAAGTCGGCATCGTAGTGCAGGATGACCGCGCCATGATGCTCAGCGACCGCCGCCGTCAGGAGGTCAATGACCCCCGCGGCCCGGTGATGGCCCCGGGCCGCCATACCACCTGCACGTCACGGGCACGCTCGGCGATAACCTCGCTCATCGGCAGGACGACGTAGAGGCTCCGCCGACGTTGGGCGATGGTGCGAACATCGTTAAGATCGCGACCGGAGTAGCCGGCCTCCATGACAGCATGCAACGTCTTACGTGATCTTCTGCGATCAGAACCGCTTTCCGCCGATGAAATAGCTGGGTATGAGCGAGACGGACAAGTTGCTGCCGGCCGGGAGGTACGTCACTGCCGGGGAGTGGGGGTTACCGTGACGTGGTCGTCCACGGTTGTGGTGCCTGGGCGGATCTCGTACACCCCGTCGCCGAGTGGGACCGAGTCCCGTTCGATCTGGGCGACGTGCTGTGGCGGCCACCGGGTTGTGGTGGACCATCGCACTCCATCCAACGGGATGCCGGTCAAGTCCACTGTGCGCAGATCCGCGCCTGTGAAGTCATCCAGCCGTTTGAGGAGAACCCTGACTTCTTCAAGGTTCTCCACTGCATCCCCCACGTCGACATAACGGCCGACGCCATCGGCGAGACCGCGGACGAAGGCGCGGGCGAGGGCGAGGGCGCGGACACGGGCGAGGTCGAGGGCAAAGTCGAGATCGAAGGCGAGGACGCGGGCGAGGGCGGCGCGAGCGCGAGCGCGAGCGTGGATGAGGACGATGGCGCGGGCGAGAGCGCGGGCGAGAGCGCGGGCAAGGTCGCGGTTGAGGGCGTGGGCGAGGTCAAGGTCGAGGTCGCGGACGATGTCGAGGATGCGGGCGGCGTCCGGGACGGTGTCGTTGGCAAGATCACAGGCAAGGTCGAGGGCGCGGACCATGTCGAGCACGCGAGAGAGATGGAGGGCGGTTGCGCGAAGATCCAGACGGATAGCCGGAGCAGACGCGAGGTCCTGATGGAGTTCGGCAAATGTGGACTCCTGGCGAGGGTGCCCGGCTGCGGCCTGCTCCGCGGTGCGTTCACGCTCGGTGGATGTGGACGGGATGATTGCAGCCAGGCCCGCTTCAACGTCAAGGATGTCGCTCAGGTCACCGACGAGGTCACGGTGACGGGCCGGCAGCAGCGCGTCACGTAGACCGGCCTCCAGGTCAAGGACTTCGGCCAAGTCGGCCACGAGGCGACGGTGCTGCGCGGCGATCCACTGATCGACGGCGCTGTCGTACGGCTCGGGTTGGGTGTCGTTCATCGCTGCTCCCCGGTGATGCTGGGGTTTTCGGCCAGGGCACGACGAGCCTTGAGGAGACTGCTGCGCACCGCCTCCGGTGCGATCTTGAGTTCATCCGCGATCTCGGCCGGGGTGTAGCCGTCCAGGGTCCACGCCAGGACCTGGCGCTGGCGCGGTGGAAGCTCATCGAGGATCCGCAGTACGTCGTGGCGTTGCTCCCACACGGTCACGTCGGTAACGGCCAACAGAGGATTCGGCTCTGGCACATCGGCGACCCTGTCCTCAACGACGGTGCTGATACGGCGGGCCCACATCCGGGAGGCGACCCGACGAGCCCACGCCTGCGGATGCTCAATCGTTTCCCAGCGCTTGTACGCCTGGACCATCGTCTCCTGCGCGAGGTCGGCAGCCTCTCGCAACGGCACGCCCTGCCAGCGCAGGAATCCCACAAGGGTGGGGACAAACTGGCGGTAGAACTCGGCGAACGCCCGGTCTTTGTCGGGTGCCGCTGCCGGTGAGGCAGGGCTGTGCTCGCGAGGGCGAGGACCTGGCGCGGTTGTGCTGGACTCTCGGGCTTCGGGCTCATCCACGCCTGTCTCCACCATCCCCGACGCCGTTCACGGATAGCTTCAGTCGGCTGCCATCAGGGCGCCGCTCATCCGCCTCGCCTCCGTTGCGCATCGCCTCCGCAAGATTCACTACTGCCTCGGCGCGGACCTGCTCTTGGCGTATCTGCCAGCGTAGGCGCAGCCACAACGCCAGAATGCCCAGCCCCTGCACCACCACGGTGGCAGCCATCACCCATGGATCCGCCGGCATCGCCTCTCCCTCCTGTCTCAGTCCTCTGGTAAGAGGCGCTGGACAAACGACGCGTGAACCACGACCGAGGAGATGTTCACGGTCCGGGCCGTTCGTATCCTGACCGGAGCGCAAGGCAATCGGAGGAAGACAGCCATGAGCGACCGCACATCCGGGCCGGACACCGACCGCGCGTTTGCCGAACTGATCAGCGTCGAGAACGCACAGCTGTTCCAGCCTGCCGAGCGGCCGTACAACGTCAAGGTCGCTCTCACCACCCGCTTCCCCCGCGAGGCCCTCGAACGCCTAGCCGCCGAAGCCCAGCGGCGCGGCACCACGCCCAGTGATGTCGTCCGTGACCTCGTCGACCGCGGGCTGCGCGTGTTGGAAGACAGCCCCATCGTCACGATCCGCCTAGCCGACGCCCACGCCGCCCTCCGCGACGGCGCCTGAGCCCACAGAGTCCAGCACCTACAGCTCCGCGACGAAGTAGATCACCATCCGGGTGCGCAGCAACACGGTCCGCCGCTGCACCATCCCTGGAGGCCGCGACGAGGTCGAGCTCAGCCTGCCCGGTGGGTCTCGGGCCAGCCGGGTGGCATCGGCGACCGCGCGGCGTGCCAGTCCAGCGTCCGGATCGGTGGCCAGCAGCAACGCCGCATGCGACTACTCCTGCGTGCCGCGCACGCGGAGCAGGCGGTAGCCTGCCCGCCGCAGATGAGCCGCAGGCATCGACCGGCCCGCAGCCCAATGACCGTAGCCGCCGTCCGCAGCGGGCTGTGTCGCGCTGCGGACGGCGCGACCGGTGACATGCCGCAGCTTGTCAGGGCCAAAGGGCAGACGACAGGAGCTTGGTCGTCTCGACCGGCGGTAGGCCGTCATCCAGGTCGCGTAGCCGCTTGTAGATGTCGCGCATCGCAGCCTTGTCTGGGATGTGTCCACCGCCTGCTGCGCGCGCCAAGACCGTCAGCGTGCTCGCTAGTCTGATCGACCCTACAGCATGACCGTCTGAGCGGAGCCGTTGCAGTCGGCTGATCTCGGAGGTAGCGATCCGTGCACCCAGCCCGTCGTCGATGAGCACGGTCACCGTCTCGCCTGCTTCGGCGGCGACCACCGCATGCGCGATCACCATGGTCTCGCCCAGATCTTTCGGGTGCCTCACCCGTTCTTGCATGGGTTGTCGGGTGAGCCGGTGGACGACGGCTGCGAGCTCGGGTGTCTCGTCGTCGGACAGTATCTGAACCCAACGTGGTACCAGCTTCCGCCAGACCATCGCGGAGGCGCGGAAGCGTTCATCCTGCCGGGACCTGCGTAACACCTCGGCCTGCACGGTCTCTGGGGCGCTGAGCGGTCCTAGGACGCCGATAAGGAGGCGTTCCTTGTTGATCGAGAAGAAGTTCAGGCTGGGTCCCGCGTCGATGACCGGCCGGTGGCTCATCTCGCCTCGGTCTGCACTGTCGAGTCCTGGCGGTCATCCGGCGCGATGAGGTCCTCGTCCAGGGCCATCAGGTCCACCTGCACGTCCGGCAGCTCGGTGTGCTCAGCCCATGTGACCAGAAGCTTGGCAGGTACGACGCCCGCCCCTCGCAGCTCGGCTTCGGCGGCCTCCGCAGTGATGCCGCGCAAGGTGGCAATGGCCTGTGCGGGGAGCACTCCCTCCGCGTAGCCTCTGATTGCACGGGCTAGCAGCCGTTGCGGTGCTCTTCGCTGGTCAGAGTCTGCCTGTAATGCGTGGTACTGGTCGCTCCACCCGAACCGGACAGCCAACCGTGGTGAGGACAGCGCCATCCACTCCTGCTTGGTGGCGGCGTCGATGTACCCGGCTTGCCGCAGCGCGATGGCGGCGATGGCCGGTGATACCAGGAACCGCTGGACGACCGCAGAGAGAGTTGGCTGGGTTACCGGCTCTCGGTTTTCGAGGAACTCCTGCAACCCATCCAGCGGCAGGAGTAGGTGCCGAGCGAAGGCGTCGGCTCGGATCTCCTCATGGGTCCGGTCGCTCCAGCTGCCTGCGTCGTTGTCTGTCCAGTCCTCGAACAGCACGTGGCCGAGTTCGTGGGCGAGCGTGCTTCGCTGCCGCATCGGGTTGCGGGTCCGTGCGACACCAATGAAGACGGTGCTGTGGCGCGGGTCCCGCATCGTCAGGCCGTGCTCGTCTGGACCAGCGTCGAGTACCGCCACATCGATTCGAGTCGCCTGCTCGATGACCGCGACGAGGTCACCCAGCGGCTGCACGCCCAAGCGGTTGTCCCGACGGAACCGCGCGGCACAGGCGCGCCCGTCAGCTTCAGCGTTCACGTCTTCCACCCAGTCAGATCGTCGCAGGGATGGCCTGGTCGTCCAGGTAGTCGTCCAGCTCCAGGAAGTGCAGAAGTGCCTGGCGCATACCTTCCATGTCCGAGTCGTTGGTGGCCCGGGCCGCGCACTGGACTCGGTCGGCCACCGTCCCGGCTCCGGTGAGCTGGGCAACTGTGTGTCCGGTTGCCCATGCGATCGCCACGACCTCCGGGAGCTTCGCCACCCGGTCACCGGAGATAATCCGCGAGAGCGTGGACTGCGAAATGCCGGTCACGTCCGCAAGGGCACGTTGGCTGAGGCCCGCAGCCACGCGGGCACGCTCAATCAGCGCACCTACATCCGTCCTCGTCATGATGTACCACCAGCTACTGAATCATGATCAGGATATTTGATTCAGTATATGCGATCGCCGCACCCGCCGCTAGCCAGCGGTTCGGTTCAGCTCTCGACCTCGGCATCGCCCGCCGTCCCCCACAGCAGGCTGAGGTGCATCAGGACTGCGCACATCCGTCATGCTGCGGGAACCAAGGTCAACGGCTACTGCGGTCGGCGTAGGGGGTAGCTCGCCGCTTTAGGGTGCTGCGCTCCAGCCCAGGCGGCAGTCACGATTTGGCTGCCCGCGATGTCACCCCTACCCGGCTTCGTATGGTGCGTACTGGCGATGGCTCCCGCGGGGTGGGACGAAGATCCAGCCGTCGGCTCCGATGAGCCTGATGATCTCTCCTACCTTCAGCGGCATGTATCACCCTGTACATATGGCTCGCCAGTGAACCCTCGATCCATGTGCGACCTACGATATCAGGGAAGCAAGTGCCCGGCGGAAGGGCACCGAACCGCCACGCGGCCATCTCCTGGGGCCAGGACAGGTCGAGCCGCCGACCATATCGCAGCCACGTGGCGCCCGGACCTGACAGATCTCATGGTCGTCGCTGTCCTGGTCCCGACTCTTTGATCGATGCGGGCCGGCGCTGCCGGAAGATGCCGGTCATGGCCGCCTCCCAGATCACCTCGCTGACCCGGCTCGGCGCCTTGGCGCGTCGCAACCGCTGGGCAGCGATCTTCGCCTGCCTCATCGTCGCCGGCCCGCTCGCGCTGGTCAGCGGGTCCGCCAACCTCACCAGTGGGGACAGCCCGGCCGAGAGCGCGATCAGCGTGCCGGAGCACGAGGGCGTGCAGTCCCTCGACCCCAACGCCATGAAGGACATCCACTCCGCGAGCCCGGCGAGCGGGGTCAACCTGATCGCGCCGCCGGTCGCCAACGACACCGGTGACGCGACGCTGAGCTACCCGATCCAGGTGCCACCGGGGCGGCAGGGGTTGCAGCCGAGGATGGACCTCAGCTACGACTCGGGCGGCGGCAACGGATGGGTCGGGCTCGGCTGGGACCTGGCCGTGCCGACGGTGACCGTGGACACACGGTGGGGTGTACCGCGCTACGACAGCGGGAACGAGACCGAGAGCTACCAGCTCTCGGGGCAGCCGCTGACCCCGCTCGCGCACCGCGGCCCGGTCCAGCCGCGGGCGGCCGAGCGCGTCTTCCACACCCGGGTCGAGTCCGGCTTCGCGAAGATCGTCCGGCACGGCACGCTGCCCGCGAACTACTGGTGGGAGGTGACCGACAAGAAGGGCCTGCGCTACTTCTACGGTGGCGTGCCGGAGACTGGGCAGGACTCCACGGCGACGCTGGCGGACGCGGGCGGGCACGTGTTCAAGTGGGGGCTGCGGGAGATCCGTGACCTGCACGGCAACTCGGTCACGTACACCTGGGACAGGCAGAGCGACCCCGGCGTACCCGGCGGCAGCGTGACCGGCTTCGAGCTCTACCCACGCTCCGCGCGCTACACCAACGGCCCCGGCGCGGCAGGCCGCTACCTGGTCACCTTCGTCCGGGACCGGGAGCTTCCCGGCTGGGTGCGCCGGCCGGACATCACCATCGACGGGCGCAACGGCGCCCTGCGGGTCGTGGCCGACCTGCTCCGGCGGGTCGATGTGGCCCAGGACGGCACGGTCGTACGAAGCTACGACCTGGCCTACCGGGAGGGCGCCTTCGGCAAGATGCTGCTCGCCTCGGTGACCCAGCGCGGCGAGCAGGGCGTTGTGTTCAACACCCACACGTTCGACTACTACGACGACGCGCGGGCGGTGAACAACCAGTACCGGTTCGGGCCGGCGGCCAGCTGGAACACTGGCGCGGACAACCTGGGCACCGGCACCTTCAACCAGGGGCACCCCTCCGCGCTCGGCGGCTCGGTCACCACGAGCATCGGCGGGCACCTCTACGTCGGGGTCAACGTCGCGGTCGGCACCAAGATGCTCTCCGGCGGCGGGAAGGTCGGCTACACCTACAGCACCACGGACGAGGTCCTGGCGCTGGTCGACATCGACGGGGACACCTTGCCGGACAAGGTGTTCCGGCGCTCCGACGGGTTCTACTTCCGGCCCAACCGGTCCGGGCCGAGCGGTGTCACCGTCTTCGGCGAGGCCCGCAGGATCCCCAGCCTGTCCGCGATCGGGGCGGAGAACGCGTCCACCGTCTCCTTCGGCGCCGAGGCCTATCTGGTCGCCAACGGCCTGGCCAACCACGCCGACACGTTCACCAGCGGGACGACGTACTTCCGCGATGTCAACGGCGACGGGCTGGCCGACCTGGTCAGCGGCGAGCAGGTGCTGTTCAACCGCGTGGTGGACGGGCTGCCCACGTTCGGCACCGACAGCTCGGTCACGCCGGCGCCGGTGCCGGACGCGACCGTCAACGCTGGTCAGATCTCGCCCGACCTGAGCGCGGTCTACAACCAGATGCTCGCCAAGAACCCGCCGCACGACACGCTGCGTCGCTGGGTGGCGCCGTACTCGGGACAGATCAAGATCACGGGTGCGGTGACCCTGGTCAACGCCGACCGGCAGGGGTACCAGACCGCGGACGGAGTGCGGGTGGCGATCCAGCACAACGCCACCGAACTCTACTCGACCACGATCAACGGCGACGACTTCGCCGCGAAGACGCCGACCGGGGTAGACGCGGTGGACGTCACCGCCGGCGACCGGATCTACTTCCGGGTGCAGACCCGCCTGGACGGCGCCTTCGACCAGGTCTCCTGGGACCCGCGCATCGCGTATGTGGGCGCGCCCACCAGCCTCGACGTGAACCACCAGCCGCACCACCAGTACCAGGCCTCGACCGACTTCGCGCTGACCGGGCGGCCGGGCACCACGGTGAACATGCCGTTCGCCGGGACCGTGCGGGTGGCCGGGGCGCTGCACAAGCTCGCCACCACAACCGACGACCTGGCCGTGCAGATCCTGCACAACGGCTCGGTCGTGCTCAACCAGGCGGTCAGCCGGTCCACAGTGGGCGACGTCAACATCTCCCACGACCTGACCGTGGCCAAGGACGACACGGTCGAGCTGCGGGTACGGGTCGACTCGCCGATCGCGGCGCAGCAGGTGACCTGGGCACCGCAGCTGTACTACCTGACCGCGCCGCCCAACCAGCAGGTTGTGGACGCGAACGGCCGGCCGGTGATCCAGCTCTACCCGCCCTACAGCGTGGATGTCTACCCGGTGGACAACCTGACCGGGCCGCAGGCTCCGGTGGTGGTCGGCGAGGCCGGCGACGGGGAGGTCACCGTCACGGCCATCCCGAACATCTCCGCCGCGGCGGGCACCAACGCCGACGTGGTGATGACCGTCAAGCGCCGGGGCGAGCTGCTGGCCAAGGTGCCGGTGCACATCGTCGACGGGGTGGCCCAGCCGACCAGCGTGCCGCTCACCTTCGAGCTGGGCGAGGAGCTCTTCTTCGACTACTCCAACCGCGACCCGCAGGTGACCGCCGCGCTGACCAACCACACGGTCACGCTCAGCTTCGGCTTCTTCGGCATCCCGGTGCCGGCGGTGCTGCACAGCGCGGCGCCGCGGGAGGTCTTCGCGCCGTCATACCGGCGGTGGAGCTACGTCGGCTACAACGGCGCCGGCGACCGGGCCACCCAGCCGGTCAACGAGGCGCTGCTCGTCGCCGACGACACCTTCGACCCGAGCTCCTACGACCCGACCACGGCCACGGCGTACCCGTTCACGGTCTTCCCGGCGGAGGGGTCGTGGCGCGGCCCGGCGGGGTGCAGCGTGTCCTCGCCGCCGCTGGGTGGCGGTGCGCTCACCCCGGAGTACTGCCGGACCCGGGCCAGCTGGGTGACCGGCACCCAGATGAGCAGCGCCCGGGCCGGCGCGCCGCACGTGCCGCTGCCCACCGAGGGGATGGCCGCCGGCCGCGGGGTGAGCCGGTTCAGCACCAGCTCCCAGAACGCGCTCGGCGGCGGGGTCGGCTTCCTGTCCGGCTCGGTCTCCGACGGCAGCAGCGCCGGTGAGGTGGACTTCCTCGACCTCAACGGCGACGGCTTCCCGGACGCGGTCGGCAACGGCAAGGTGATCTACAGCGGGCCGGACGGCAGCCTCGCGGCGAACGCCCAGCAGCCCGGCCTCGGCGGCGACGTGCGCGGCAACGACGACAGCGCGACCAACCTCGGCATCGGCGGCAACCCGGCGTCCTTCTTCGCCAACTCCCGCGGTGACGTGGACACCAACGCCAAGGGGCAGGCCAAGGGCAACAACAGCGGCAGCCAGATGGGCTCGTACGGGTTCGCGCTGAACGCGAGCCTGGGCAGCGGCACCTCGGTCGGCACGAGCGAGCTGCTCGACGTCAACGGCGACAGCCTGCCCGACCTGGTGACCCGGGTGGTCGAGAACGGCGCCGTCCGGCTGCGGGTGGCGCTCAACCTCGGGTACGGGTTCACCGCGCCGCAGCCCTGGGGCAGCGCCGAGATCAACGACGGGTCCAGCAGCAACTCCTCCCTCGGCGGCGGCTTCAACGACGGCATCTACAGCTTCGGCGGTGGCGCCTCGGTCAGCTCGAGCGAGTCGGCGAGCCACCGGACCCTGCTCGACATCAACGGCGACGGGAAGCTGGACCGGCTCACCGCGAGCGGCACCAAGCTGCGGGTCGGGCTCAACACCGGCGACGGGTTCGCCCCCGACGTGGACTGGTTCGGGGCGCTGGCCGACAACGTCGGCACGAACAGGACGTTCAGCCTGGCCGGCGGGGTCTACTTCACCATCGGCATCGGCCCGCTCTGCCTGGCCGGCTGCTACGTGATCATCAACCCGGGCGGCGACGTCAGCCAGACCGTGTCCCGGCCGGGCGCCTCCGTCCGCGACGTCAACGGCGACAGCTTCCCCGACGCGGTGACCAGCGACTCGGACGGCTCGCTGACGGTGGCCGCCAGCCCGATCGCCCGCACCAACCTGCTGCGTACGGTCAGCCGCCCGCTCGGCGCCACCATGTCACTGGACTATGAGCGCAGCGGCAACACCTACGCCCAGCCCGAGTCGCACTTCGTGCTGTCCCGGCTGGTGGTGCACGACGGTCACGCCGGTGACGGCGTGGACCAGCGGCTGACCACGTACCGCTACGAGGGCGGGCGCTTCGAGCGGTTCGAGCGCGAGTTCTACGGCTACCGCACGGTGGTCGAGGAGCAGCGCAGCCCGGCCGCTGGCGAGCCGCTCTACCGGCAGGTGGTCCGCGAGTACGCCAACGACAGCTTCTACACCAAGGGGCTGCTGACCCGGGAGACCACCCGGGACCACACCGGCAAGCTGTTCGCCGAGACGATCCAGGCGTACGAGCTGCGCGACGTGGGCACCGGGGCCGCGGCCAACCCGCAGGACCGGCTCGCCACGGTCTTCCCGCAGCTGGTCCGCACCGACCGCAACTTCTACGAGGGCGCGGCGGCGCCGGGCGTGACCACGTCCACCACGTACGCGTACGACAGCCTCGGCGACATCACCAGCACGGTCGACACCGGCGACGCCGGGGCGGCCGACGACCTGCACACCACGTTGTCCTATCTGGACTGCCCGGCGACCTACCTGCACCAGCCGGTGGCGATGTCGGCGACCGCGGACGGGAAGGTGCTGCGCCGCCGGGAGGCGAGCATCGACTGCGCCACGGGCGACGTGACCCAGGTGCGCGCCTACCTCGACGGCGGTGCCGCCGCGGTGACCGACCTGACCTACCAGCCCAACGGCAACATCGCCAGCGTCACCAACCCGCCCAACAAGGCGGGCCAGCGGTACGCGCTCAGCTACGAGTACGACGCCGCGGTGCAGACGTACGTGACCAAGGTGACCGACAACATCGGGCACGTGTCCACATCGGAGTGGAACGTGACCTACGGCCAGGTGACCAGGTCGGTCGATGCGAACGGCAGCGTGACCACGCACGCGTACGACGGGTTCGGCCGGCTGGTCGCGGTGCGCGGGCCGTACGAGCAGTCCACCGCGCTGCCCACGATCTCGTTCGAGTACCACCCGGAGGCGGCCGACCCGTGGGCGGCCAGCAGGCGCCTGGACAGCTTCCGGTCGGCGACGGACACCGTGGACGAGGTGATCTTCGTCGACGGCCTGGGCCGGCAGATCCAGACCAAGCGGGACGCCACCATCCACACCGGTGACGCCACCGCGGCACAGGACCGGATGGTCGTGTCCGGGAAGGTCGTCTACGACCTGGCCGGACGCGCCGTTGACACCTACTACCCGGTCGACGAGCCGCTCGGCCAGGCCGGCGTGTTCAACACCGGTGTGGACAGCGTGGCGCCGACCCACACCGACTACGACGTGCTGGACCGCAAGACGCTGGTCCGGCTGCCCGACAACACCACCACGAGCTACGCGTACGGGTTCAGGCCGGACCGGTCCGGCGCCGTACGGCAGATGACCACGACCACCGACGCGAGCCTGCGCGTGCGGCAGACCTTCGCCGACGTGCGGGGCAGGCAGACCTCGGCGCGTGAGGTCCACAACGGACAGCCATTGTGGACCAGCTTCGGCCACGACCCGCTGGGGCAGCTGCTGACGATGAGCGACGCCAACGGCAACACGACCACGGTGGAGTACGACGCTCTCGGCCGGAAGGTCAGTGTGGACAGTCCGGACGCGGGCAAGACGGTAAAGGCGTACGACCTCGCCTCCAATGTGGTCGAGAAGACCACCACGGCGCTCGGTGGGGCGCTGGCGAAGGTCACCTACGACTACAGCTTCACCCGGCTGACGAAGATCAACTATCCGACGTTCCCGGGCAACAACGTCACGTACACGTATGGTCCTCCGGGCGCGCCGGACAACCAGGCCGGGCGGGTCACCCTGGTCGCCGACGGCTCCGGCAGCAAGCAGCTGTCCTACGGCAAGCTCGGCGAGACCACCCGGGAGGTCAAGACCATCGCCAGCGACACCGGCGACACCCCGGAGGTCTACGCCACCCAGTTCGTCCACGACAGCTTCGGCCGGCTGCAGAACATGACGTACGCCGATGGCGAGCTGGTCACCTACGGGTACGACTCGGGCGGGCTGCCGCGCACGGTGGTCGGCGCCAAGCAGGGCTTCAGCTACCCGTACGTGCAGCGGATGGAGTACGACAAGTTCCGCCAGCGGGTGTTCCTGCTCGACGGCAACGGGGTGAAGACCAACCTCGCCTACCGCGCCGACAACCGGCGGCTGGCGAGCATCGCAACGGTCAAGGGCGCGCGGAAATACCAGAACCTGCTCTACGGCTACGACCCGCTGGGCAACCTGACCTCGCTGGTGAACGACATCCCGGTGCCGCCACCGAACGAGTTCGGCGGGCCGTCCAGCCAGACGTTCAGCTACGACGACCTCTACCGGCTGGTCGGGGCGACCGGGCAGTACACGCACAGCGGCGGCCTGAAGACGGACAAGTACACGCTGGCGATGGCGTACGACAACATCCACAACATCGTCTCCAAGCAGCAGACACATGACGTGGTGTCACCGTCGGGCGAGGTCAACCCGGTGCACGGGACGACCTACTCGTACGGCTACGCGTACGGCGGGCCGCACCCGCACGCGCCGACCAAGGTGGGCGACCTGAGCTACAGCTACGACCCGAGCGGCTGCCAGGTCGGCTGGGTCGACGACACCAACGCCAACCGGCGGGACTCGGTCTTTGACGAGGACGGCCGGATCCGGTCGATCACGACCAACGGGCAGGAGATCGCGTACAAGTACGACGACTCCGGCAACCGGGTGGTCAAGCGCGGGCCCGCCGGCGAGACGGCGTACGTCAACCAGTACCTGACCATCCGGGACCGGCAGGTGGCGCAGAAGGACATCTACGTGGGCTCGACCCGGCTCGCCACCAAGCTCGCCAAGCAGGACAAGCCCGGGGGCGGCGGGGGCACCGCCAACCCGTACGAGAAGGATCTTTTCCATTACCACCCGGACCACCAGGGCAGCAGCCGCGACGTCACCGACCCGCTCGGCCAGCTGTTCCAGCACACCGAGTTCTTCCCGTACGGGGAGACCTGGGTGAAGGAGAAGTCAAACATCGAGTGGACGCCGAACATGTTCACCGGCAAGGAGCTCGACGAGGAGACCGGCCTCTACTACTTCGGCGCCCGCTACTACGACCCGAGGACCAGCCAGTTCGTCTCCACCGACCCGGCCTACGCCGCCGGCCCGGAGCCGGCACTGGACAACGGCGCGTCGGTCAACCTCTATGGATACGGCGCGAACAACCCGATGCGCTTCGTCGACCCGGAAGGGGCCGATGTCGACGACTCGCTGCGCCAGTACGCCAACGGGGACCGCAGCCGAGCCGACACCGGCGAGACCGGGCGGCTGCGCCTGCCGGGGCTGCCCACCTGGGTGCCGCCGGTGGCCCGCTACAACCTCTCGGTCGGCTACAACGGCCCGCTGCTGACGCACGACCCCGGCCCGCCCACCGGGAGCCTGCGGCTGGACGTCGGGTCCTCGCTGTCACCGCTGCTGATCGGCTCGGCGTCCGGGTCCGGGACGTTCGCGGAGGGGCAGTACTCGCTGTCCGGCAGCTTCCGGGTGGCCGCCCCGCCGGTCGCGGTGGCCGCGGGTAGCTGGCAGCTCAGCAGCTCCGAGGGGTTCAGCGTGCAGGCGCACTACGTCGGTCCGCAGTTCCTGTTCTTCGGGTTGCAGCCGAAGATCTTCGACCCGGCCGCTACGCCGCCGCCCGGGCTGCCGGCGCCGTTGACCTCGGTGCCGTCGGGTGGCCAGTTCGGGACGACCGACTACTTCAGCGCGGGGCCGGTGAGCTTCGGCTACACCTACCTCAGTGCGCACGTGCCGGTCGGGTCGTCGCTCGGGAACGCCTCCTACCGCGGGTTCTCGATCGGCTACTCACCCAGCCCGTCCCTTGTCACGTACGACCCGGCCCATCCACCGATTGCGGTGCCCGGCGCCGAGCAGATCCTCTACGGCCACTCCACCGGCACCGACCCGTTCAAGTACGGCCACTACGTGGGAATTCAGTTCTTCGGCACGCTCCCACTGGAGTTCTGACAGCGCGGTGGGCTGTTCCAGGTGAGCCTGGGGCAGCCCACCGCGGCTCGACAGGATGCATCGTCCGATCTGAGCCGGGCCAGCTAGACGATGAGCGTGGCGACGTCGTATCGCTGGATATCGAGGTCTCGGGTCGCCAGCGTGAGATCCTCCGTGACGGCCTGCGCGACCAGCATGCGGTCGAACGGGTCGCGGTGGTGCCCAGGAAGCCGGCCGGCCGCGATGGCATGTGCATGGGTGACAGGCAGCTCACGAAAGCCCATGTCGCGGACGCGCTCGGCGAGGTCGGACGGGCCGTCGAGCTTGCCAGCCGCCTGTTTGATGGTGATCTCCCAGACGGTGACCGGGCTGACAAAGATGTCCGGGTCATGCCGAAGGCGGTCGAGAAAGTCATCGCCGAGCCTCGGGTCGCCGGTAAGGCCCCACAGGACGACGTGAGTGTCCAGCAACAGGCTCACGACGAGATGCCGAAGTCCGCGGCGATCTCGGCGTTGGTCTGGGGGGTGTCCCAGTCCCCGGAGAGGTCGAGCTGTCCCGCGAGCGAACCGACCGCGGTGCGGTTCACTCGACGCACCAGTGGAATGATCTTGGCAACAGGCGTACCTGCACGGTCGATAAAGACCTCCTCGCCACGCTCGACCCGCTCGATGATGCGGGAGAGATGCGTCTTGGCCTCGTGCATGTTGAAGTGAACGGCCTCAGCCGACATCGGGCAACCTCCCGCCTAGTTAGCTAATACCTTAGCTCATCGCTGGGAAGCTGCCGAGCGGCAGTGTCGCCGCTATGGCGCGGGGCGGAAGCTGCGGAAGACCACATCCAGGTACGCCAGGCTCGCCGCCCAGTCCGCGTCGGTCGTGGACCACCAGATGCCGTGCGCCCGGGTGTCTGACACCACGAACCCGCGGTTGTTCACGTGCATCCGTACACCGTTGCGGGTGTACCGGAACTCCCAGTCCGCGCAGGCCCGGAAGAAGCTGCACGAGACAATCTTGATGCGCTCGTACTCGGGGAAGTCGCCGCGCGCGACCCGGTAGTCCTCCTGGGCCTCCCAGTCCGCCACCGGGTCGGGCTTGGGCTCGTCGGTGATGTCGATGCCGAGCAGCCGGCTGCCGTCCGGCTGGTCAAAGTAGACCATCGTGCCGCGGCGCGAGACGGTCCAGTTCGACGGCACCGCCACCGAGAACCCGGTCGAGTCGCGGTAGATCCGCCAGCCGGCCGGCGGGGTGAAGCCACCCGAGCCAGGGTTGGGCGCCGGCACCTGGGCCGGCGGGCGGGTCGCGGGAGCACCGGCCGGCGGCTGCCCGACCGGTGGGCCGGCGGTCGTCGCCCCGGGCGCGGGCGCCGTCGCCGTGCCCGTACCAGGACCCGCCGTGGGCTGCGAGGTTGGTGAGGTGGCCGGCTGTGTCACGTCTGGGCCCGCGGTTCTGGTGCCGGGGAGCTGCCCGTCCGGTCCCAGCAGGGCCAGGGCCGCCAGCCCGAGCGCCAGGAGCGCCAGCACGGCGATCACCAGCCGGGTCCGGTGGCTGCTCTGCTCGGCGGCGTAGGGCTTCTCCTCCGGAACCGGCCGGACCGGGACCGGCGCCCGCCCGATCGACGGGTGCTCGGGCAGCGGCGGCACCTCCGCCGGCCCCCGCCGGGGCACCGTCTCAGTGGCCGACCCCGCCCCCGACGGCACCCACGGCGCCGCCGCGGAGGAGGCGGGTGGGACACCGTCGGGCGGCCCGGCTTCGGCAACGCCCGCCTCCAGCGGTGGGGTCGGGACGACGGCCGGTGGCCGTAGGGCCACAACAGCCGCCGAGGACGGAGACGCGGCTGGCGCCGCGGTGCGGCGGAAGGCCTGGGTCAGCGCCGATGGCCGGTCGCTTCCGGCCACCTTGCGCAGCAGCCGCTCGACCTCGGCGGCGCTCAACCGCTGGGCCGGGTCCTTGCGCAGCAGGCCGTCGAGCACGCGGCGCAGCCGGCCGGCCCGTTTCGGCGGCGGCGGGTCCTCGGTGGCGAGCGCGGTCAGGGTGGCCATCGGTGATGACCGGTCGAACGGGGACTTGCCCTCCACCGCCGCGTAGAGCGTGGCGCCGAGCGACCACAGGTCCGACTCGGGCCCGCCGTACTCGCCGCGGGCCCGTTCCGGGGAGATGTAGGCGGGCGAGCCCAGCACCAGGCCAGGCCGGGTCACCGTCGCCTCGCCGGGCGCCGTGGCCAGGCCGAAGTCGGTCAGCACCACCCGGCCGTCCTGGGCCAGCAGCACGTTGCTGGGCTTGACGTCGCGGTGCTCCACGCCGACCGCGTGCGACGCCTGCAGGGCGGAGAGCACGTCGAGCCCGACCCGCGCCGCCCGCGCCGGGGGGACCGGGCCGTCCTCCACGATCACCTGCTGTAACGACCGGCCCTGCACGTACTCCATCACGATCCACGGCGGAGCACCCGGGCTGTCCACGACGTCGTACATCCGTACCACGCTGGGGTGGTTGAGGCGGGCGGCGGCCCGCGCCTCCCGGAGCGTGCGCCGGCGCAGGTCGTCCTGCTCCTGCTGGGTCAGGCCGGGTGGGGGCACGACCTCCTTGACCGCGACGTCCCGGTGCAGGATCTCGTCGCGGGCGAGCCAGACCGTGCCCATGCCGCCACGACCCAGGGGCTGCACCAGTCGGTAGCGCCCGGCGACGAGGGTCTGTGTGCCAGTCATCGGGGTCTCGTTACCCTGTGCCGGCTCGGATCATGCGGCATGAGGCAGCCCTCACGGGCCCCGGGCAGAGCGGGCGGAGCGGCGTCAGCGGCGACCGCGGCGGGCGAGCACCACGAGCAGCACCAACGCGCCGATGCCGACCAGGCCGACCCCGATGGCCGCGATCGGCAGCAGCTCGGCCACCTGCTGCTCCAGCGGTGGTTCGGAGGCGGCTGCGGCGCCGTACGTGGCGAGGACCGTCACCGTCACCGGCCGCGCACCGATCTGCACCGTCCCGGGCATCGGGAGCGGCCCGTCCTCCATGGCGGCGGACAGGGTGGCCGGCCCGCCGCTGTCGGCGCCGGTCACGGTGCACGTGGTCGGCGCCGGGAAGCTCAGCGGCTTCGGCAGCGCCACCGGGCCGGTCGAGGTGGCGGGCAGCACTACCCGGCCGGTCGCCCCGTCCGCGCAGGACACCTCCAGGACCAGGGCGCCGGTCCGGGCCTCCAGCGTGCCCTCGGCCCTGGCCTCCACCTGGAGCGTCACGGCCGGCTGGAGCTCGTAGCTGGCGGTGCACACGGGCTGCGGCGCCGCCTCGGTCAGCTCCACGGTCAGCACGCCGTCGGCGTCCGACCGGCCGGTCCCCGGGTCGCACGAGAACCCGGTCAGGCGCCAGCTGCCGGCCGCCGTCGTGGCCGGGGGCGTCGAGACCACCGCGTACGACCCGGACGGCAGCTCCCGCGGCACGCTGCCGCCGGCGGCGACCGGCGGTCCGGATGCGCTCGTGGTGGCGTGCGCCGGCCAGCCGTCCCCGGCCTCGGCCACCGGTGACGGCGCCGGGGTCACCGTGAACCCACCGCCGGCCGTGCCGCCGAGCGTCGCCAGGCGCAGGGTGAGCGCACCCGGCCGGCGGGTCAGGTGGGCGACGCAGTCGCGGCGCTGGCCGTCGGCGACGGACACGTTGACCGTCCACCCGTCCGCGGCCACCCGCTCGCCGTCGCAGGCCACTGCGGACAGCCCCCACTGGCCGGCGCCGCTGGGCGGGGTGACCGTCACGGCGTACCCGCCCGCCGGCAGCCCGGCCAGGTCGTCACCGCTCGCCACCGTCGCGGAGTCCTCGGCGGCGGTGGTGGCGGTCTGCCGGCGGGTGCCGCCGGCGCCCGACACCGCGAAGCCGACCGCGCCGACCGCTCCTGAGGTGACCGCCCGCAGGGTCAGCGCGGCGGCGCCCGCGCCCGGCGGCTCGGCCGTGTAGGTGCAGGTCATCAGGTCACCCGCGGCCAGGGTCACGGTGGCGGTGGCCTCGCTGATGATGGCCGAGCTCCGCCCGGAGCGCGAGGTGCAGGCCACCGACGCCAGCCGCCACCCCTCGGGCAGCCGGGCGGTGACCGGGTACGGCCCGCCGGCCGCCCGCACGAACGTGGCCGAGACCGGGTCGCCGGCCGTGGTCAGGGTGAACAGCCCGCCCGGCCGGTACGACGCGTCAGAGGTGAACGGGAACCGCTGCGGCACGCCGGGCCGGCGCGTCACCTCCTGCCGCACCACCAGCGCGGCGGCGCCCGGCGGGGAGCGCACGTAGTAGGCGAAGCAGAACACGTGCCGGGTGCCGGCGGGGAAGCCGATCCACTCCACGTTGTTGCCGTTGCCGTTGTCGACCGCGCAGCGCAGCGCGCCGAAGCCGTACGGGCCGACCGGGTCGTTGACCCGCCCGCCCTGCACCCACAGCCGGTGCTGGTGGGCCAGCTGCGCCTGGCGCTCGGTGAGCGTGACCGTGACCGCGCCGGCCAGCTGGTGCTCGGTCGGGTTGCCGAGCCGGTCCAGCTGCGGCGTGCCGGCAGCGGTCGGCCCGGCCCCACCGTTGACCCCCTTGACCACGCTGACCAGCCCAGATCGGGTGTGGCCGTCACCGAACGTGAACCGCCAGCCGGGCAGCGGGCGGCAGGCCGCGGACGCCCCGGCCTCTGTCGCCGGGTCCACCGGCTGGCCGGGCCGGTAGACGCTGTCCAGACCGGGCCGGGCCAGGCTCTCCTGCGCGTCGCTGCGGACCCGGTTGGCCATGACCTGGGCGTAAGAGTCGCAGAGCCGGGCCGCCAGGGTGACCGTGAAGGCGATCGGCGCCAGGGACGAGGCGGGCTCCGGGTCGGTTGCCCGGGCCGGCGACGCCGGAGCCGCTGCCGCTGCCGGGGCCGCTGCCGCCATGGCGAGGCCGAGGACCGCGCCGAGGACGGCGCCGCCCCGCAGTGCACCCAGCGCCCTGCCGGCCACCAGCCCAGTATGCTCGGCTCGGTCTATTCGTCCGGAGGGTCGAGGCGTTGCGGAACGGACAAGATGCCGAGCCGGTGATCCGTGTCGAGCGGGGCACACCGACCGCGGAGGAGGTCGCGGCGCTGGTCGGCGTACTCCTGCTGCGGCGGCGGGCGGCGGGCCCGCCGAGGCCCGCGCGGGTCTCCCGGTGGTGGGCCAGCGGCCTGGCCGGAGGGCGCGGCCTGCGGTCCGGCGCGCGGCCCGGGCCGGGCGCGTGGCGGGCCTCCGGGCTGCCGGGCTGACCCCGCCGCACAACTGGGAGCCCTGCCGGCATAACCGGGAGCCCCGCCGGCACAGCTGGGGGCCCTGCCGCACGACTGGGAGGCGCGTTGGAGCTCTGGCGGGACGATGCCGCGCCGGCGTGGCGGCCGGCCTACAGCTACCTGTCGATCGAGGCTGACCACGCGGGCATGGCGGCCGTCGCGGCGGCGCTGCGCGCCGAGCTGGCAGAGAGCTACCTGCCCGAACGCGACCTGGTGGACGCCGACATGACGGTGCCGGCGGCGGCGCCGGCCGCCGGCTTCGTCGAGCTGGTGGACTTCCTGACCAGGCACCGCGCAAGCCAGCAGGTCCTCACCGCGCTGCTCGCCGAGCACGGCAACGCCACGGGAGCGCTCGCCGCCGGTGCCGAGGTGGCCAGCCGGCGGTACGGCGACGCGGACCGGCTCGCCGCGGACCGGACCGAGGGTGTCGCCTGATGCCCCACTCCGCGGCGGAGGGTGGCAGCGCGTACACCGACTGGTCCGGGATGGGCGTGGCGCAGATCTGGGCGGTGCTCGCCGGCTACCAGACTGATCCACAGTGGACACATGTGGACGGCTGGCGGAAGGCGTACCAGCTCGCCTCGGTCCACCTGCGACGGATGCGCGACTACCGGGAGTGGGTCGCGGCGGCCTGGCCGCCGGAGCGCAACGAGGCGGCGCGGGCCTACCTGGCCCGGATGGACGAGATGATCTCGTCGGTGCAGGCGACGTACGACGCGGCGGCGGCGAACCACACCACGGTCTCGGTGGCCACCGCCGCCATCGACACCACGCGGAACAGGCTGCGCCCGGTGTACGAGGAGTGGCTGGCCAACGAGGAGCAGCTCGCCGCGTACCGGCCGCCGGCCGCCGGTGCGCCCGCTCCGTCACCCGGCCCCGCCCCGGTCCCGTCCGGCCGGCAGGAGGAGCTGGCGCGGCAGGCCCGCTGGCTGATGGTGGAGCTGAGTGGCGCGCTCGCCGCGGCGAGCTACGTGATGGTCACGCCGCCGGCGTACACGGCACCGCGCCTGGCCGACGACGGCGCGGTGGCTCTCCCGTCCCGCGGCGGCGCTCGTCTCGTACCCGCCGCCATCCCGCCGGTGGTCCCGGCCCCTCCGGTGGTCCCGACCGCTTCCGGGGTGGCACGCCCGGCGGTACCGGGACCAGCGGGCCCACCGGTGCGGTCCGGGCCTCAGGTCGCGCCCGCCGGCCTCCGTCCCGGCACGGCAGGCACATCCGGATCGCCGGGGATCTCCGGCAGCCGCACACCGCCCGCGCGCCCGACCCCGCCTTCGCGGTCCGCGCCGACGCCACCGCCCGCGCCGACGCCACCGCGGGCGGCGCCGGCCGGGGCCGGCCGGGTCGCCGGGGTGATCGGTCCCGTCCCGGGCGCTGGTCCCGGGCGTCCTCCAAGTGGGGGCCGGGTCGTGCCGGCACCGGAGGGTGGTGCCCGGCCGATGCCTGCCGGCGGGGTGATCGGCGGGCCACCCGGCATCGGGCTGGCCCAGCCCGGCGGCCACCGGCCGGTCCCGCGGGCGAACCCGGTCGGCGGCGTGCTCGGCGAGACGGACACCGCCACTACACCCGGCAGAACCCATCCAGGTGCCCACGTCGCCGCCCTGGTCGGTGGCGGGCAGACGGTCGGCGGAGTCATCAGAGGTCGCCAGCAGCCCGGTGACATCAGCGGAGCAGGCGTAGCCAACCAGCGCCGCGGGGACCCAGACGGAGGGGGCCTGGCCCACCAGCGCGGAGGTGGCGCCGGCGCGGCCGGTCCTGGTTCGTTCCGCACGCCCGACGGACACCTGGTCTCGATATCCACCGGACCTACCGGTGAGTCCGGCCAACCGCTGCCGGAGGAGCGTGCGGGTCGGCAGGCTGATCCCGACAACCCGTGGGAGACCCGTAAAGGAGTCCGGCCCGTCGTGCAGGCACCGCCACCACCCCGCCGGCACGACCCAGGTCCGGCCCTGGGCCTGAGCTGACCGCATGCCACCGCACCGGCCGCCACCGCAGCCACATCCCCCAAGATCACGGTCAGAGCGGCAAATATGCAGCGAAACTGCATGATCCGCGTCACCGATCGCGATCTTGACGGACGAGCACGAGAACCACGGCACAGCGCCGATGGCGGGGACCGGCGCCCTGGTCGCACCGGCCTCCAGAGCGACGCCGTCGCCGCCGGCCCGGACCGCCCGTGACCAGCCGCCGCCGTCACGCCAGCCGCGCGGCGGCCTTGAGGGCGAGGGTACGGACGAACGCCTCGTCCTGGGCGCGGACCGTGGCGACAAGATCCCCGACGCGCACCACCGCGATGTAGGTGACGAACGGGGTCGGGGCGACCGTCTCGCCCTCGTAGTACCACGCCTCGTGCTTCACGAGCAGCGACTCGTCCCCGGCGATCCCGGCCCCGACGATGGTGAACCGGCTCGGCGCCACGCCGGGTGGCGGTGTCGCCGCCGCGCAGAACGCGACCACGGCCCGTACGTCGGACAGGTTGGCCGCGCCGGACCCGGACCGGTAGAGCTCGACCACCTCGGCCACCGTGTTCTGGCTCGACCGGTACCCAACGGTCCGCACGTCGACCTGGCGCGGTAGCGACGGGTAGTCACTGGACCGGTAACCAGCGCACGCGTCCGACCAGAGCCACGTGTCCGGGCCCTCGAACAGCTCCGGCTGGAACCTGGTCCAGCTGCCGGGGCCGAGGTCGGCGCGCTGGAGCAGGAGTGCCTCTGTCACCTCGGTGGACGCAGGACGCGGCGTAGGGCCTGGCCCCCCGGACGCGGTGGGGGCAGGGGACTCGGGGATGCCGGGCGACCCGGTGGTGGTCGGCCCGCCAGGGGCAGAGGTGCCAAGCGGCGCCGGCCCCACCGACCCGTCCGGCCGGTCGGACAGGGCGAGCAGCCCGGTGCCGGCTCCCGCGACGGCCAGCACGACCACCCCGGCGGCCAGCGCCTGCCGGTGGGCCCGCCGCCGGCCGCGCCGGCGTACCAGCTCGGCCGGGGCGAACGGGGCCGGCGGCTGCTGCCCGCGCAGCTGGCCGAACATCTCCTCAAGAGACATGGGAGTCCTCCGGGATCTCGATGCGCAGCAGCGCGGCGAGCGCGCGCCGGCCACGGGCCAGCCGCGCCTTGACGGTGCCGGCAGGCACGCCGGTCTCCGCGGCCACCGCCGCCACCGGCAGGTCACACAGGTGGTGCAGGACGATCGCGACCCGCTGGTCGACCGGCAGCCGGGCGAGGGCGGCCAGCAGGGCGACCCGGTCGTCACCCGGGACGGGCAGGGACGGCGGCGGGCCGTGGCGGCGATGGGCGGTCAGCCGGTTGCGCGCGCGCCGCCACCGGCTGACCGCGACCCGCCGGGCGACGGTGCGGACCCAGGCCTCCGGGTCGCCGTAGCCGCCGACCGAGGACCAGCGCTGCCATGCCCGGGCGTACGCCTCGTGCACCGCGTCCTGGGCGTCGGCCGCATTGCCGGTGAGGGCGTACACGCACTCGAAGAGCCGCTGCCGGGTGGCCCGGTAGAAGGCGTCGAACGTGGCGGTGTCTGACACAACCTAGTCACGCCCCGCCCGGGTGCCCGGTTGCATCCGGCCCGGTAGCGTTCCCCGGGTGAGGACCCAGCTCGTGCTCGCGTCGGCGAGCCCGGCCCGGCTGCGTACGCTGCGCGCCGCAGGCATCGACCCGGACGTCATCGTGTCCGGCGTGGACGAGTCCATTGTGGACTCCACTCACGCCGAGACGCTGTGCCTGACGCTGGCGCGGATCAAGGCCCGGGCGGTCGCGGAACGGCTGCGCCACCACACCCAGGAGGCGGCGCGCCCGCTCGTCCTCGGGTGCGACTCGGTGCTCGCGTTCGGCGGCGAGATCCTCGGCAAGCCGGCGGACCCGGCCGAGGCGGCGGCGCGGTGGCGGCGGATGCGAGGCCGGGCCGGCGTGCTGCACACCGGCCACAGCCTGGTGGCTGTGGACACCGGCGAGACGGCCGAGGCGGTGGCCTCCACCACGGTGCACTTCGCCGACGTTACCGACGCCGAGATCGAGGCGTACGTCGCCACCGGCGAGCCGCTGCGGGTCGCCGGCGCCTTCACCATCGACGGGTTGGGCGGGCCGTTCGTGGAGCGCATCGACGGGGACCCGGGCACGGTGACCGGGCTCTCCCTGCCGCTGCTGCGGCGCCTGCTGGACCAGCTGGGTGTCGGCGTGACCGCGCTGTGGCGCGACCGGCTAGCGTCTGCGGCATGAGTACCAGGACGCTGTCGCTCACCGACGACCTGCACGCCTATCTCGTCGCCCATGGCGCCGCGCCGGACCCGGTCGCGCAGGAGCTGATCGAGGCGACCCACGCGATCCATCCGGACCAGGCCATCATGCAGGTCGCCCCGGAACAGGCCGCCTTCCTCCAGCTGCTGGCCCGGATCATCGGGGCGCGCCACGCCGTCGAGGTCGGCACGTTCACCGGCTACTCCGCGCTGGCGATCGCCCGCGGGCTGGCCCCGGGCGGGCGGCTGGTCTGCTGCGACATCTCCGCGGAGTACACCAGCATGGCCCGGCAGTACTGGGCCCGGGCCGGCGTCGCCGACCGCATCGAGCTGCGCCTCGGTCCGGCCGCCGAGACGCTGCGCGCGATGCCCGGTGAGCCCCACATCGACCTGGCCTTCATCGACGCCGACAAGTCCGGCTACCCGACCTACTGGGCGGAGCTGGTGCCCCGGATGCGTCCGGGCGGGTTGATCCTCGTCGACAACGTGCTGCGGCACGGCCGCGTCCTCGACCCGGCCCCGGACGACGAGGACACCCGGGCGATCGTGCGCTTCAACGCCGACGTGCTCGCCGACGAGCGGATGGAGTCAGTGATGCTGCCGATCGCGGACGGCCTGACCCTGGCCCGTCGACGCTAGGCAGCCACACCGTGGCGCGCTGTCGCCGCGCGGGTGATCAACTGCGCCGATAGACTCAGACGGACGTCGCAGGCTCAGCCGGGCGCCTCGGCCGACCAAGCAGCGGCCGGCCCGGGGTCACCTTCGCGGGGAGGAGCGTCCACTCGTGCGCAAGGTTCTCATCGCCAACCGGGGCGAGATCGCGGTCCGGGTCATCCGCGCCTGCCGGGACGCCGGCCTGGCCAGCGTCGCGGTCTACGCCGACTCCGACCGCGACGCGCCCCACGCGTCCCTCGCCGACGAGGCGTACGCGCTGGGCGGCGACACCGCCGGCGAGACGTACCTGCGCATCGACAAGCTGGTCGCGGTCGCGACCCGGGCCGGCGCGGACGCGGTCCACCCCGGCTACGGCTTCCTCGCCGAGAACGCCGAGTTCGCCGAGGCCGTGCTCGACGCCGGCCTGACCTGGATCGGCCCCACCCCGCAGGCAATCCGCGACCTGGGCGACAAGGTCACCGCCCGGCACATCGCGCAGCGCGCCGGCGCGCCCCTGGTGCCCGGCACCCCGGACCCGGTCACCGGCCCCGACGAGATCATCGCGTTCGCCGAGCGGTACGGCCTGCCCGTCGCGATCAAGGCCGCCTTCGGCGGCGGCGGGCGCGGCCTGAAGGTCGCCCGCACGCTGGCCGAGATCCCGGCGCTGTTCGAGTCGGCCACCCGGGAGGCGGTCGCCGCATTCGGCCGCGGCGAGTGCTTTGTCGAGCGCTACCTGGACCGGCCCCGGCACGTGGAGGCGCAGGTGCTCGCCGACCAGCACGGGGCCGTGGCGGTGATGGGCACCCGCGACTGCTCGCTCCAGCGGCGGCACCAGAAGCTGGTCGAGGAGGCGCCGGCGCCGTTCCTCACCCCGGAGCAGCGGACCCAGATCCACGAGTCGGCCAAGGCGATCTGCCGGGAGGCGGGCTACCACGGGGCCGGCACAGTGGAGTATCTGGTGGGTGCCGACGGCACGGTCAGCTTCCTCGAGGTCAACACCCGGCTCCAGGTCGAGCACCCGGTGACCGAGGAGACCACCGGCATCGACCTGGTCCGCGAGCAGTTCCGGATCGCGGCCGGGGAGAAGCTGCGCTTCGACGCCGACCCGGTGCCGCACGGGCACTCGATCGAGTTCCGCATCAACGGCGAGGACCCGGGCCGCAGCTTCCTGCCCGCGCCCGGCGCGGTCACCCGGCTGCGGCTGCCGGCCGGCCCGGGCGTCCGGGTGGACACGGGCGTCGAGGCGGGCAGCGTCGTCGGCGGCAGCTTCGACTCGCTGCTGGCCAAGGTGGTCATCACCGGCGAGACCCGGACCGAGGCCCTGGAGCGGGCCCGCCGCGCGCTGGACGAGATGGTCGTCGAGGGCATGGCCACGGCCCTGCCGTTCCACCGCCTGATCGTGCGCGACCCGGCCTTCACCGACGAGCCGTTCCGGGTGCACACCCGGTGGATCGAGACCGAGTGGGCCGGCGGCGTGCCGCCCTTCACCGGGACGGCCGAGGTCGGCGAGGCGGCCGGGCGCGAGACCGTCGTGGTCGAGGTGGGCGGCAAGCGGCTGGAGGTCAGCCTCCCCGCCGGCTTCGGCGGGGGTACGGGCGGGCGCGGCGCCACCGTTCCGGGCGCCGCCGCGCCCGCGCGCAGCGCCCGCCCTGGACGCTCCCGCCGGAACGCCGCGGCGGCCGGGGGCGACGCGCTCACCTCCCCGATGCAGGGCACCATCGTCAAGATCGCCGTGGCCGAAGGCGACGAGGTGGCAGAGGGCGACCTCGTCGTCGTGCTCGAGGCGATGAAGATGGAGCAGCCGCTCAACGCACACAAGGCCGGCGTGGTGACCGACCTCACGGCGGCGGTCGGCGACGTGGTCTCCGCCGGGGCCACCATCTGCCAGCTGAGGTAACACTCCTACGGCAGCAGCTTCGGTGACCGGGCCGCGGCCACCCCGGCCACCAGCGCCACCGCCTGCGCGGCCGGCACCGGGTCCAGCCGGCGCCCGTCGCGCAGGCGCAGCGCCACCTGGTCCTGCGCCGCCTCAGCCGCGCCGATGACGGCCGCGTACGGCACCTTCCGGCTCACCGCGTGGCGGACCCGGGCACCCAGCGAGCCCTCGACATCCACCTCGGCCCGCAGCCCGGCCTCGACACAGCGCCGGGCGAACTCCGCGGCCTGCGGCGCCTGGTCCGGGCCGACCGGGAGCACGGCGACCTGGACCGGGGCGTACCAGACCGGGAACGCGCCGTCATGCGCCTCGATGAGGTATGCGAACAGCCGCTCCATGCTGCCGACCAGGCTGCGGTGCACCATCGCCGGCCGCCGGCGCTCCCCGCCGCTGTCCACATAGGACAGCTCGAACCGGGCCGGCTGGAGCAGGTCGAGCTGGATGGTGGCGAGGCTCGACTCCCGCCCGGCCGGGTCCACCACCTGCACGTCGATCTTCGGGCCGTAGAACGCGGCCTCGTCGGCGACCTCCTGGTGGTCCAGCCCGAGCCCGCGCAGCGCGTCACGCAGCATCGCCTCGGCCCGGTCCCACATCGCCGGGTCGGCCGCGTACTTGCCGCCCGCCCCGCGCAGCGACAGCCGGAAACCCGCCGGTTGGACGCCCAGCGCCGCGTGCGCCTGGCGCATCAGCGCCAGCACCGCGGCGACCTCGTCGCCGGCCCGCTCCAGCGGGCAGAAGTTGTGCGCGTCGTTGAGCCAGATCGCGCGCACCCGGGACAGCCCGCCGAGCACACCCGAGCGCTCGGCGCGGTACATCCCGCCCAGCTCCGCGATGCGCAGCGGCAGGTCCCGCCACGACCGCTGGCGGGCGCGGAACACCAGCGCGTGGTGCGGGCAAAGCCCCGGCCGCAGCACGAACTCGTCGTCGTCCGAGACCGCCATCGGCGGGAACATGTCCGCCTCGAAGTGGGCCAGGTGCCCGGAGCGTTCGTACAGCTCCCGCTTGCCCAGCGGGGGCGAGTAGACGTGCTGGTAGCCGGCCCGGCGCTCCAGCTCGTGGAGGTACTCCTCGACCGCGTGGCGGGCCGCGGCTCCGGCCGGCAGCCAGATCGGCAGGCCGGCGCCGACCAGCGGGTCGGAACAGAACAGCTCCAGCTCCCGGCCGAGCTTGCGGTGGTCGCTCATGTCGCTCTCCTTGCCTGGTACGGCCGGAGCGACGCGACCGGAGCACGACGAAAGGCCCGGAGCGTGCGCCCCGGGCCTTCGTTGACTGTGGACGTCAGCGCCGCCGGGGGAAGCCCGGCGTCGTCGTGTTGTTGGCGCTGATCATGCGAGTAGGTTACGCCGCCCGCAGCTGCCCGCCAACCACAATCGGCCCGCTCTGTCGGGTTGGCGTCGATGTCACGCTGCCGGCGCCGCGCTGCATACGATGGTGACCTCACTCCGAGCCGCCGCCAAATCGAGGACTGTCCGGATGGTTGCCGACCTGCTGAAGGCTCTCCACGAGGGTGACCCGCAACCCCTGCGTACCTGGCTGGCGGAGATTGGCATCGACCTGGAGGCGGTCCGCAAGCTTCCCCGGTGGAACGTCACCAGCGGTGAGCAAGCCTCGGCGACGCAGCGGCGAGGACCGGGCGACCTGGCCGGCCGGCTCGACGAGGTGCTGGCGGGATCCTTGTCGCGGGCCCGGCGACGACCGTACGGCATCGCGCTTCTATTTATCTATATCTATTATGAGTGCGACAGCTCCTGGGAGGTCTCATACCATTACCGCCCGATCTGGGCGACCCTGCGGGCCGCGTACGAACACTGGCAGACGGTCCGCGGTGACGTCGACAGCGCCGAGCGCCAGATGACTGACGCCACCGTCGCCCTGCTGGAGGTCCTCGACCAGGAGATACAGACCGAGAACGCCATGACGTCGGGCCGGCTGGGCGGGTTCGCGCTCGCCGCCGAGACTGCGGCCGGCCACGCGGGGCGGGCGCTACAGCTCGCCTCAGCCGTCACGCCAACAGAGCCAGGGATCAGCTCCTATGTGACCGATCGCGCGTCGTTGGCGGTTGCATACTACGAGGCGGTCGCAGAAGCGGGCCACGCGCTACGCCGCTTCTTCTCCGAACCCGGACATTCACTGGACGTTGCGATAACCAAGCTGGCCGCAGCCGAGGTGAACCCGGTCGTATCGGACCTCCGCAGCTCGGAGCTCCGGTCGCACCGCTTCGCCTTGCAGGCACTGCAGACGAGCGCCGGCAGCACATGGCTGCACATTGACTCCGGCAAAGTGACCTATATTTATCCGTTCGCCGTCCGCAGGGCCGACCCGGGTGCCATCGTCGCGCGCGCAAGCGCCGAGGCCAAGGCCTGGGACCTCTGCGGTCTGACGCCGAGCGACGTACACGACACGTTCGACCTCGACGACCTCTGGGACGGGTCCGACTTCCTCGGACGCCGGTTCGACGGCACCCGGGTCGAGCTTCCCCAGCTCGCGGTGTACGACCTCGCCGGCAAGCTGCTGGCCGCCCTCGACGCGGCGGTCTACCTCTCGAGGCTGGGCAACCACTTCGTCCGGATCGAGGGCGCGCTGTGCGACGTGAACCCTGCCGACGTGTACGCAGCCATGTTCCGCGCCGCGCCCGAGCACGGCACGGCCCGCGTGTGCGCAGGCGACGCCGGCGCGGAGTGGCCGAGGCTGTCGGCCTTCGCCGTCGACATGGCGGAGTCGGTCGGGGCCAACCTGGGCGACCTTCCGATCAGCACCAGACCCGGAATGTTCCACGTCATCGTCAGCGTCCATTCGGCATCGACCAGCATCGGGCCGGTCGGCCCCCGTACCGAGGTCCAGACGCGCGAGCAGCTGGTCGCCGCGGCGGGTGCGCAGGTGCTCGTCAATCCGGTTACGCACTGCATCGCTTCACTCGCGGAGTGGGTCCGCTATCCCATGCCGGAACGTACGAACATCCTCGAGACCGTGACCATGCGCGACGACCTGGCGGTGCGGACCGCAAACACCACCCTGCTGGTGACGCTGGGCTCGCCGTCCTACCACAGCGCCACCCGGCAGACCGTGGCCGAGTTCGTCGCATCGCTCGATGGCCTCTTCGCCGGCTGGGGCGACGACCTCGCCACCTACTACGACCGGGTCAACGAGCAGATACCGGCGATCACCGGCGCGCTGCTGGAGGATGCTTCGACGACCTCGGAGGAGCTGGGTCGCGTCGCGGCCGGCCTGGAGCAGGAACAGGTCGAGATGCACGACTTCGCGGTCGACGTGCGTTCGACTGTCGCTCTCATCGAGTCACCCGGCCTGGTCGCCTCCCCCGTGGTCGCCTCGACGGTGACCGGCCTGCTGGACGCGGCCGGGTACCGCCAGCGCACCGACGACCTGTACCGCAGGATGGACGCGGTGCTTGACGAGCGGCTCGGTCGTCGAATCGACGCCCTCGTGAGGCGGCTCGCCGAACGGGAAGCGGAGGCGGCCGCAGCTGCCGAGCGGCGCCAGCGCGCCAGGCTGGACACCGCTCTCGCGGTCATCGCCGCCGTCGGTGTCTCCGGGATAGCACAGATCATCCAGTCGGGCTTCTCCCTCCGCGAGATCGGCTCGTTGTGGATCACGGGCATTGTCCTCGCCCTCGCCCTGGTGGTTGGGCTCGTAGCGTGGGCGAGCAGCACGCGGGGCGGCGCCGGGGCGGCCAGGGCGACGCGGCTTCGCGAACACGCCGGCAAAACCGAGCAGGGGAGCAGGGCCGCACCACCGCCTGCGCGTACCCCGCTGGTACCTTGACTGCCACGTCACGCAGGGCGGGGACGTGCGGAGCTGGACGGGGGAGCTTATGCACGTGATCGAGGTAGACCAGCCAGGTTCCCTGCTGGACGCCGTGTACACCGATGTGCTGACTCCGGCCTTCCCAGCAGACGAGCTGGTGACGCTCGACAGCTTGCGCGCTGGTGTTGGGCAGGCTGGCATCAGCATCCTGGCCGTCGTCGACGATGACGGCACCCCGACAGCCGGCGCCATCGGGGAATGGTCACCGGACACAGGCGTGGCGTTGCTCGCCTACCTGGCCGTAAGCCAGGATGCACGCTCCCGTGGCCTGGGGGGCATGCTCCTTTCGCAGGCGATGCAGTCATGGCAGCAACGGTGGCATCCCTGCGCGCTGTTGGCGGAGTTCGAGCACCCGGCCGCGCACCCAGCCAGCCAGGCCTACGGGGACCCGGTAGCACGGTTGCGCTTCTACCGTCGCCACGGCGCCCGGGGGCTGGATCTGCCCTACTTCCAGCCAGCGCTCAGAACGGAGACCAGTCGCGTCTACGGTGTGATACTCAGCGTGCTCGCACTCTCCGACAAGTGCCGGGGGACAGCTCCCGACACCGCCGCCAGCGACCCGATCCGGCGGTTCCTCATCGAGTATCTTGAGCAGACTGAGGGAAAGGTCGGCGAGGACGGCGCCTGCGCCTCGCTGTTTCACGCCCTGGAACGTCCTACGGGCATACCTTTGCTGACCTTCGACGACCCATCGATGCTGCCCTGCTCGGAGCCTTACGGCTAGGACGGCTCAGTCCTGGGCGTGCAGCATCAGCTGGCGGGCGGCCTCGGTGAGTGACCCGGACAGCGACGGGTAGATCGTGATCGTGTGGGCCAGCTGGTCCACGGTCAGATGATTCTCGATGGCGATGCTGATCGGCAGGATCAGCTCGCTCGCCTTCGGCGCCACCACCACGCCGCCGATGACCAGCCCGCTCGCCGGCCGGCAGTAGAGCTTGACAAAGCCGTCCCGCAGCCCGGCCATCTTGGCCCGGGCGTTGCCGGCCAGCGGCAGCACCACCTGCCGGGCCGGGACCCGGCCGCGGTCCACATCGGACTGCGACACGCCGACGGTGGCCAGCTCCGGGTCGGTGAACACGTTCGCGGCCACCGTGCTCAGCTTCAGCGGCGCGACGGCCTCGCCGAGCGAGTGCCACATCGCGATCCGGCCCTGCATCGCGGCGACGCTGGCCAGCAGCATCACGCCGGTGCAGTCGCCGGCGCCGTAGATGCCGGGGACGTTGGTCCGGCTCACCCGGTCCACCGGCAGGTAGCCGTTCGCGCCGAGGGTCACGCCGTACTCGGCCAGGCCCAGCCCGGCCGTGTTCGGCACCGAGCCGACCGCCATCAGCGCGTGGCTGCCCTCGACGCAACGGCCGTCTGACAGCTCCACCACCACACCGGAGCCGTCCGGGGTGCGGCGCACGGCGGCGGCGCGGGAGTTGCTGAGGATGGTCATCCCGCGGGTCCGGAAGACGCTCTCGATCGCCATGGCGGCGTCGGCGTCCTCATGCGGCATCACCCGGTCGCGGCTGGAGACCAGGGTCACCGGCACGCCCATGGCCAGGTACGCCGAGGCGAACTCGGCGCCGGTCACCCCGGAGCCGACGACGACCAGGTGCTCCGGGAGGGACGGCAGGTCGTAGATCTGGCGCCAGGTCAGGATCCGCTCGCCGTCCGGAGCCGCGTCGGGCAGCACCCGGGGGGTCGCGCCGGTGGCGACCAGGACGGTCGACGCGTCGACCGGGTACGGACCGTCACCGTCGGTAGGAGTGATGATCACCCGATGAGTGTGACCGAGCGTGTCCTCACCGAGGCGCGCGGTCCCGCGTACCAGGTTGACCCCGGCCTTTACCAGCTTGTTATGGATATCCCCGGACTGCTCCTGGGCGAGCCGCTTCACCCGCGCGTGCACGGCCGCCGCGTCGACCCGGACCGCGGCCAGGCCACCGGAGTGGACACCGAACCCGTCCGTGTCCCGGTAGCCGGTGACAACGTCGGAGCTGGCGATGAATGTCTTCGAGGGAACGCAGTCGTGCAGCACGCAGGCGCCGCCGGCGCCCTCGGCCTCCACCACCGTCACGTCCGCCTGGAGCTGGGCGGCGACGAGCGCCGCCTCGTACCCGGCCGGGCCCCCGCCGATGATCACAATACGGCTCATCGCGACATTCTCCCTACCCCGGTAACCCGACACGCTCCGTCGTATTCTCTCCGGTGCCGGCTCCGGGCTATCGTCATCGCCGTGCGTCTCTACGCAGCGTATGGCTCGAACCTCGATCCGGCCCGGATGCGGGCCTACTGTCCGCATTCGCCGATGATCGGCACCGGCTGGCTGGAAGGCTGGCGGCTGACCTTCGCCGGCGACGGCGACCTCGGCTGGGACGGCGCGGTCACCACCGTCGTCGAGTCGCCGGGAGATCGGGTCTTCGTCGCGCTCTACGACGTGCACCAGTGGGACGCCGCCCAGCTGGACGAGATCGAGGGCGTCGCGGCCGGGGCGTACCAGACGCTGCACGTGCGGGTGGCCACCCTGGACGGGGACGTGACCGCGTGGATCTACGTCTTCAACGGGTATGAGGGCGGCCTGCCCAGCGGGTGGTACCTGTCCGAGGTCGCCAACGCGGCGGAGAAGGCCGGGGCCCCGGATGACTACGTCGCGGCCCTGCGGGCCCGGCCCACCCGCCCGGAGCCGGCCGAGGGGTGACCGCCGGAAGCTAACCGGTGACGGCCGGGAGCTCACCCGTGGGCTCCTGCACCGCCAGCATGGCCGCGTCGAGCAGGCTGACGAACTCCCCCCGCTCCGGCACGTCCAACGCCTGGAAGGCCGCGCCGGCGATCCGGTCGGTCAGCGCCTCCGCCCAGACCCGGCGGCGCAGCAGGGGCGTGCGGACCGGGTACGGCGCCGGCCAGCCGAACGAGATCGCCCCGGCCTCCCCGTCCGGGCCGGCGATGATCGCCTCGACCGGGGTCAGCCCGGCCGCCCGGATCGCCATCAGGTGCGCCCCGCCCCGGTGCTCGCGCAGCAGGTGCAGCAGGACCGCGGCCTGCGCGGGCGGCGCGTCGTCCGGCACCGGCATCGCCCGCCAGGCCGCGAAGAGCGGCAGGCCCGTCGGGTCGGCCGCGAGGGCCATCCGCTCGGCGAGCTCGACGAGGCGGCCGAGCCCGGGCAGCCCGGTCAGCTTCTCCCGGCCCCACCGGCAGCACTCCGCGAGGCTGTGGGCGGCGATCCGGTCCGGCCGGCCCACCCGCCGGGCGGCCTCCCAGCCGTCGCGCACGGCGTCCGGAGCGATGAAGCCCAGCGCCGCGGCGACCGTGTCGGACCGCACGTCGCCGAGCGCGCCACCGCGCCCCGCGATGTAGAAGGCCCAACCGGTCAGGCCCAGCTCACGCGCCCGGCGCAGCGTCTTCGGGCAGGTGCCGAACGCGCCACCGAGCCTGTTGACGCCGCGCTTGGCGCAGGAAGCGGCGTGGTCCGGGGTCACCCGGTGATTCTGCAACGCCCGGTGCCCGGGCGTCTGCTATGTGGCTCTGGTCACCCGGTCCGGCGACCCGGCCCGGCCCGCTCCTCGGCCACGGCCGGGACCGGTGTCCAGCTCGGCCAGCGCCCCCTCGGCCGCGCCCACCCGGCGCAGCGCCGCGCTGACCGCCCGTTCGGCTGCCTTGCGGGCGAGCTTGCGCCGGCTCAGCTGCTCCTCCGCGCCGCTGCGGCGGCGCTGCGCCTCGGCCAGAGCGGCCTCCGCCTCGGCCAGCTCGCGGGCGCCGTCGGACTCGGCCGCCACCGCTCGCTCCAGCTCCGCCCGGGCCTTGCCCTCCTCGGTACGCGCCGCCGCCAGCTCCCGCGCCACGCCGCGCCGGCCGGGCCGGGACGGGGCGGGCCCGGCCCGCTCCGGCGTGAAGTCGTCGGTGACGACCCGCAGCTGCGGCCGGGGCACCTCGCCGAAGCCCGCGTAGTCCAGCGTCCTGGTGAGCCGGCCGGAGCGGACCGCTTCCGCCGCCTGTGGCTCGGCCAGTGCCGCCCCGAGCGTCTCCTCCACCTCGGCGAGCGGCAGCTTTGCCCGGACGAGTGCCGGGTTGGCGCGGACCGCCAGCTCCTGCGCCTGGGCGACCAGCCGGGCCACGACCGACCGGCGCCGGGTGGTCAGCTCGCGCAGCTCGCCACCGCGCAGCGCGCGCTGGGCGGCGCGCAGCTCGGCGGAGAGCTCGGTCAGCTCCCCCACCTGCTCGGGCCGCTCGATGGCGAGGAGGTTGACCAGCCAGGCGGCGACGGTGGGCTTGCGCAGCTTGCCGATTGCGGCGGCACGCTCGCGCTCGCCCGCTTCGAGCGCCGCGGCGACCGCCTCGGCGCGGGCCGCGACGAACCCCTCCGGCGGCACCGTGTAGAGGTGGTCGGCGACCTCGGCCGGCACGTCGTCCACCTGCCCAGCCTAGGCCGTCAGCCGGCAAAGGACCGGTCGATCTGTCGCGGCCGGTCCGCAACCAAGATCACGATCACATACGCCCGATGTGCAGTCACATTCCACTGCACAATCGCCGCCACGATCGCGATCTTGAGACGTGCGGGGCGGTGGAACGGGGACAAACCGGGCGTCACCCCTGCCTGGTCAGGCTTGCCGGTCGCGGGGAAGGGCGGCTAGGCATCCACTGTGGATCCGGGGGCGAGTCGGGCGTACTCGCACTTGACCAGCCGGGACATGACGCTGTCGGTGACCTTGCCGCCCGCGTCGCTGAGCAGGCAGTCGTGCAGGGCGTACGCCCGCCGCGGCGCGACCGCCCGGAGGAACTCGACCGACTCGGACAGCTTCAGCCACGGCGCGCTGACCGGCACGAACAGGGTCTCCACCGACGCGCCCGCCGGCACGTCGAACGAGTCACCCGGATGGTAGACCGACTCCTCGACCAGGAACCCCAGGTTCGGCACGCCGGGGATGTCGGGATGGATCACGGCGTGCCATCCCCCGTACGCCCGGACCGCAAAGCCGGCCGCGGTGAAGCTCTCGCCGGAGCTGACGCTGTGCACCACCCCGGCCAGGCCGGCCAGCTTGCCGACCACCTCGGGGTGGGTGTAGACGGCCACCGACGGCCGCTTTCCCAGCGCGTCGGCGAGCTTGTCCACGTCGAGGTGGTCGAAGTGCTCGTGCGTGATGAGCACGGCGTCGACGCCGTCCAGCGCCTCGGGCTCGGAGAACGCGCCGGGGTCGACCACCAGCACCGCACCGTCGCGCTCCAGCCGTACGCAGGAGTGCGAGAACTTTGTCAGTCGCATCGTGGCTCCTTCGCTGCCGAATCGTGACGCTACTGGCCGAGTCTGCCGGAACCACGGCAGTGGCGCGGCCCGTCCCACCGCTGTCAGGACAAGTCTCGGGAGGGGTTATGCGTACGAGGATGCGTGGCCGGCTCGGTCTCGCGGTGGCGGTGCTCGGTGCGGCGCTGGTGCTCACCGGCTGCGGGGCAGGGGAGAACGGCGAGAGCTCCGCCCCGGCGGGCGGCCCAGCCGAACGCGGCAACGCCGGCGCGCCGGGCAACCAGGCCGACCCGGCACAGCCGGGCGCGGGCGCCGGTGCGCCGGCCAAGCTGAACCTGGACACCCGGTCGATCATCTACACCGGCGAGCTGACGGTCCGGTATCCGACGTGGACGATGCGGCGTCCCGGGCCACCGAGCTGGCCACGGGCGCCGGCGGCTTCGTCGGCTCGGACCGGCGGACCAGCAACGACAGGCGGTCCGAGGCGCACCTGACGCTGCGCGTGCCGGCCGAGAAGTTCAGCCAGGCCGTGGACGGGCTGGCGAAGCTCGGCACTGAGGAGCGCCGCGCGCTGAGCACCGAGGACGTCACCGAGGCAGTGATCGACCTCGACGCCCGTATCCAGTCGCAGCGGGCCAGCGTGGCACGCACCCGGGCGCTGCTCGGGCAGGCGAACAACCTGGGTGAGATCGTCTCCATCGAGGCCGAGCTGGCCAAGCGGGAGGGCGAACTCGCCGCGCTGGAGGCGCGCAAGCGGCGGCTGGCCGACCTCACCGCGCTGTCCACGGTCACCGTGCACCTGCTCGGGCCGGATGCCGAGGCGCCAAAGGAGCGGGAGCCCGGCTTCCTGGCGGGCATTGCGGCCGGGTGGGGCGCGTTCCTCGGCGCGATGCAGATCCTGCTGACCGTGCTCGGCTTCCTGCTGCCCTTCATGGTCGTGACGGGCCTGCCCGTGCTGCTGCTGATCTGGCTGCTGCGGCGCCGGCGCCCCGGACGGGTCAGCCCGCCGCCGCCTGTCCATGCGGGTGCCCCGGCTCCGCAACCGCCGGCTCCATAGCCGCCGGATCCGTAGCCGCCGTCTCCGTAGCCGCCGGCGGCGCCTGCCGCACCCGCTCGGCCAGCCGGGCTACGACCGTGTCGAACTCCTCCTCGTCCGGGTAGCCGGAGTGCCCGGCCACCGCGGGGTGGACGGTGTCGCCGGGCGGGATGTCGAACCCGGCCGGGTCGCGCAGCCGCTGGTCGACGCCGGCCACGTGGACCGGGCCGCCGATCGGGTCGGTGTCCCGCCAGAGGTTCACCCAGCGGGGTTGCTGGCCGGGCTCGGTGACGGTGCCGCCGACCTCAGCCAGCACCCCCGCATCCACGAACGCCGGGAAGAAGCGGGCGTACAGCCGCGCCAGCGGGGACCCGTACGTCACCAGCGCGGTGCGCCGGCGCTCCTGCGCCGGCAGCTGGAGCGCGGTGGCCGCGACGAGCACCGAGCCCTGGCTGTGCCCGGAGAGCACGACGCCGCCCTGACCGGCCAGGAACGACGCGCGGGTGACGAGCTCCGGGACGACCCGTTCGGCGTAGCAGGGCGGGGCCAGCGGGTGCGCCGCACGCGGCCAGAACGTGCCCAGGTCCCAGGCGACCCCGACCACCCGGCGCACGCCCTGGTACCGGTAGGCGAGCACGCCCAGCACGACCAGGCCGAGGATGGCCAGGCCGATCAGGTAGGTGCCCAGCGTGATGGCGCCGGACAGCAGGTTGACCGGCCACGACCTGGCCGCGCTCTCCCCTACCGGGCGTACCCCGGCCAGCGCCAGCCCGGTCACCACCGCCGCCACCAGCGCCAGCGGCACGTACGCCAGCCCGACCAGCGGCCCAATGCGGTCGGTGAGGCGGGCCCGGGCCACGGCGGCGTCGACCACCGCGGCCCGGGCCGGGTCGTCGGCCCGACGGCCGGGGAAGTCCGCGTCGGTCACCTTGGCCGCCTCGGCGCGCAGCCGGCGTACCACGGAGACCTGGCCCACCAGCGCGACCACCGCCACGATGACGACCAGCAGCAGGAACCCGAGCGCCGCCCACTCGTACGAGGCCGGCGGGTCCAGTGTGGACGCGGTGGCCGGCGGTGCCCCGCCGGGCTCCGGGAGGCTGGGCTTGTCGTCGCGGTCGAGGAAGTCCGCCACCCGGTACGACAGCCCCGCACTGAACGCGGCCGACAGGCCCACGGCCAGCGAGCCCACGATCGGGCCGGCCAGGCCCAGCAGGGCCGCGCCGCGCCGCCGCAGCACGAGGCAGACCAGCCCGAACACCGCAAGCAGCCCGCCCTGCGCGACGAAGGTGACGATCACGGTGTTGCCGAAGCCGGGCAGCCCGCCCGTTGGCCACCAGCCCGGGCGCGGCCAGGCCGCGTACCCGATGGTCACCGCGGTGAGCAGCAGCGCGACGGTGCGTAACCCCGCTGTGGCGGTCTCGGCCCACCGGGCCGGGGAGTCGCGGTCCACGCACCGGTCCAGGCACAGGACCAGCACGCAGGCGAGCAGCAGCGCCGCGGTCGCCGCGGCCAGCGCGAGCCCGGTGGGCGCCAGCCAGCCCGCCGGGCCGGCAGCCGAGCCCACCGCCGGGCCGGTGGTCGAGCGGTCGTGCGGGACCAGCACCCCCAGCAGGACCGCGCAGATCACCCCGAAAGCCGCGGCGATGTGCACCGCACGCAGCCGGCCGACGAGTGACCTGCCGTTCCAGAAGCAGGGGTGGGCGAGCCCGTCGCCGACGCCGGTCGGCGGCGCCGGGTAGCCCTCGTAGCGGGTCCAGGTGCGCCGGGCCAGGAACCAGAGCAGGCCGATCGCGAGCATCGGCACCAGGCTGGTGAGCGCGAGCCGCTGGCCGAGTGAGAGCCCGGTGAGCACCGCCAGGTAGGGCCGGTCCTCCACGCACCGGCTGCCCGGCACCGTGCACTGCCAGCCGACCAGGTCCATCGCCACGCCCACGACCGACAGCACGAACGTGGCGGTCACGCTCAGCGCGACGATGCGGGCCAGCGCCCGCATCAGCCGGGTCGGGCCGGCACCAGCCGGCGGGCGCAGCCACATCGTGAGGTTGGCCAGCATGAACGGGAGCAGCAGCAGCCACAGGGCCCGGGCCGCGGCGCCCGCGGTCAGGGCACCCCAGCGGTACGCCTCCAGCCGTGCCCCGCCCGGACCCGGCCGCGCCGGGTAGGCCGGATGCGGGGCGTGGAAGCCGGCGTTGCCGTCGCCGGCCACCCGGCGCAGCAGCGGCCGGTCCAGCACGCTCTCGGCCGAGCCGCCGCTGACCCCGTGCACCCGAAGCTCGGTCACCATGGGCGCAAGTTAGTAGGTATACGCACCGGTGTCGATGCGCCGGGGGGATCGACTTCGCCCCGGTAGGGCCGGGGCGGGCGGCCCTACCGGTGGACGGCGCCTAGAAGGCGCCGGCGGAGAGCGCACCGAGGGCGGTGTGCACCATGACCCGCACGCCGTACCCGATGGCTCGCTCGTCGACGTCGAACCCGGACTGGTGGATGTCCATCTTGACCTCGGAACCCGGGATGCCGGTGCCGAGGCGGATCATCGCCCCGGGCACGTGGTCCAGGTAGAACGCGAAGTCCTCACCGCCCATGCTGATCTCGGCCTCGACCACCCGGTCGGCGCCGAGCGCCGCACCGGCCGCACCGGCGATGATCGCGGTGGCCATCCGGTCGTTGACCACGGGCGGCACCCCGCGGGTGTACTTCACCTCGACACCCGCTCCGGTGCTCGCCACCACGTCCTTGATCAGCTCCGTGACCAGGCGCGGCGCGTCCCGCCACGCGTCCCGGTTGAGCACCCGCAGGGTGCCCTTCGCCTGCCCTTCGATCGGGATCGCGTTGTACGCCTCGCCGGCCCGGATCACGCCCCAGACCATGGACAGGCCGGCCCGCGGGTCGACCCGCCGGTCCAGCAGCGACGGGACGTCGACGACGACCCGGCCGAGCGCGTGGACCAGATCCGCGGTCAGGTGCGGGCGCGCGGTGTGGCCACCGCGGCCGGTCAGCTTGACCTCGACGGTGTCCGCCGCGGCGGTGAACGGGCCGGACCGTACGCCGACGAGCCCGACCGGCAGCTGTGGGGCGCAGTGCAGCGCGAAGATCGCGGCAGCGTCCTTGAGGCCACCGGCGCTGATGACCTCCGGCGCGCCGGAGGGCATCGCCTCCTCCGCCGGCTGGAACAGCAGGCGGACCCGGCCCGGCAGCTCGTCCCGCTCGGCCAGCTGGGCCAGGGCCAGGCCGACGCCGAGCAGGATGGTGGTGTGCACGTCGTGGCCGCAGGCGTGCGCCGCGCCATCCACAGTGGAGCGGTATGGCACGTCCTTGGTGTCCGGCAAGGGCAGCGCGTCCAGATCGGCACGGAGCGCGACCACCCGGTCACCGCGCCCGATGTCGCAGATCACGCCGTTGCCCCGGGGCAGGAACCGGGGGGACAGGCCGGCCGCCTTGAGCTTGCGGGCGACCAGGTCGGCCGTCTCGAACTCGCGGTGGGAAAGCTCCGGGTGCGCGTGGATGTGGCGTCGGATGGCTACCAGCTCGGCACCGCGCGCGGCAAGCCAGCGGTCAAGCTGGCCGGGCAGCGGATCAGCCCCCGCAGGGGTCTCGGGCCAGGACGACGTCAGTGGGCTGCTCTTTGGCAGCGTCAGCGCACTCGGCACGTCAGTTTCTCGATCTACGCGGGATGGACGGGACTCGGACAGCCTAGACCCGAAACGGTGACGGAGCGCAACATCAATCCCGTCATGATCAAAATGCGCAGCGTCACAGAATCCTTGATACGGCGGCTTTCCAGGGGTTGGGACGTCGATGGCCGATCGCTCTGTCACCGACATCTGTCCCGTACCTCCTACAGCGGGTGACGATCTCGGAACGTCACCGGTAGCGCGTTCGCCCAGGTAGACGGGCACGCCAACGCACGGCCCAGGCCACCCGACGCCCGCACCGCCAGCAGCCGGCCGCCAGGGGCCCTGACGGCCGCCGCACCGGACGAAAAGTCGCATCGGCCGGTCAGCCAGCGGCGGACACGTGGTCCGTTCTTACCCAACTCCTACCCCAGGCATACCCCGGATGACCGGCGGACCGCCAAAAGCCGGCCCGAACGCCGGCCGGACCACCCGAACGGCGGCGTCAGAGGCGTTCGGTCGGCTGGTGCCGGCCCCACACCTCGCGCAGGGCGTCGCACACCTCGCCCACGGTCGCCCGCGCCCGCAACGCCTCCCGCATCGGGTAGAGGACGTTGTCCTTGCCGCCCGCGGCCGAGCGCAGCTCCCCCAGCGCCCGTCGCACCGTCGCACCGTCGCGGTCGCGGCGCAGGGCGTCCAGGCGGGCCACCTGCTCCGCCTCGATCGCCAGGTCCACCCGCAGCGGCTGGTAGGGCTCCTCCTCGTCCAGCGCGAACCGGTTCAGGCCGACCACCACCCGCTCGCCCGCGTCTATCTCCTGCGCGATCCGGTACGCCGACGCCTCAATCTCCCGCTTCTGGAACCCGGCCTCGATCGCGTCCACCGCCGAGCCGTGCTCGAACACCCGCTCCATCAGCGCCACCGCCGCGTCCTCGAGCTGCGCGGTCATCGCCTCCACCGCGTACGAGCCGGCGAAGGGGTCTACTGTGGACACCACATCGGTCTCGTGCGCGAGCACCTGCTGGGTGCGCAGCGCCAGCCGGGCCGCCTTGGTGGTGGGCAGCCCGATCGCCTCGTCGTAGGAGTTGGTGTGCAGGGACTGGGTGCCGCCGAGCACCGCCGCCAGGGCCTGCACGGCCACCCGTACCAGGTTGGTCTCGGGCTGCTGCGCGGTGAGCTGAACCCCGGCCGTCTGGGTGTGGAAGCGCAGCACCCACGACCTCGGGTTGCGCGCGCCGAGCTCCTCGCGCATCAGCCGGGCCCAGATCCGCCGCGCGGCGCGGAACTTGGCCACCTCCTCCAGCAGCGTGGTCCGGGCCACGAAGAAGAACGACAGCCGGGGTGCGAAGTCGTCCACGGCGAGCCCGGCGGCGAGCGCGGCACGCACGTACTCCACGCCGTTGGCGAGGGTGAACGCCACCTCCTGCGCGGGCGTGGCGCCCGCCTCGGCCATGTGGTAGCCGGAGATGGAGATCGTGTTCCAGCGCGGCAGCTCAGCCCGGCAGTAGGCGAACATGTCCGCCACCAGGCGCAGCGACGGCTTAGGCGGGAAGATATACGTGCCGCGGGCGATGTACTCCTTGAGGACGTCGTTCTGCACCGTGCCGTTCAGCGCCGCCGCAGCCACCCCGGACTCCTCCGCCACCAGCTGGTAGAGCAGCAGCAGCACGGCGGCCGGGGCGTTGATCGTCATCGAGGTGGAGACCTGGTCGAGCGGGATCTGCCGGAACAGCCGCCGCATGTCCTCGACCGAGTCGATGGCGACGCCGACCTTGCCCACCTCGCCGTGCGCGAGAGGGTGGTCCGAGTCGTACCCCATCTGGGTGGGCAGGTCGAACGCCACCGACAGCCCGGTGGTGCCGGCCGCGAGCAGCTCGCGGTAGCGGGCGTTGGACTCGGCCGCGGTGCCGAAGCCGGCGTACTGGCGCATGGTCCACGGCCGGGTGGTGTACATCGTGGGATATACCCCCCGGGTGTACGGGTACGCGCCCGGCTCGCCGAGCCGCTCCGCCAGGTCCTGCGGTACGTCGCCGGGGCCGTAGACCGACTTGACCGGAAAGCCCGACTCGCTCGTGCGGGCGGCCGTCGTGTCCTCCATAACCGCAGATCGTAGGGTGGTTCGGGGGAACGGCCCTCGGCCACACACCGAAGGTGTTGCGCACACCCCCCAGGCACCCCGCAAGATAGGGGGGTTGACGCCAGCCCCCTGGACCCGACGACCCCTCGGCGGCTCACCTGTGACTTCGACAACCTCAACCTGGAGCGGCACGCCACCGGGCGGCCGGGCAGCTCCGGGCGCGACCATCGGCGGGCGTTACGCGTTGCGCTCCGCAATCGGCACCGGCGGCATGGGCACGGTCTGGCGCGCGTCAGACACGCTGCTGCGCCGCGAGGTCGCGATGAAGGAGGTGGTCTGCCCGCCGGGCCTGGCTCCCAGCGACCGCGACGCCATGTACGAGCGCACCCTGCGCGAGGCCCGCGCCGCCGCCGCGCTGTCCCACCCGAGCGTGGTGCAGGTCTACGACGTGGTGATGGAGGACGGGCGGCCGTGGATCGTGATGGAGCTGCTCGACGCCCGCAGCCTCGCCGACATGGTGCTGGAGGACGGGCCGCTGGCCACCCGGGCGGTCGCCAAGATCGGCATTGCCCTGCTCGGGGCGCTGGAGGTGGCCCACGCGGCCGGCGTGCTGCACCGCGACGTGAAGCCGGCGAACGTGCTGATCTGTGTCGACGGCCGGTGCGTGCTGACCGACTTCGGCGTCGCTCGCATGCCGACCGACGTGCAGCTCACCACGCCCGGCATGGTGCTGGGGTCGCCGCACTTCATCTCGCCGGAGCGGGCCATGGGCGGCCCGTTCGGGCCCCCGTCGGATCTCTTCTCGCTCGGCGTCACCCTCTACACGGCGGTGGAGGGCCGGCCGCCGTTCGACCGGGGTGACCCGATCGAGACGATGCACGCCGTGGTCGAGGAGCCGCCGGCCCCGCCGACCCGGGCCGGGCCCATCGCCGGTGTCCTCTATGGACTGCTGGAGAAGGACCCGCAGCGCCGCTGGGACGTGCCGACCTGCCGG
>DASSUC010000390.1:0-7547 GCA_035707405.1 Micromonosporaceae bacterium | reverse complement strand
TACCAGTACGGCATCTCGGCCACCCGGATCTACGGCCACCGGGACTTCCTGTCCACCCAGTGCCCCGGCGACGTGCTCTACTCGATGCTGCCGCAGCTGCGTACGGACGTGGCGAACAAGCTGGCCCCGACCTGGAGCACGATCGTCGACAACAGCACCGCGGGCCGCTTCACGGCCAGTGCCAACTGGGGCTTCTCCAGCTACTCCAGCCAGCGCTACGGTGCCGACTACCGGTACGCCAACCCGCAGGCGGTCAGCGACGGCGCGTACTTCAAGGTGAACATCCCGGCTGAGGCGCAGTACCGCATCGACGTCTGGTATCCAGCCAACGCCGGCTACAACGACGCCACGCCGTTCGTCGTGTTCGCCAAGGGCGGCAACCAGGTGGTGAACGTCAACCAGCGCACCGGCGGCGGCGCGTGGCGCTCGATCGGCACGTTCACGCTGGTCGCCGGCGACTACAACATCCTGGCGGTGAGCCGCTGGACCTCCGGGGTCGGCTACGTGATCGCCGACGCCATCCGGGTCACCAGGGTCTGACCAGGCCAACTACCGCCCACGGCCGCACAATGGGCCGATGGGCGGTTGGGCGCACCGGCTGTGGCACTTCTTCGCGCCGCACTCGCACGACGCCGTGGACACGGTGGACGCGAGCCTGGAGGCGAGCCGGGAGGGCATCCGCGCGGTCTGGGTCTCGCTGGCCGGGCTCGGCGTGACCGCTGCGCTCCAGGCCGTGGTGGTGGTGCTCTCCGGCTCGGTGGCCCTGCTCGGCGACACCCTGCACAACGTGGCGGACGCGCTGACCGCGGTGCCGCTCGGCGTGGCGTTCCTGCTCGCCCGGCGCCCGCCGACCCGCCGGTACACGTACGGCTTCGGCCGCGCCGAGGACCTGGCCGGGATCGTGATCGTGGCGTTCGTCGCCGGGTCTGCGGTGCTCGCCGGCTACGAGGCCGTCCGGCGCCTGCTCCACCCGGCCGACGTGGGCTACCTCGCGGCGGTCGCCGCGGCCGGCCTGGTCGGCTTCGCCGGCAACGAGCTGGTCGCGCGGTACCGGATCCGGGTGGGGCGGCGGATCGGCTCGGCCGCGCTGGTCGCCGACGGGCTGCACGCCCGCACCGACGGCTTCACCTCGCTGGGCGTGCTGGCCGGCGCGGGCGGCCTGGCGCTCGGGTGGCGGTGGGCCGACCCGGTGGTCGGCCTCGCCATCACGGTCGCGATCCTGGTCGTGCTCCTCGGCGCGGCGAGGCAGGTGTACCGCCGGCTGATGGACGCGGTGGACCCGCACCTCGTCGACGACGTCGAGCAGACGTTGCGCCAGACCGGCGGGGTGCTCGACGTCGGAGCGGTGCACCTGCGCTGGATCGGCCACCAGCTGCGGGCCGAGTGCGAGATCACGGTCGATCCGGACCTGTCGGTCGTTGACGCGCACGCCATCGGGGTGGACGCCGAGCACCGGCTGCTGCACGCCGTACCCCGGCTCGCCGTGGCCTTTGTGCACGCGGACCCGCAGCCGCGGGCCGGGACCGACCACCATGCACCGGTGGCGCACCATCGCCAGGCGCCGGGAGTATCGTCACCGCATGGCTGAGCTGCTGGACGCTGCGGCGGTCAACGCCGCGCTGGGCGAGCTGGACGGTTGGACCGGCGACCCGAGCGGGATCCGGCGCACCGTGGACCTGCCCGGCTTCCCCACGGCGATCGCGGTGGTGGTTGAGGTGGCCAAGGTCGCCGAGGAGATGGACCACCATCCGGACATCGACATCCGGTGGCGCACCTTGACGTTCCACTGCGCAACCCACTCTGCCGGCGGCGTCACCGGGCGGGACATCGTGCTGGCGCGGCGCATCGACGCACTGGTGGCCGGGCGGCAGCGGTGAGGTTCGAGGTCAGCCGGGTGCTCGACGCGATCGAGCGGCAGCTCAGCACGGATCCGGTCGTGGCGCGCGGCGTGGTCGACCTCGGCGAGGTGATCCGCCTAGCGGACCTGGACGGCGGCCGGCCGGCCAGCCTGCTGCGGCTCGGCCAGGTGATCGACGCGCTCGCCCGCCACCTCGGTGAGGACGGCGTGGCCGTCTACGTGGTGGTGGGCCGGCCGCTGCTCTCCGACGCCGAGCTGAGCTCCAACGAGCGCATGGTGATCCGCCGGTGGGCCGACGACGGCCTGGTCGAGGCGCTGCCCGAGGCCGGCGACCGGGTGTTCGAGGTGGCCGAGCTGACCGGGCTGCCGGTGCTCACCCGGCGGGACCCGGGGCGATGGCTGGCGCCGAAGCCGGGCAGCGGCGGTGCCGTGCTGGTGGGCACGGCCGGCATCGGCGCGGCCTCGCAGCACCCGATGCTGAGCCGGCTCTGGCGGTGTCCCCAGCCGGAGTGCCCGGCGTTCGGGCGCCCCGCCGGCCAGCCGCCGCCGCGGCTGCGGGCCGGCGTGCCGACCTGCCCGCGGCACGGGCACCGGCTCACCGACGCCGGGCCGCGCCCGGCCGCCGTGCCGATGGTGGTGCGGGTGGACGGCGTGGTGCGGCAGCGCTTCGCGGTGACCGAGCGGCCGGTGGTGGTGGGCCGGGAGCCGACCGAGCCGGACAGCGTGCGGATCGGGCCCTGGCTCAACGACGAGCAGCTGCACTGGATCAGCCGCAGCCACCTGGTGGTCGCGCTCACCCAGACCGGGGTCGAGCTCACCGACACCAGCACCAACGGCACCGTCGTGCACGTACGCACCGACCCGCAAGGGCAGAGCGACCCGCACCAGGGCGACGCGGTACGGCTGAGCCGCGGCGAACGCCGCGTCCTCGGCGAGCACGACATGGCCGAGCTCTTCGACGGTGTCCAGCTGGCCCGGCCAGGCCGGTGGCGCGCCGACGGGCCGGCCCAGCCGGGCTCGGTGATGGCCGACGCGCCGACCATGGCGCTGCGCCTGCTGCGCTGAGCCGCCCGCCGGCCCATCACGTCAGCGCCCATCACGTCAGCGCCCGTCACGTCAGCGTCAGCGCGCCAGCACCGCGCGCAGCTGCTCCAGCGCCCAGTCCAGGTCCTCCGCCTCCACCACCAGCGGCGGAGCCAGCCGGATCGTCGAACCGTGGGTGTCCTTGGCCAGCACCCCGCGCTCGGCCAGCCGCTCGCACAGCGCTCGGCCGGTGAAGAGGGCGGGGTCGACGTCGATGCCCGCCCACAGGCCGCGCGTGCGCACCTCGACCAGGCCCTGCCCGACCAGCCGGTGCAGGCCCGCCTGCAACCGCTCGCCGAGCACCTGCGAGCGGCGCTGGAGCTCGCCGGTACGCAGCAGCGCGACCACCTCTATGCCCACGGCGCAGGCCAGCGGGTTGCCGCCGAAGGTCGAGCCGTGCTCGCCCGGGCGCAGCACGCCCAGCACCTCGCGGCTGGCCGCGACCGCCGAGACCGGCACGATGCCGCCGCCCAGCGCCTTGCCCAGCACGTACATGTCGGGCTCGACGCCCTCGTGCTCGCAGGCGAACGTGGTGCCGGTGCGCCCCAGCCCGGACTGGATCTCGTCGGCCACGAACAGCACGTTGCGCTCGGTGCACACCTGCCGGACGCCGGCCAGGTAGCCGGCCGGCGGGATGATCACGCCGGCCTCACCCTGGATCGGCTCGATCAGCACCGCCACCGTGGTGTCGTCCACGGCCGCGGCGAGGGCGGGCAGGTCGCCGTAGGGCACGATCCGGAAGCCCGGCGTGTACGGGCCATAGTCGTCGTGCGCGTCCGGGTCGGTGGAGAACGAGACGATCGTGGTGGTGCGGCCATGGAAGTTGTTCTCCGCGACCACGATGGTGGCCTGGCCGTCCGGCACGCCCTTGACCCGGTAGCCCCACTTGCGGGCGACCTTGATCGCGGTCTCCACCGCCTCGGCACCGGTGTTCATCGGCAGCACCAGGTCCTTGCCGGCGAGCTCGGCCAGCGCGCGGCAGAACATGGCGAACTGGTCGTGCAGGAAGGCGCGGCTGGTCAGCGTCAGCCGGTCGAGCTGCGCCCGGGCGGCGGCGACCAGCGCCGGGTGCCGGTGCCCGAAGTTGAGCGCCGAGTACCCGGCGAGGCAGTCCAGGTAGCGTCGGCCGTCGATATCAGTGACCCATGCTCCGGACGCCTCGGCGATCACCACCGGCAATGGGTGGTAGTTGCGCGCCGTCCAGTGCTCGGCCGCCGCCACCTCGGCAGAAGTGCGGGACTCGACCATCGTCATCGACGTACCTCCAGCGTGCAGCACTTGGGACCGCCGCCCGCCTTGCGCAGCTCGGACAGGTCCACCCCGACTGTTTCGTACCCCCGTTCGCGCAGCTGCGCGATGAGGCCGGTGGCCTGCGCGGGCAGCACCACGCGGGCACCATCGCACACCGCGTTGAGACCCAGCACGGCGGCGTCGGCCGGTGTGGCCGTGACCGCGTCCGGGAACAGCCGGGCCAGCACGGCGCGGCTGCCCGGCGAGAACGCGCCCGGCAGGTAGGCGATGGTGTCGCCGAGCACGCACAGCGCGGTGTCGAGGTGGTAGTAGCGGGGGTCGACCAGCTGCAGCGTCACCACCGGCCGGCCGAAGACCTCCTGCGCCTCGGCGTGGGCGGCGTGCGCGGTGCGGAAGCCGGTGCCGGCGAGCAGCAGGTCCGCGGCGAGCAGCAGGTCGCCCTCACCCTCGTTGACGTGCTTGGGGCGGTGCACCTCAAAGCCGGCGCGCTCGAACCAGGACGCGTACTCGGGCGCCTCGTCGGCGCGCTCCGCGTCGCGGAACTGCACGCCCAGCGCGATGCCGTCGACCACCGTTGCGCCGTTCGCCGCGAACACCATGTCCGGCAGGCCGGGGACCGGCTCGATCTCGTGGACCTCGTGGCCCAGGTCGAGGTACGCCTGCCGCAGGGCCTCCCACTGGTCGACCGCCCGGGCCGCGTCGACCGGCGCGTGGGGGTCCATCCACGGGTTGATGGCGTACTCCACCGCGAAAAACGTCGGCCGGCACATCAGATAGTGCCGGCGGGTCGGCTCGATCACGCCGCCACCGTAGCGGGGAAGATTATGCAGGACCATTGCGGAAGGTTGCGTCTTTTGAGCGATTCCTTGCGTCGTAGACCGTGACGGTGGCGATTCGTTGCGGCGACAGTCATGGGGTAAGACCTGGTCATGGTGGACTCGGCAGGGGTATCGCCCACCGGCGGACGGGTGCTCGCACTGGACCTCGGCTCCTCGTCGGTGCGGGCCGCGGTGCTCGCGGGCCCGGGCCTGGACCCGGTGCCGCCCGGTCCGGCGCGCCGACCGGTCCGGCTGGTCCAGCGCGCCGACGGGTCGGCCGAGTTTGACCCGGCCGGGTACCTTGCCGTGACCGCCGCCGCGATCGACGAGCTGGCCGGCCGCGGCGACCTGGCCGGGGTCACCGCTGCGGGCATGTCGACGCAGTGGCACTCACTGATCGGCGTCGACCGCCGTGGCGACCCGACCGGGCCGGGACTGTCCTGGTTGGACACCCGGCCGGCGCTGACCGGACCGGGGCCGGCGGACCCGGCGGCCTACCACGCCCGTACCGGGGCCTGGTGGCATCCGCTCTACTGGCCGGCGCGGCTGCGCTGGCTGGCCGCTGCCGGCGCCCACGCGCACCGGTGGCAGGGCCTGCCCGAGTACCTGACCGAGCGGCTGCTGGGCGAGGCCGGCGCCTCGGTCTCCGCGGCCTCCGGCACCGGCGCGCTGGACACCGTCCACTGTGGCTGGGACGCGGAGGCGCTGGCCCTGGCCGGCGTGCCCGAGCCCGCGCTGCCGCCGCTGCTGCCGCCGGGGTGGACCGGGCGGCTGCTGCCGGCGTACGCCCGCCGCTGGCCGGACCTTGCGGCCACCGCCTGGGCCGAGCCGGTGGGCGACGGGGCGGCCAGTGCCATCGGCAGCGGTTGCCTCGGGCCGGAGCGGTTGTCGGTGACCGTCGGCACGTCGGCTGCCGTGCGGCTGGTGACCCCCGGTGCCCCGGACCCCGGGCCGCGGGTGTGGCGCTACCGGGTGGACCGGGCGCGCAGCGTGCTCGGAGTCGCCTACTCCGGCGGGGGCAACCTGCACGCCTGGCTCGCCGCGCTGCTGGTGCCGCAGGGCGTGGACGAGCCGGCGCTGGCCGCCCTGGCGCCCGGGGAGCACGGGCTGGTGGCGCTGCCGGACCAGGCCGGGCACCGCCCGCCGCACGAGCCGAGGGGCGCTGGCGGAGCCGTGCTCGGGCTGCGCCTGTCCACCCGGGCCGTGGACCTGGCGGCCGCCGTACTCGAGGGGTTGTGCCATGAGGTGGCCGGCGGGGCGCGGGCGGTCGACCCGACCGGGCAGGGGGCACCGGTGCTCAGCGGCGGCGCGGTGCGGGCGTCGCCCTGGCTGGCCCGGCGGCTCGGCGCGGCGCTGCCGCCGGGCGCGGTGCAGGCCCGGGCAGCGGAGACCGCGCTGCGTGGCGCGGCGATGCTGGCCACCGGCTGCTATCCGCCGCCACGGCTGGAGCCGGTGCCGGTCACCGCGGCGGAACGGGCCGCGATGGCCGCGGCGGGTGAGCGCCACCGCGCCGCCCGGGAAGCGTTGGGCCAGGCGCCTTTTGGATGTGCTGGGCGGCGGATGAGCTGCGACCGACCGACCTGACCGCCAGCGGACGGGCACCAGGTGCGCGGTCCTTATGCTCTGCACCATCTATGCCAGCAGAGCCTCACGACGCCTACCCGCGCCCCAAGCGTCCCGCCGGGGGCCAGAAGTCCTGAGGGCTCTGCTAGCGAGGATGGAGCAGAGCATAAGGACCATGCGCATGCCCCGACCTCCGGTCTGACCAGGGCCGGCCGGCCCCGGCATGACGCTCAGCGGAAGACGCCCAGCCGGTGGTACGTGTGCCCGGGGAAGATCTTCGGCAGGTCGGTCACCCCGAGCCGGGCACCGAGCAGCTCCCCGAGCACGTCCCGGTAGTCGTTGGCCCGGGCCACGTCGCCGTGGTCCAGCGAGGCCTCGGCCAGGCCCGGCCACCGGCCGTGCACCCGGCCACCGACCAGCCCACCGCCGAGCAGCAGCATCACCCCGCCGTGGCCGTGGTCGGTACCGGCGTTGCCGTTCTCGGCCACCCGCCGGCCGAACTCGCTCATCGTCACCAGCGTCACGTCCGCAAGCGCCGGGCCCAGGTCGGCCGCGAACGCGGCGAGCGCCTCCGCCACGCTGGTCAGCTGGTTGCGCATGTCGCCGCCGTCGACGGTGCCGAGCCCGGTGTGCATGTCCCACCCGCCGACGTCGACCGCGGCCACCCGCAGGCCCACCTGGCTCTTGACCAGGCGGGCCACGTCGCGCAGCTGGTCGGCGAAGCCGCCGCCGGGGTAGGGCTGCGCCGGGTCGTACCCGGCCTCGGCGATGCGCCGCGCGGTCGCCAGCGACCGGAGGGCATTCTGCGCCTGTGCCGCGACCGGGTGGTCGACGCCGGTGTAGAGCGCGCGCAGCGCCTCCACCGTACGGTCGCGCACCGCGCCGCCGGCGCCCTCGATCCGGTACTCCCGGATGCCCCGCAGCACCAGCTTCTCGCTCGCGCCGACCAGCGAGCGGGGCAGCGAGGAGCCCTC
>DASSUC010000389.1:0-6972 GCA_035707405.1 Micromonosporaceae bacterium | reverse complement strand
AGGACCAGCGGGCAGCCACGCGACATGGGCAGGGTCAGGAACCCGACCAGCCCCATGTCGTGGTAGGGCGGCAGCCAGCTCACCCAGCACGAGGTGGCGGGGTCCACCGCGTCGCGGCCGATCACCGCCTCGATCGCGTCCAGGTTGGCGGCGAGGTTGCCGTGGCTGACCGGTACCCCCCGCGGGGCCCGGGTGGAGCCGCTGGTGTACTGCAGCACCGCGAGGTCACCCGGGCCGGGCCGGACCGCCGGACAGGGCGCGGCATGGGCCGCGGCACGGTCCAGAGTGGAGAGCGGCATGACCCGTACCGCCTCCGACAGGGCGGCCCCCGCGTCGCCGGACCCCTCGTCGACGACCACCAGGTCGAGCTGTGCGTCGGCGAGGATCGCCAGCAGGTGAGCCAGCTGCCCGGGCCGGCGGGTGCGGTCGGGGAGCGGCAGGATCGTGAGCGCCGCGCCGCGCAGCCACACCGCCTGGATCGCGGTGACCAGTCCGGCGCTGGTGTCGGCGAGCAGGCCCACCCGGCTGCCCGGCCCGATCCCGCGTCCGGCGAGCACGGACGCCATGCTCCGGGCCCGCTGGTGCAGGACCGGCCAGGGCAGGCAGGTGTCCGTCCCGGAGCCGGTGCCCGCCACGGTCAGGGCCGCGGGCCCGGGTCCCTGGCCGGCGGTGACGATGGCGTCTACGACGGTTCGCATGCCTCGCAGCATGGACAGGGCGTTCATCGGAACCGCACGGCTTTCTTCATCGAGGGGCTCGTGAGGCCCGCGAGTGTCCTTAGATCGACAGATCTAATAATGTGGATCTCTGCGGAAACGCCCGATGCGACGGGAGTCCTGGGAGGTCCGTGTGAGATACCGGATACTGGGAGCGCTACAGGTTCTGGGCAGGGACGGGCACCCGTACGCCTTCGAGCGGCGGCACAAGCGGATCCTGGCGGTGCTGCTGCTCTCGCCCAACCAGGTCGTGGGCCGCGACTACCTCATCGATGCGGTATGGGACGAGACGCCGCCGGCCACCGCACCTCGGCAGCTACAGAACTGCATCTCCAACCTCCGCCAGCACCTGCCCGGCGGGGGAGGGTGGAAGCACGTCATCGCCGCCGAGCCGGCCGGGTACCGGCTCCACCTGGACCCCGGGCAGCTCGATGCCCAGGTGTTCGAGGCCGCCGTGACCGCGGCGCGGCAGCTCCAGGCCGCCGGCCGGGTCGCCGACGCGACGACGCAGCTGCGCGAGGCGCTGGCGCTGTGGCATGGCCCGGCGCTGGCCGGTATGGCCGGCCGGGCCATCGAGGCGGGCAGCGCCCGCCTCAACGAGCAGCGGCTGGCTGCGGTGGAGAGCTGTCTCGATCTCGAGCTCCAGCAGGGCCGCCACCACCAGGTCGTCGGGGAGCTGGTGGAGCTGGTCGCCGCCCACCCGCTCCGCGAGTGCATGGTCGGGCTGCTGATGCGGGCGCTGCACGGCTCCGGCCGGCAGAGCGAGGCGCTGCACGCCTATGACCAGCTACGCAGGCGCCTCGCCGACGAGTTCGGGCTCGATCCCGGCACACCGTTGCAGGAGCTGCGGGCGAGCATCCTGCGCAACGCCGTCCCCGCGGTGACCCCCGGCGCACCAGCCGCGCCGGCCGGGCAGACAGCGTTACGCCAGCTGCCCGCGCCGGTACGGCACTTCGTCGGCCGTGCGGCGGCGCTCGACGAGCTCGACCGGCTGGCCGCAGCGGTTGGCCAGGACGCCGTCATGATCTCGGTGGTGCACGGCACCGGCGGGATCGGCAAGACCGCGCTGGCGGTCCGCTGGGCGCACCGGGCCGCTACCCGCTTCCCCGACGGGCAGCTCTTCGTCAACCTGTACGGCTTCGACCCGACCCGCGAGGCGATGACCCCGGCCGAGGCGATCCGTGGCTTCCTGGACGCGTTCGCGATCCCCGCCGACCAGATCCCGATGGGCCTGGACGCACAGGTGAGCCTCTACCGGACCCTGCTGTCGGAGCGGCGCATGCTCATCGTGCTGGACAACGCCCGGGACGTGGACCAGGTCCGCCCGTTACTGCCGGGAAGCAGCGGCTGCATGGTCATCATCACCAGCCGCAACGAGCTGACCGGCCTGGTGGCCGCCGAGGGCGCGTACCCGCTCACCCTGGAGCTGCTCACCGCGCAGGAGGCCGGCCGCCTGCTCGCCAGCCAGCTGGGCCAGGCCCGCCTTGCAGCCGAGCCGGCGGCCGTCGACGAGCTGGTGGCGCGCTGCGCCCAGCTGCCACTGGCCCTGGCCATCATCGCGGCCCGGGCGGCCGCACACCCCACCTTCCCGCTGGCCACCTTCTCCGCCGAGCTGGCCGACGCGCAACGGCGGCTCGACGCCGTGGACGGCGGGGACCAGTTCACCCAGATCCGCTCCGTCTTCTCCTGGTCCTACCAGCGACTGTCCACACAGGCCGCGCACCTGTTCCGGCTGCTGGGCCTGCACCACGGGCCGGAGGTCACGGTGCCGGGCGCGGCCAACCTCGCCGCGATCCCGTCGAGCCGGGCCCGCCAGCTGCTGTCCGACCTGGCCCGGGCGCACCTGGTCACCGGGCACGCGACCGGCCGCTACACGCTGCACGACCTGCTCAGCGCGTACGCCGCCGAGCAGGCCCAGGTCCGCGACGCCGGGCCCAGGCGGCGCGCGGCAGTGCGCCGGCTGCTCATGTACGACCTGCACGCCGCCGCAGCGGCCGACGCGCTGGTGGTCCCGCACCGCCGGCGTACCCCGCTGCCGGACGGCGCGCCCCCCACCGACCTGCCCCGGTTCGCGCACCGGGCGGAGGCGTTGGCCTGGCTCGAGGCCGAGCGCGCCAACCTGGTCGCGGCGGTGCGGCAGGCCTGGGAGTACCAGGAGTACGACCTCGGGTGGCGGCTGGCCAACCTGCTGTGGGCCCTGTTCCATCTCGACAAGCACTGGGACGACTGGATCGGCACCCACCAGACAGGTCTGGCCTGTGCCCAGGCTCTCGGCGACCGCAGAGCGGAGTTCACGATGCTCAGCAGCCTGGGCATCGCGCGCCGCGAGCTGCGGGAGTTCGATGAGGCGCGGCGGTGCCACCACCTGGCGCTGGAGCTCAGCCGCCAGATCGGGGACCGGCACGGAGAGGCGCATGCGCTCAACGGCATCGGCGCGGTCTGCGGCGACCTGAACCAGACTCAGGAGGCGCGGCACTACTTCTGGCAGGCACTGGAGATCCGGCGTGAGGTCGGCGACCGGTGGGGTGAGGCGATCACCATCTGCAACCTCGGCCAGGAGGACTTCCATGACGGGGAGTTCGAGTCGGCGCGCACGCACTTCAAGGTCGCGCTGGAGATCCGGCGGCAGATCGGCGACCGCTGGGGTGAGGCGATGACGCTCACCTGTATCGGGGAGGCGTGCCTGGCCAACCAGCAGCAGAGCGAGGCCCTGCGCCACCTGCGGGAGGCGCTGGCGATCCACCGTGAGCTGCACGACTACTCGATGGAGGCCTATGACCTGCACTACCTCGGCATTGCCTACCGCAGCCTGGACCAGGCCGAGCTTGGCGAGGCGTGCCTGCGCGAGGCGCTCGCCATCTACCAGCGGCTGGGCATGCCAGGAGCGGACGAGGTCCGCGTCCTCCTGGGCGAGGACCCGTAGCCGTCAGAGCAGCCGGTCGAAGACCCCCGCTGCGGCGAGGACCGTGCGCAGGGGTTCGGCCACCCCCGACACGGTACGCGGGCCACCCGTAGGCCAGTGACGGTTTGGTGACGGAGAATCACCGGGTTGCCCAGCCCTACCCGACCGTTGCGAGGATTTACGGTCCCGCTGGACCGGCTGCACGATTCAGCTGTGCGGCTGGGCGAGGCGACGAAGTCGCTGGATCTGCCCACATAGGCCAGCTCTGCCCTGCTGAGGGAACCACCCGAGCGGTGAGGGGTGTGACGTGGGCTCTGCGTCGGTTGTCTGGGTGGTCCTGGCGGTCGCCGGGGTCGCGTTGGTCGCGTTCATCCTCGCTTGCGCGACCAACAGCCTGGAGCAGGAGCGCCGGGAGCGGATCCAGCAATGGGCCGTGGAGCATCGCTGGGTATACACCCAGTCGCCCGAGGTCGGCTGGGGTGCCCGGCTGCCCGGCCGCAACAGGAGCGGCGTGCGGTGGATGGTGTCCGGAACCATCGAAGGCTATCCGGTCAGCATCGCCGCCTACACCTATCTGATGCAACCGGTCGGCGTCCCCCCCGCGGCGGTCGTGTCCACCCGCCACCTGCTTCTGCTGGTGGTGAGGCTGGCACAGCCATACCCGGAGGTCGCGGTCCAACCACGGGCCCCGCTGGCGGCGATCGGCCGCGCACTGTTCGGCGACCGGGGGGCGGTCGGCGACGAGCGGTTCGACCACCAGTTCCGCATCGTCACGAAAGCGGACCGGAGCCATGTCCGGCAGCTGGTCGGGCCGGCGCTGGTGACGGAGCACATCGCCGGCACCGTGCCCGCATGGAGCCTGCAAGGCGACGAGCTGCTGGCCTACCGGGACGAGGAGCTCGACGACCCGGAGCGGATCCCGACACTGGCGGCGCCGCTCATCCGCGTCGCGGACCTGCTGAGCAGATAGCTGCACCTGCGCGCGGCTGGCGGTGCCGGTGTGCCGCCACCGCCAGCCGCGGCTGGCTACGCTGCCGTGCCCGTGCTGAGCAGGCTCACCAGCTGGTTGCGCACGACCGGCGCGTACCCGCTCGAGTGGCCGGCGCGGTTGGGGTGGTAGGACTCCATCGTCGGGTTCGACAGGCCGTTGACCCACTCGACCGAGTCGCAGACGGCGTGGCCGGTGAACGGCGTACGCGGGTCGGCGAACCGGAAGCCGTAGGCGATGGCCCGGCTGCGGATGGTGTTGTTGAGCAGGTCCGCCGAGTTGTTCATGGCATCCTGCTCACCGGGGCTGATGCGGGCCAGGGACTGGCAGTCGCTCTCGTTGAACAGGCGCGGGTAGCCCACGATCACCACGCGGGCGTTCGGCGACCGGGTACGGATCCGGCTGTAGAGGTTGTTCAGCGCGCTGGGCAGCGTGTTTGTGATATAGGAGTTGGCGTTGTTGATGTCGCCCCAGCAGGTGTAGGGCCACGGCAGCGCGCACTTGGTGACGACCGAGGTGAAGCCGGCGTCGTTGCCGCCCACCGACAGCGTTATGTGTGTGGTCGACGAGGTGATGCGGCCGAGCTGGTTGTTGATCACGTCGGGGATCTTCGCGCCGGAGCAGGCCGCAAAGGCGAACGAGGTCGCGCCGATCTGGCCGGCGTTGATCACCGGGTACGCGTACGGGGAGCGGTAGCAGCTGGTGCCGTCCGAGTAGTAGGTCCGGGTGCCGACACCCGACGAGTACGAGTCACCCAGTGCCGCGTACACCACGGCGGCTGCGTGCGCGGGCGTGACCCACGCCACCGAGGCCACAAGGGCCGCGGCACCTGTGAGCAACGTGACCAGGCGTAGTCGCCAGCGGGACCTGGGAGCTGCCATGACCGTCCTCCTCGCTAGGGCCAACTGCGACATACATCGATATACGTCGTGGTCGCAGTGCCATATACCTTGAAGGATGTCGATGGCTGTGACAACCGGCCGAAGGGTCTCCCTGCCGGTGGCTTCAGCGCTTCACGAGGTCGGGCACGTTAGCCGGTATGACGGTGGTCAACGGCGTCGCCGGGTGAAGCGCCACATGAAGAACGCGCCTCACCGCAGCGGCACCTCGGGCCACCGGCCGTCCGGACAGCGCATGAGCTCGGCGTAGAAGCGCAGGAAGTTGCGCTGGACGCCCTCCTCGTAGCGCGTCGCGAAGACGACGCCGGGGCCCGGGAAGTCGGGCACGCGGCTCGCCCGGCCCACCCCCTCGCTGCCCATCTGGTAGTTGTAGCTGAGCCCCAGCACCTGGGCCGCCACCGAGCGCCCGGTGCGCGAGGCGCTGGCCCACGGCTCCGCGTCGTCCATCTCGAACGCCCCGCCGAACGACGACGTGCCCAGCCCCGCGGTGAGGCTGCGGCGCTTCTGCTCCGCAGACATGGTGCGGTAGGCGCAGAACCAGCACCAGACCTCCATCTCGCCCGGCCCCCGCGGCTGCCACGTCCGGAACGTGATGACCCCCGTCGCCGGGTGCGCCCGGACGTCCTCGGTCGCCGGCTGGGCCAGCACCGAGAAGTTCGGGAACACGTTGCCGACGAACGCGCGGATGTCCCGGGCGAACCGCAGCTGCTCGTCGGTGACGAGCGCGCTGCTGAAGGACGCGACCAGGTCGTCGGGCAGGCCGTAGTAGGCCGGGCCGGGCGCTTCGGCGCCGGGGTCCATCGACAGCGACAGCGAGTGCCCCGGTGCCGCCTGGACGTGGTAGCCCACCATGTCGTCCTCGAAGGGCACCGGGTACGCGCCCACCTCCCAGACCGAGCGGTGCAGCGTGGCCAGATGGTAGTCGTCGCCGGCGAAGTTCTCGGCGGGTGACTTCCAGTTGGCCGAGATGACCAGCCGCTGCGGAGGGGCGAGCACCTCGACGCCTTCGGCGTTGAGGCCGAAGACGAGGTCGAGATACCAGGACATGCCGCCCAGATACTTCTCCAGGCTGGGCGCGGTGGGGTCGAGCGTGGCGAAGATGAGCCCGTGGCGCGTGGCGATCTGTGCGGCCGGCAGCAGCCCGTAGTCCTCTTTGGACAGCCCTGCCAGTGCTTCCCGCCAGGCCGGTGCGCCGGTCAGCCGGCCACTCGTGTCGTAGGTCCAGCCGTGGTAGGGGCAGCGGAACTGTGGCGTGTTCCCCCGGTCGGCGCGGCACACGGCGACGCCGCGGTGGCGGCATGCGTCGAGCAGGACCCGCACCGTGCCGTGCCGGTCGCGAACCACGATGAAGTCGTCCTGGCCGATCTTTCGGCGCACGAAGTCGTTGGGGCGCGGTACTTCCGACTCGTGGGCGAGGAACACCCAGCACCGGGCGAAGATCCGGCGCAGTTCGTGCTGGTAGACGTC
>DASSUC010000388.1:0-18230 GCA_035707405.1 Micromonosporaceae bacterium | reverse complement strand
CCCGGTCGCCGCGCGAACCACCGAACCACACGACGACAGGGAGTCCGCGTCCGATGTACGCGATCGTCAAGACCGGCGGCAAGCAGTACAAGGTCGCCGAAGGCGACGTGATCGAGGTCGAGAAGCTCGCCGTCGAGCCGGGCGACGCGGTCACCCTCGCCGCGGTGCTCCTCGTCGACGGGGAGGACCTGGTCACCGACGCGGCGCAGCTGGCTGGTGCCTCGGTGACCGGCGAGGTTGTCGCGCACACCAAGGGTCCCAAGATCCGGATCCACAAGTTCAAGAACAAGACCGGTTACCACAAGCGTCAGGGTCACCGCCAGCGGCTGACACAGCTGAAGGTCACCGGCATCTCGACCGGGAAGTAGGCGCAAGATGGCTCATAAGAAGGGTGCCTCCAGCTCGCGGAACGGCCGCGACTCGCAGTCCAAGCGACTCGGCGTCAAGCGGTACGGCGGGCAGCTCGTCAACGCCGGCGAGATCCTGATCAGGCAGCGCGGCACCAAGTTCCACCCTGGCGACCTGGTGGGTCGTGGCGGGGACGACACGCTGTTCGCGCTCGCGACCGGCGCGGTGCTCTTCGGCACCAGGCGCGGTCGCAAGGTGGTCAGCATCGTGCCGACGGAGCGCTGACGCCGCCCCGGTTGACGCCTGCCGGCCTTCCGTCCGGCATCTGGTCCACACGGCGGGCCCGGACCACGTCCGGGCCCGCCGTTGCGCGTCCCGTGGCCGTGCTGGTTGCGCGGCTGTGCTGGGACGGTTGTGCTTGTCGCACTTGTGCTGTCGCGGTTGTGCTGTCGCGGTTGTGCTGCCGCACTTGTGCTGTCGCGGTTGTGCTGCCGCGGTTGTGCTGTCGCCGCGGCGCTGCCGCCGTGCGGTCGGCGTAGAGAGGAGGAGGATGGTCCGGTGACCGCCTTTGTCGACCGCGTCGTCCTGCACGTGCAGGCGGGTGACGGCGGGCACGGGTGCGTGTCCATCCACCGCGAGAAGTTCAAGCCGTTCGGCGGGCCGGACGGTGGCAGCGGCGGGCACGGCGGGGACGTCGTCCTCACCGTCGACCCGGGCGTGCACACGCTGCTGGACTTCCACTTCCGCCCGCACGTGAAGGCGGAGAACGGCAAGGGCGGAGCCGGGTCCAACCGGCACGGCGCGGCAGGGACCGACCTGGTGCTGCCGGTGCCCGACGGGACGGTGGTGCAGACCTGCGGCGGGGAGGTCCTCGCCGACCTGGTCGGCACCGGCACCAGCTTCGTGCTCGCCCGGGGTGGCCGCGGAGGGCGGGGCAACGCGGCGCTGGCCGGCCCGCGCCGCAAGGCGCCCGGCTTCGCCGAGCTGGGCGAGCCGGGCGAACGCCTGGACGTGGTGCTGGAGCTGAAGAGCGTGGCCGACGTCGGGCTGGTCGGCTTCCCGTCGGCCGGCAAGTCGTCGCTCATCTCCGTGCTGTCCGCGGCCAAGCCGAAGATCGCGGACTACCCGTTCACCACTCTGGTCCCCAACCTCGGCGTGGTCCGGGTCGACGACCAGACGTTCACCATCGCCGACGTACCCGGCCTGATCCCCGGCGCGGCTACCGGCAAGGGGCTGGGGCTGGAGTTCCTGCGCCACGTCGAGCGCTGCGCGGTGCTGGTCCATGTGGTCGACTGCGCGACCCAGGAGCCGGGGCGGGACCCGCTGTCCGATATCGACGCGATCGAGCACGAGCTGGCCGAGTACGGCGGCCTGCAGGACCGGCCGCGCCTGGTGGCGCTGAACAAGGTGGACGTGCCCGATGCCCGGGTCCTCGCCGAGCTGGCGCGCCCCGAGCTGGCCGAGCGAGGGCTGCGGGCGTACGAGGTGAGCGCGGCGACCCGCGAGGGGCTGCGCGAGCTGGCATACGCCCTGGCGGAGATCGTCACCGAGCACCGGGCTGCCGCGCCGGCCGCGCAGCCGACCCGGATCGTGCTGCGGCCGGTGGCCGTGGACGACGCCGGGTTCACGGTGGAGGAGGAGCCGGACGGGGTGTTCGTCGTACGCGGGGCCCAGCCGGAACGCTGGGTGCGGCAGACCAACTTCGACAACGAGGAGGCGGTGGGCTACCTGGCCGACCGGCTGGCCCGGCTGGGCGTGGAGGGGGCGCTCGCCAAGGCAGGGGCCGAGCCGGGCTGCCTGGTGCGGATCGGCAGCCGGGAGTTCGACTGGCAGCCGACCGTGTACGCCGGCGCGAACTTCACCCCAGGCTCACGCGGAGCCGACTACCGGCTGCGGGCAAGTGACCGGGTGCCGGCTGCGGAGCGCAAGGCGATGCGCCGGGCGCGGCGCCAGCGACCCGCCGACGAGCCGCCGGATGGGTGGGCGGCCGGTGACGAGGACGCCTGGAGCGAAGCCGACGAGGACGCCTGGGCTGAGGATGACGACGGGGCCCAGGACGACGTCGGGGCCCAGGACGGCGATTGGGCCCAGGATGACGACGGGGCCTGGTCTGGCGCGGATGAGCGGGCCGGCGAGGGCGGATGGGTGGCGGGGGACCCGCGGCGAGATTCGGCCGGGGAACGGGCGGGCCGAGCCGGCGAGGGGTAGCCTGCAAGCCACGCCGAACGGGAGGAGGAGCGGCGTGGGCTGGCTGCGTAGGCTGCTGGGCCTGGGCGCACCGGGTTCCCGGCGGGAGCCGCTGCGCCGCGGCAGGCCAGCGAGCGAGCGGTGGGAGGCCGTACGCCCGCTGCTACGCCCGGTGCTGCGCGGGGTGACCCTGCCGATCCGCCATCCCCAGACGAAGCCGCCGCTGCGCCGGCCCGCCATGCCCCACCTGGCCGAGCTCGTCGTGATCGACCAGCCGGACGCGATGCGGTACGTCAGCGCGGAGCGGCCGGCCAGCTGGGGAGTTTCAGCCGGGGCCGTGTTCGCAGCGGCGAGGCAGAACCTGGTGCGGCACCTGCGCCAGCCGGTCGCCCCACCGCCCGAGGGCGCCTCCATGATCCGCTTCGTCGACGACGGGAACGCGTACTGGACGTCGTACCTGTTGCTTGATGGCTGGCTGGCCGGGCTCGCCGGGCGGGTCGGCGGACGGCCCGTGGCCTTCGCGCCGGACCGGCGCACCCTGATCGTCGTGCCCGACCAGGCGGGGGTGCTGCACGCCCTGTTCCAGATGGTCGAGGCCGACTACCTCCAGGAGGCCGGGTCCATCTCTCCGGTCGCCTACGTCAGCGACGACAACGGACGTACGGTGCCCTACGACGCTCCGCCGGGCCATCCGCTGCACCACTGGGTGCGGCGCAGCGAGCGGGTGCTGGCCGGCCGGGAGTACGCGCACCAGCACGCCGCGTTCGAAGGCCGCTACGGCGGCGCGACGCTGGTCGAGCCGACGCTGGTCGAGAGCCCTGGCGGGTCGGTCATCACCACCGCCAGCTGGCCGCGGACCGGCAGCGTGCTGCTGCCCCGCACGGACTTCGTGGCGTTCGTGTCCGAGCCCGGCGTGCCGCAGTTCGTCGTACCGTGGCCGGAGGTGATCGAGCACGTGCCGCTGCGGCCGGCGGATGGGCTGGACCCGCCCCGGTACCGGGCTGAACGCTGGCCCAGCGACGAGGTGCTGGGACGGCTGCGGGCCGCCGCCGTCCCAGGGCTCACCTCCTGACGGCTCAGGCAGGCCGCTTACCGCAGGCCCAGTTACCGAAGGCCCAGTTACCGAAGGCCCAGTTACCGGAGGCCCAGCGCCTCCTTGGCGCGCCGGACGGTCGCCGCCGCCCGCTCCCGGGCCCGTTGCGCCCCGGCAGCCAGCGCGGCCTCGACCCGGTCCGGCTCATGGGCCAGCTCCGCGTAGCGGGTCTGGACCGGCCGGAGCACAGCCACGACCGCGTCGGCGACGGCGTGCTTCAGCTCGCCGTACGAGCTGAACTGCCCGGACAGCGCCACCGGGTCCTGCCCGCAGCAGCCGGCCAGGATCTCCAGCAGGTTCGACACGCCCGGCTTGGCCGCCGGGTCGTACCGCACCTCGGTCTGCGGGTCGGTGACCGCCCGCATCACCTTGTGCCGCAGCACGTCCGGCGGGTCGAGCAGGTAGAGCGTGCCGGCCGCCGCGGCGGTCTTGCCCATCTTGGCGGTGGGGTCGGCCAGGTCCATGACTCGGGCCGCCACCGGCGGCTTGACCGCCCGCGGCACCACGAACGTGTCGCCGTACCTGGCGTTGAACCGCTGCGCGACGTGCCGGGTCAGCTCCAGGTGCTGGCTCTGGTCGTCGCCGACCGGCACCTCCTCGCTGTCGTGCAGCAGGATGTCCGCCGCCATCAGCACCGGGTAGGTCAGCAGGCTGAGGCGGACGTGCTCCTGGATGGACGCCTTCTCGCGGAACTGGATCATGCGGTGCGCCTCGCCGTACCCGGTGGCGCACTCCAGCAGGTAGTGCAGCTCCAGGTGCTCCGGCACGTGCGACTGCACGTAACAGGTGGTCAGGTCCGGGTCGACACCCGCGGCGAGCAGGACCGTGGCCTGTTCGGCGACGAGCGCGCGCAGCCGGGCCGGGTCGTGCTGCACCGTCAGCGCGTGCAGGTCTACCACGAGCACCACCGGGTCGCGATGGCGCTGTGCCTGCACCATCGGCCGGATCGCGCCGAGGTAGTTGCCGAGCTGCAGGTGGCCGGTTGGCTTGAGGCCGGAGAGGCGGCGCGCGGTCCGCGGCCGGGTTGCGGTGGTGGGCATGTCAGCTCCTCGGGTCGGGGTACGCCGACCGCCCGCGCCGGGGAACCGCGGAGGATATGCGACGCGGCCGCCCGGTCGGGCGGCCGCGTAGGTTGCTGGGGACGCGGATCTGCGGTGGCCGCCCGTCAGGGGGCCCACCAACCGCATGTCATCGGTGAGATCCGCATATGTGCAGTGTATCGCGGTGGCTGTATGCCGTATCGCGGTCGCTATACGTCGAACTCGCCGTCCTTGGTGCCGGCCACGAAAGCCTCCCACTCACTTTCAGTGAACACCAGGATCGGTCCGTCCGGATCGGCCGAGTTGCGCATGCCGATCAGGTCGTCTACGAAGGCGATCTCGATCTGCCCACCGTCCGGGTCGGCCTGGGCGGTGCTGGTCCGGCCGGGACCCTCGGCCCAGGTGCCGGCGGCGTCGTCGGCGTGGCCGGTCGGGCCCCCGCCAGCGCGGCGCCATACCGCGCGGCGGGTGTCGAAGGCACCTTTGGGGTGGTCCATGACTGTGCTCCTTGGCTAGGTCCGCGCCCCCGTGCAGGGGATAGAGCATAGGCGCCAGGCGCCGCTTCCGTGGCGCCGCTGTGCGATGTCCCGGGCCGGTGGCGGGGGCCACTGTCCATCGGAGCGCCTCCCGGCCCCGGGGCCGGAGCCGGGGGGCCAGGGGTGGTGGCCCCGGTGCCGCTCGGCCGGGCCACTCCCGCAGGCGCCGGGCTGGTGCACGGTGGGTGGCGAGGAGGTTCGATGGCGCTGCACCGCTTCGTGCTCATCGTGGCCAGCACACCAGAAGCCCGACAGCTGGCGACCCTGACCGCGCTCGGGGCCAGGCCGGTCGCCGTACCAGGCCCGCGGGAGAGTGGCGGGCGGATCGTGTTCGAACGTGCCGAGCCCGACCTGGCCGGGGCGGTGGCGTCGGCGGTACGGGACGCGGAGGCGGCCGGGCTGCGGCCGGTCCGGCTCGTCGACGACGACTGGGTGACGCTCGCCGACATCGCCGACCGGGTCGGCCGGTCCCGGGAGGCGGTCCGGCTGTGGGCGCTCGGCCGGGTCGGTCCGGCCGGCTTCCCGCCGCCGGTCAACCCCGGCCGGGACACGCTGTTCTACAGCTGGGCGGAGGTGAGCCCGTGGCTGCGTGACCGGCTCGCCGTACCGGCGCCCGGGTCGGACCCGGTCCTTGTGGCGGCGGGCCTGGCCGTGCGGCTGCGCGCGCTCGCTCCGCGGGTGCCGGGCATGGTGACGCTCCGCGAGCTGGTCGTGCCATGAGGGGCGCCGGCTGGCCGGACCGACCGGCCGGTGCGCCCCGCGTTTCTGGGCCGGCCGGGTCGGGCACATACCCCGCCATGCAGGAGTCGTACGAGGAACACGACCTGGACACACTGCGCGCCATCGCCCGCGGGCAGGGGATCGCCAGCGCCGACGAGATGGAGCACGACGCGCTCGTCGAGGCCCTGCGCGAGGCGGGTCTCGCCGAGCCGAGCGGCCCGGTCCACACCCAGCCGGTCGATCCCCACGACACCGGCCCCGCGCTCTACCACGGTGAGGGCGTTGGCCGCCGGGAGACCGTCGGCGACCAGCCGGCACAGGACAACGGGGCGACCCGTGAAGGTATTGGCTGACGACAATGGCTCCACGATGGTCGGGCGGCCCGGCGGCGGGTGGTCTGAAATGATCGGTTCGTGGAGGCAGCAGCCCGGCGGATCGGCATCATGGGTGGCACGTTCGATCCGGTCCACCACGGCCACCTGGTCGCCGCGAGCGAGGTCGCAGACCGGTTCTCGCTCGACGAGGTGGTGTTCGTCCCGACCGGACAGCCGTGGCAGAAGACCGAGACCCCGGTCACCGCGGCCGAGGACCGCTACCTGATGACGGTGATCGCGACCGCGTCGAACCCCCGGTTCCTGACCAGCCGGGTGGACATCGACCGGCCCGGGCCCACGTACACTGTGGACACCCTGCGTGAGCTACGGCAGGCGTACGGCCCGGCGGCAGAGCTGTACTTCATCACCGGGGCGGATGCGCTGGAGAAGATCCTCTCGTGGAAGGACCCGTCGCGGATGTTCGGGCTGGCCCGGTTCATCGGGGTCACCCGGCCCGGGTTCGAGCTCTCCGACGCGCACCTGCCGGCCGACACGGTGACGCTGGTGCAGGTGCCGGCCATGGCCATCTCGTCGCGCGACTGCCGGGAGCGGGTGCGGTCGGGCAAGCCGGTGTGGTATCTCGTGCCGGACGGAGTCGTTCAGTACATCGCCAAACGTCATCTCTACCGTTAGGCCACCTCAGCGGGTGGCTACGGGGTATGCGTGCCCATCTTGTGAGAGGCTTGAGCCGCACCGCCGAGGCAGGTACCGGCCTCGGCCGGTGTGGAGTCCGGCGACGGAAGGAGACCGGTGCCCGCATCTGAACGCGCCATCGAGCTCGCGCTGGCCGCCGCCCAGGCAGCCGCCGACAAGAAGGCGCAGCACATTGTCGTCCTCGACGTCGGTGACCAGCTGGTGATCACCGACGCCTTCGTGCTCGCCTCCGCACCCAACGAGCGGCAGGTCCTCGCCATCGTCGACGCGATCGAGGAGCGGCTGCTCGCCCTGCCGGAGAAGGCGAAGCCGGTACGGCGGGAGGGCGAGCGGGCCGGTCGATGGGTGCTGCTGGACTACGTGGACGCGGTCGTGCACGTCCAGCACAACGAGGAGCGGGAGTTCTACTCCCTGGACCGGCTGTGGAAGGACTGCCCGGCCATCCCGTTCGTCGACCGGGCCCTGGCGCCGGCACCGGTCGACGCCGCGTGACCCGACTGATCGTCTGGCGGCACGGGCAGACCGAGTGGAACGCCACCGACCGCGTGCAGGGCCAGTACGACGTGCCGCTCAGCCCGCTCGGCCGGGAGCAGGCCGCCGCGGCGGCAGCGCGCCTCGCCGACCTGCACCCCGACGTGATCGTCGCGAGCGACCTGCGCCGGGCGGCCGACACCGCCGCGGCACTCGCCGCGGTGACCGGGCTGCCCGTCGCCGCCGACCCCAGGCTGCGCGAGCGCCACCTCGGCGAGTGGCAGGGGCTGACCCTGGTCGAGGTACGGCGGCGCTGGCCGGCCGAGCTCGACCGGTGGCGGGCCGGCGACCCGTCTCCGGGCTGCGCCATCGAACACATCGAAGAGCTGGCAAAACGGGCCGCTGCGGCGCTGCGCGAGGCGGCCGGGCGCAGCCCCGGCGGGACCGTCGTGGTCGCCACCCACGGCGGTGCGGCACGGCAGGGCTGCGCCGGGCTGCTGGGCTGGCCGGAGGGGGTCACGCGCACCCTCGGCGGGCTGGCCAACTGCCACTGGACCGAGCTGCGCGACGATCCGGTCCGCGGCTGGCAGCTGTGGGGGCACAACCTGAGCTGAACGCGCCTTCGCCTCCGGCCGGCGGGCTTGTCGGGGTGGTGGGCTTGTCCGGGTCGCGGCGGTCGCGGAACCGGTGCGGCCCGGGTAGCGTCCAACGAACATGAGTACGCGTCGCACGTCCGCAGCCGTCGCCGTGCTCGGCGCGTCCCTGCTCGCCGGGTGCGCCGCGGGGCCGGGTGGTCCAAGCCCCGCACCGAGCGGTCCCACCTCACCGGGAGGATCCGTGACCTCGTCCGACTCCCCGTTCCCGCCCCAGCCCAGCCGGGAGCCGACCGCACCCCCGACCCGGGTGCCGGGTCCGACCAAGCCGGCCCCGACCAGCCCGACCTCGCTCACCGGGATGGTCGAGATGTCCGAAATCGAGGGCGGCTGCCTGGTACTGCGTACCGGCGGCGTGACGTACGAGCTGCTCGGCGGCGACCGTACACTGCTGCGGCACGGGGCCCGGGTGACCGTCGAGGGCAGGGTCAACCCCGGCGTCGCCACCATCTGCCAGGTCGGTCCGGTCTTCGAGGTCTCTGCGGTCCGTCCGGCCTGAGCACCGCCTCCGTCCGCACCGAGGACCCGCCCGTCCGGCCTGGGTACCCGGGCTGGTGGATCCGCTACCGTTCGGCGCATGCCCGTCGCGGTCGTGACCGACTCCACCGCGTACCTGCCCGACGACCTGGCCCGTACGCGCAATGTGACCGTTGTGCCGCTCGTGGTGGTGATGGACGGGGTCGAGGGTCGCGAGGGCGTCGACGTCGCACCGGCCGACGTCTTCCGGCTGCTCAGCGGCCGCCGTGTCGAGGTGAAGACCTCCCGCCCCGCCCCGGCGGAGCTCGTCGAGGCGTACCAGCGACTGCTCGCGGCTGGCGCGACCGGTGTGGTCTCGGTGCACCTGTCGCGGGAGCTCTCCGGCACGTTCGATGCGGCGGTGCTCGCCGCGGAGGAGGTCGGGGACCGGGTCACCGTCGTCGACTCCCGGGCTACCGGCATGGGGCTGGGCTTCCCTGCGCTGGCTGCGGCGTCCGCCGCCGCCGCAGGCGGCGCGCTGGCCGGGGTACGCGACGCAGCAGTGGCCGCCGTCTCCCGTACCACCACGCTGTTCTACGTCGACACGCTGGAGTTCCTGCGCCGCGGCGGGCGCATCGGAGCGGCGTCGGCTCTGGTGGGCACCGCACTGGCGGTCAAGCCGATCCTGTGGATGGTGGACGGCCGGATCGTGCTCCGGGACAAGGTGCGTACCGCCAGCCGTGCCCTGGCACGCCTGGTGGACCTGGCCGTGGAGGCGGCCGGCGAGTCCGAGGTGGACATCGCCGTCCACCATCTGGCCATGCCGGAACGCGGGGAGCATCTCATGGCGACGGTCACCGAGCGGCTCGGCGGGCGGCTGCGGGAGCGGTACGTCTGCGAGCTCGGCCCCGCGGTCGCCGCCCATGTCGGGCCAGGCTTCGCCGGCATCGTCGTCCATCGGCACGGGTGAGCCGCTTCCGTGAGCGGTGCTGCGGCCATAGCAGATCGCGAGGCTCGGCGGTAGCTCGTCCACACCCCCCTCGGCTGTCCACAGCGGACGGCGCAGCAGCGGCACCCGGCCCACTCACCCGCCTACGGTCGCCGCGTGTGGCAGCGACGGGAAAGCGACGACGAGACGGCCGTGCACGAGCGCCTGGCACGAGTGCTGCGGCCGGCCACCCCTGCGCCGGCCACCCCTGCGCCGGCCGGGCCGCACGTCGTTGACGAGGGGCCGGCCCACGCGTGGGCGGCTGCCCCTGAGGATGTGGGGGCGGCCCGGACGTGGTCGCCCGCCACCGTCTCCGCCCTGGACGCCGTGCCGCCCGGCGGTGGATGGGGGTTGCCGGTGGCCGACGCCGGGCACGGGGGGCCGGATCCGGCGACGCCGGTCAGCCCGACCTCAGCCCGTGCCCTGCTGGCCGGGGCGATGGACCCCGGCCGCCGCGGGGTCCGCGCGCTCGGCGTGGTCGCGGTTGTGGTCGTGGCCGGTGCCGCGGTTCTGGCATGGCAGGCACGACCACGGGTCGAGCCGGTCCCGGCGCCGGCCGGCATGACCGGCGGGGTGGCGGTGGCGGCCAGCCCGACGGCGGTCGTGGTCGCCGTTGCCGGGCGGGTGCGGCGCCCGGGCCTTGTCGACCTGCCGGCCGGCGCCCGGGTCGCCGATGCCATCGCCGCCGCCGGCGGTGCCCTGCCCGGCACAGACCTGGCCTTCGTCAACCTGGCCCGGCGGGTCACCGACGGCGAGCTGATCGTGGTGGGCGTCGCGCCTCCACCCGGTGCCGGAGGGCCAGCCGGTGCCCAACCGGCCGGGGGCGCGCCGGTCAACCTCAACACCGCTACGCTCGCGCAGCTCGACCAGCTGCCCGGGGTCGGCCCGGTGCTGGCCCAGCGCATCCTGGACTACCGCACCGCACACGGCGGGTTCCGCTCGGTCGCCGAGCTGCGCCAGGTCGACGGCGTCGGTGACACCAGGTACGACCAGCTCAAGAGCTTGGTGACGGTGTGAGCGGCAGCACTGGCGCCCTCGGACGGCTCGACCTGCGGCTGGCCGGCCTCGCCGGTGCCGCCTGGCTCGCCGCGCTGGCGGTGCTCTACGCCGGTGCCGCAACCGGGGTGGTTCTCAGCATCGCCGCGGCGGTCCTCGCCGCCGCTCTCGGCGCCCTTGTGTGGCGCCGGGCGGGGGCGGCCGGTGGGACGGTGGCGACCGCAGCCGGCTGGGCCGCAGTGGGCGTGCTGCTGGGTGTGGTCTGCGGCGCCACGTCCGCGACCGCCCGGGTTGCGGTAAGGGACGCCGCGGAGACCGCCGAGCTGGCACGCGACCGCACCGCGGGGCGGGCCGAGCTGGTCGTACGCGACGACCCGCGGGCGGTGCGGGGATCGGCCGGCCGGCCGGCGGTCTCCGCGATCCCGGCCGACCTGCGCCGGCTGACGTGGTCCAGTGCCGGCTCGACGCAGGTCCTGGCGGTGGACGTCCGGGTGCTGGTCCTCGGCAGTGACCCCGCGTGGCGGGCCGTCCTACCCGGCCAGCGGGTGGCCGTGGCCGGCCGGCTCGCCCCGGCGCGCGGCGGGGACCTGCGCGCCGCGGTGCTGTCGGCGAGCGCGACACCCGAGCTGCTCGCCCCACCGCCGTGGCACCAGCGGGTCGCCGGTTCGCTGCGAGCGGGCCTCCAGCGCGCCTGCGCCCCGCTGCCTGACGAGCCGGGTGGGCTGCTGCCCGGTCTGGTGGTCGGCGACACCAGCCGCCTCGACCCCGCCGTCAACGAGGACTTCCGGGCCACCGGGCTCACCCACCTGACCGCCGTCAGCGGCGCGAACTGCGCGATCGTGATGGGTGCGGTGCTGCTCCTCGCCCGGTGGTGCCGGTCCGGTCCGCGGCTTGCGGCGGTGACCAGCCTGCTCGCGCTCGCCGGCTTCGTGGTCCTCGCCCGGCCTTCGCCCAGCGTGCTTCGGGCCGCGGTGATGGGTGCGCTGGCACTGGTTGCGCTCGCCTCGGCCCGGCCGCGGGCCGCCCTGCCGGCGCTGGCCGCGGCGGTCGCGGTGCTCGTCGTTGTCGACCCCGAGCTGGCCGGTGATGCCGGGTTCGCGCTGTCCGTGCTCGCCACCGGCGCGCTGCTGCTGCTCGCTCCCGGTTGGCGGGACGCGCTGCGCCGCCGCGGTGTCCCGCCCGGTCTGGCCGAGGCGCTGGCGGTGCCTGCCGCGGCACAGGTCGCGTGCGCTCCGGTGATCGCGGGGCTGTCCGGGACGGTGAGCCTGGTCGCGGTGCCCGCCAACCTGCTCGCCGTGCCCGCGGTCGCGCCGGCCACGGTGCTCGGCGTGGGCGCGGCCGTGCTGTCACCCGTGTCGTCAACCGCCGCCGGGGCCGTGGCCTGGCTGGGCCAGTGGCCGGCATGGTGGTTGGTGCTGGTGGCCCGGCACGGGGCACACACCCCGGCGGGTGCCCTGCCCTGGCGGTCGGGCACGCTCGGCGCGTTGCTGCTCGCCGGTGTGCTGGTCGCAGCGCTGCTCGCCGGGCGGCGTCGAGCGGTGCGGGTGCTCGTGGCCGTCGTCGCAGCCGCGGTAGTGGTAGGCGCGCTTCCAGTCCGGCTGCTCGCTGGCGGCTGGCCACCCGCGGGCTGGCTCGTGGTGGCGTGCGCGGTCGGGCAGGGAGACGCGGTGGTGCTGCCCGTCGCCGTTGGTCAGGCCGTCGTGGTCGACGCCGGACCTGACCCGGCCGCCACGGACGCCTGCCTGCGCCGGCTCGGCGTGACCGCGGTGCCGCTGCTCGTGGTGAGCCACTTCCACGCCGACCACGTGGACGGTGTCGGCGGGGTGTTCCGCGGCCGCCGGGTCGCAGCGGTGGTCACCCCGGCGTGGTCCGAGCCGGAGGCCGGGCGGGCACTGGTGCGCCGCAGCGCGGCCGGCCGTGGCGTGCCGGTGGGCGAGGTGAGCGCCGGTTGGGCGTACGAGGCGGGCCAGGTGCGGCTGACCGTGCTCGGGCCGCCCGGTCGGATCACCGGCACGCGGTCTGACGCGAACAACAACTCCCTGGTGGTGCGGGCCAGCGTGCGCGGGGTCGATATCCTGCTCGCCGGGGACGCCGAAGGGGAGGAGCAGGCGAGGATGCTGGCCGCCTACGGCGCCCGCCCGCTCGCCGCCCAGGTGCTGAAGGTCGCCCACCACGGCAGCGCGTACCAGGACCCGGGTTTTCTCGCCGCGGCGGCGCCCCGGGTCGCGCTCGTCTCGGTGGGGGTGGGGAACCGGTACGGCCACCCCAACCCGGCAGTGCTCGATCTCCTGCGCCGCCACGGCGCCCGGGTGCTGCGCACCGATCTTCAGGGAGACCTGGCCGCCGTGCTGACCCAGGAGGGTCTCGCAGTGGTCGCCCGCGGCTCGGGTACCTAGAGTCTGACCCGGAGGCGACACGAAGGAGGCGAGCACGGATGAGACTGGGCGTGCATCTGGTGAACTTCACGCTGCCCGGCGGGACCGCGGCGATCGGGCCGGCCGTCGCCGGGGTCGGCCGGGCGGCCGAGGACGCCGGGGTGGACAACCTGTCGGTGATGGACCATTACCTGCAGCTCGATATGGCCGGCGGGGTCGAGCAGCCGATGCTGGAGGGCTACACGACCCTCGGCTTCCTGGCCGCGCACACGCGCACGGTCGAGCTTCAGCTGCTGGTCACCGGCGTCACCTACCGTCACCCCGGGCTGCTGGGGAAGATCGTGTCCACACTGGACGTGCTCTCCGGCGGGCGGGCCATGCTCGGCATCGGTGCGGCCTGGTACGAACGCGAGCACGCCGCGTACGGGGTGCCGTTCCCGCCGCTGGCGGAGCGGTTCGAGCGGCTGGAGGAGACGCTGCAGATCGTCCGTCAGATGTGGAGCGACGACGACGGCCCGTACCACGGCAGGCACTACCGGCTGGCGGAGACCCGCAACGTCCCGCAGCCGCTGGCCCGTCCACGCCCGCCGATCATGATCGGCGGTGACGGGGAACGGAAGACCCTGCGGCTGCTGGCGAAGTACGGTGACGCCGGCAACCTGTTCGCCAGCCCGGACAGGGGGCCTGAGCAGATCAAGGCCAAGCTCGACGTGCTGGCGGCGCACTGTGCGCGGGAGGGCACCGACTTCGACCGCATCCGCAGGACCATCCTGTGGGTCGCCCCGTTCCAGCCCACCGCCGAAGGTGGTCAGGCGTTCGTCGAGCAGATGCGCGGCTTCGCCGACGTCGGCATCCAGGAGGTCCACGTGATGCCGCCGGGGGACGACCCGGTCGGGTTCGTCGAGGGCCTGGGCAGGCACGTCATCGGCCGCCTGAGCGCCCTCGGGTGACCGTGCGGCACCGGTGTGGCCGTGCGGCACCGGCCGGCGGGGGTCGTTCACGCGCTGGGAACGCGGGCGGGCGTGTACGCGGTCCGGAAGAAGCCGCGGATGCGCCGCTGCCCGATGCCGAGGTTGTGCTCGAAGGTCGTCGGTCCCGCCGGAGCGCCGGAGCCGAAGCTGACGAAGATGTCGTCGCGGCGACCGCGGTTCGGGTCGTACACCTGGATGGTGGTCCTGGCGCTGGTCGTCTCGTAGCCGCAGGCGAGCACCTGATGGTTGTGCGCCAGGTTCCGGGGGTCGGCCGAGGCCACGGTGACCACGCCGAGCGGGACCGGCACCCCGCGGTCGAGCTCGGTGGAGATCCGGGGCCACTGTTGCACCACCGTGCGCCAGGCCAGACCCCGCCTGCCGCGTACCGGGCGACCGAGCAGGGTGAGGCTCGCGTCGCCATCGGGCATTCTCATCCATCGGTAGTACTGGGTGACCCCGACCGGCAGGCACCAGGAGTCGACCAGGCGGTGGACGATGAAGCCGTAGAGCGGGTGGTCCGCCTCGGGGCGCTGGGATGGCGGTGGCGTACCGGACCGCCAGTAGTCGAGCGAGGCGAAGACCATGCCGCCGCAGAGCCCGGCGGCGGCGTCACCCAGGGTCAGCGTGCCGAGCGGGGTCGGCCGCACGACCGCCGGCTGCCTCGGCCACGAGTTGACAAAAGCGAAGCCATCCTGGGACGGCACGAACCTGCGCTGCATCGTCTCTCCCTCGCCGGCTTCAACTATCCGCTACCGACGGTTGGGTTCCACTGACCCCAGGTGCGGCGACCCCCCGGTGCGGCGACCCCCAGGTGCGGCGACCCGGCCGCAGCGGTCGGTGGGCGCCGGTGTGGGGCGCCGGTGCGCCGGTCTGTCGGCGGGCCAGCCTGTCGGCGGGCCGTGCGACGATGACGCCGTGACACCGGCGCTCCCACCCCCCCTCACTCTCGTGCTCGGCGACGAGGAGCTGCTCGTGGCCCGAGCCGTCGCGGATGTGGTGGCGGCCGTGCGGGCTGCCGATCCCGAGACCGATGTCCATGAGTTCGTTGCGGCGGACACGGTGCCCGGTGCGCTTGTCGAGTCGCTGAGCCCGTCGCTCTTCGGCGGCCGGCGGGTGATCATCGTCACCAACGGCCAGGACGCCAAGAAGGACCTGGTGGCGGCGGTGCTCAACTACGCCCGGGACCCGGATCACGACGTAAGCATGGTGGTGACGCACGCCGGCGGGGCCAAGGGCAGAGCCTTCGCCGACGGGCTGCGCTCGGCCGGAGCGGTGGTCGTGGCCGCCGCCAAGCTGACCCGCCACCGCGACCGGGTTGGCTTCGTCCGCGGCGAGATCCGCCGGCTCGGTGGCGGGTGCCCGGAGGACGCGGCCGAGGCGCTGCTCGCCACCGTCGGTACGGACCTGCGCGAACTCGCGTCGGCGTGCTCACAGCTGATGGCCGACACCGACGGCCGGGTCACGGCCGAGACGGTGGCCCGCTACTACCGGGGCCGGGCCGAGGTCAGCGGCTTCACGGTCGCCGATGCGGCGATGGTCGGCGATGTGCCCGCCGCGCTGGAGGCGCTGCGCTGGGCCCTGCACATCGGTGTCGACCCGGTGCCCATCGCGGACGCGCTCGCCGACGGGGTGCGTACGGTGGCCCGGGTCGCCTCCGCCGGCCGGGGCAGCCCGTACCAGCTGGCGAGCACGCTCGGCATGCCGGCGTGGAAGATCGAGCGTGCGCAGCGGCAGGCGCGGGGCTGGTCGGCGGAGGGGCTGGTCGACGCCATGCAGGCGGCAGCGGCGTGCAACGCCGAGGTCAAGGGTGGGGCGGATGACCGGGCGTACGCGCTGGAGCGGGCGGTGTTCGCGGTCGCCGCAGCCCGCCAGGGCGCCGGTGCGGCCTGACGCCCCAGCCTGACGCCGCAGCCTGACCGCCGCTGGGCCGGCCCTGGACGCGTGCCCGGCGAAGGGCGGCGGTCACCGGTGGCGCCGGTTCGTCGGTAGCGGCAGCCACGCACCCATCACCAGATACTCGGGTGGCAGGTTGCCGAACGTGAACGGCGCCGTCAGGTCGGTGAAGCCGAGGCCGCGGTAGAGCCGCTGGGCCACGGTCGAGCCGCTGCGTACGGAGAGGATCGCCTTCGGCAGGTTGCTGGCGTTGCACACGGACGTGATGAGCGTCCGGCCGATCCCCCGGCCCTGCCGGTCCGGGTGCACGTGCAGCTCCGTGAGCTCGAAGACGTCGGACAGCCACTCCTCGGTGCCCGCGTCCACGAGGTGCGGCCGGATCTGGTTCTCCCACCAGTTGGACGGCAGTCCGGGAAACCCGTAGCAGAAGGCGACGAGCTGGTCCCCGGGGTCGAACGCGCCGAGGCAGATGATGCCGGGGCGCTGCGCGTGCCCGCGGAAGATCTCCTCACGCTGGCTGGCCTCGGCCGGGTCCAGGTCGAACGCTGCGGTCATCACGTCACGCGCCTGGACGGCCCGTTCGGCCAGGGCAAAGGGAGCCAACCGCATGCCAGCGACATTCTCCCGATCGAGCCGCCGGGAAACCCGGCTGACGGCGGCAGCCACAGGCGCAGCCGCCAGTCGTCGAGGCCGCAGATGCGGCTGCCCGGATCGCGATGATCCGGGCAGGTGCGACCGTGCGGCACGGATGGGTTCGGCACGGATGGGCCCGGCCCAGAGCCGTCCGGGCGGCGGGTCCGGGCAGGGGGTCAGAGCGGCGGGGTCAGGGGGTCAGCGTCTGCAGCCGCTTGGCAATGGCCGACTTACGGTTCGCCGCCTGGTTCTTATGGATAACGCCCTTGCTGACCGCCTTGTCCAGCTGGCGGGAGGCCTCACGCATCAGCGTTGTCGCGTTCTCGGGGTCACCGGCCTGCGCCGCGACGGTGAACTTGCGGATCGCGGTCTTCAGTGACGACTTGACCGACTTGTTGCGCAGGCGGCGCTTCTCGTTCTGCCGGTTGCGCTTGATCTGGGACTTGATGTTCGCCACGCGACAGCCTCGTCCTGAATAGTTCGGGTAGCTAGGTAGTTTGGGGTAGCTGAGTAGTTTCGATAGCTAAGTAGGTTGGCTAGCTAGGAGCTCAGGGCGGGCGCACGCAACGCGGACACGCCACCCGGCGCGAGGAGCAAGGTTACCAGGCCGGGCCGGAGCCAGCCAAAACGGGCCAGCCGCGGCGCCGCGCCAGCCACGCCAGGCTCGCCTCACCGCTCCACCGCTGGTGCCCGCGCAGCGCCGGCGAGGCGTCCGAGGGTCCCCAGCCGCTCTGCACCAGCCAGAACCCGGCGAGCCCGGCGAGCAGCGCGTCCAGCGCCTCCGCCGGAACGGTCCGCGCGGTCGGGTGGGCGGTGAAGAGCCCGTCCGCGTCCAGGCCGCTGGCGTAGGCGGTCACCAGCAGGGCCGCCGTGTCGACCCAGGCCGGCCCGGTGCAGACCCAGTTCCAGTCACAGATCCAGGCCCGCCCGACCGGGTCGACCAGCACGTTGTCGAGGCGCAGGTCGCAGTGGGTCACGCCGGTAGCCCCGGCGGCGTGCCCCGGCAGTGTGGCCTCCAGGGCGGCCAGCTCAGCCAGCCGGCTGCGCGCGTACCCGGGCATGGCCGGCAGCGGCGCCCGGTGCGCGGCGACCGGCTGCCAGTGGCTGAGGTCACTGGCCGCGATGTCCGCGAAGGCCGGCAGGCCCAGGGCGAGCAGCCGCGGCGGCGGGTGGCGCAGCGCCTCGGCGGCGGCGGCCCACGCGGCGAGCGCCGCGTCCAGCTCGGCCGGGTCCCAAGGCAGCCGCGGCACGTGGCCGTCGACCGGGTCCAGGCAGATCGCGTACCAGCCCGCCGCCGTCGCGGTCCAGCGCAGCCGCGCCGCGGGTACGGCGTCCGGCAGTGCGGCCGTGACCTCGGCCTCGCGGGCGTACGCGGCGGCGACTGGCGTGCCGGCGGGGGCGGCCTTGACGAACGCCCGCTCGCCGGTGGTGGTGCGCAGGACCGCCGCGAAGCCGCGGGTGAAGCCCCCGCCGGCGCTGCGCGCGCCGGCCACCGGGGCGCCGATGCGCTGCTCGATGCCGCTGCGCAGGCCCGCGGGGAGCTCGGCCCAGCCGGGGCGCTGGGCGGTCGCGTGGTAGGGCACCGCCGGCAGCGTGGTCCGCATGGGGCTGATCCTGCCCGCCGCCGCTGCGTGGGACCATAGGACCACCTGGCGACAGGCGAGAGACGACCGAACAGACCGACCGAACAGACCCGACCGGCGAGAGACGACCGACGAGAACGGACGACCGTGCCTGACGTTCCCCCGCTCGACCCCGGCGCGACCGACCCCGCACTGATCCGGAACTTCTGCATCATCGCCCACATCGACCACGGCAAGTCAACGTTGGCGGACCGGATGC
>DASSUC010000387.1:0-21695 GCA_035707405.1 Micromonosporaceae bacterium | reverse complement strand
CGGCTGGCCGGTCACGCCACGGTCGCGGGGCTGGCGTTGGCGTACGCTATCTGGACCGTCGCCGGCTCCGGCTACGAGGTCGTCTACAAAGGGTTCCTGCTGATCCTGCTCGGCATCCCGGTCTTCCTGTGGATGAGGTATGCGACCGCCCGGCGCGGCGGGCACGTGGTGGCCGCCGGGGTCGCCGAGTCGGTCACCGCGCACAGCGAGGAGCTGCGGCTGCCTGCCGACCTCGACGCCGCGCTGGCGGAGGTGGTCAAGGTCGAGCGCGAGAGGCTGCGGCAGGAGAGGGGATGACATGCGGCGCATTGTGATCATGGGTGCCGGTGGGCGTGACTTCCACGACTTCAACACGGTGTTCCGGGAGGACGCCTCGACGCAGGTCGTCGCCTTCACCGCGGCCCAGATCCCGGGCATCGCCGGGCGTACCTACCCGCCCTCGCTGGCCGGTGCGCGCTACCCGCAGGGCATCCCCATCCTGGCCGAGGAGGACCTGCCCAAGCTCATCGCCGACGAGGACGTCGACGAGGTGGTGCTGGCCTACTCGGACCTGTCCCACCAGGAGGTGATGCACAAGGCCTCCCTCGTGCTGAGCTGCGGGGCCGACTTCCGGCTCATCGGGCCGAAGGCGAGCAGCCTGGCCAGCACCAAGCCGGTGGTCGCGGTGTGCGCCGTACGCACCGGCTGCGGCAAGAGCCAGACCAGCCGCCGGGTCGGGCAGATCCTGCTCGACGCCGGCCTGGCCGTCGCCCAGGTCCGCCACCCGATGCCCTACGGCGACCTGGAGCGGATGCGGGTGCAGCGCTTCGCCAGCTTGGACGACATCGACGCGAGCAACCCGACCATCGAGGAGCGGGAGGAGTACGAGGCGCCGGTGCGCATGGGCGTGGTGATGTACGCCGGCGTCGACTACGAGGAGATCCTGCGCCTGGCCGAGCCGCAGGCTGACGTCGTCATCTGGGACGGGGGCAACAACGACTTCCCGTTCTACACGCCGGATCTCATGATCACCGTGGTCGACCCGCTGCGGCCAGGGCACGAGCTGGCCTACTACCCCGGCGAGACCAACCTGCGGATGGCCGACGTGGTCGTGGTCAACAAGGTCGACAGCGCCGAGCCGGCAGCGGTCGAGCAGGTCGTGGCGAACGTCAAGGCGGTCAACCCCCAGGCGACCATCGTCATGGCCGCCTCACCGCCGCAGCTCGACCCCGGCCCGTCCCTGGCCGGCAAGCGCGTCCTGGTCATCGAGGACGGCCCGACCGCCACCCACGGCGGCATGCCGTTCGGCGCCGGCACGGTCGCCGCCCGGCAGGCCGGGGCCGCCGAGGTGGTCGACCCCAGGCCGTACGCGGTCGGCTCGATCGCGGACACCTACACCGCGTACCCGGAGATCGGCTCCGTGCTGCCGGCGATGGGCTACGGCGACCGGCAGCTGGCCGAGCTGGCCGAGACGGTCCGGGCGGCGGACTGCGACGCGGTCATCGTCGGCACCCCGATGGACCTCGGCCGCCTGGTCGACCTCGGGCACCCGGTGCGGCGGGTCACCTACGACCTCAAGGAGGTCGGCTCGCCGACGCTGGCCGAGGTCCTCGCCGGGCACCTGGCCGCGTGGCGGACCCGGGGCAAGCCCGACTGAAGCTGGGCGGACCCGGGTACGCGCCGCGCGGGTACCCGGGTGTGCCCGCGTCGCTGCCGGCCGGTCCGGACCGGCCGGCAGCGCACCGGTCCGCGGGCCGTCCCCGCCGGAGGCCGTCCCTGCTGCGGCACACCACCCGGACGGGCGATGCGTGTCCTCAGCGGAGCGTCACCCCCACCGGCTGTTCCTGGCCGTACCGGGCCCGGCCCATCGCCATCCGGCCAGGGCCCGTCGGCGTGGCATCCGGGCCGACCGACCCTGTTGTGCCAGCCGGGCCCGGGGACACGCTCGGTCTACAAGGGCCGGGAGGTGTGCCATGTACGACACGTTGACACCCCGGGTCGTCGCCGGTGTGGACAGCTGGCCCGGCTCACGGGCAGCGGTGGAGCTGGCCGCGGGCGAGGCGGCCCTGCGCCGGATGCCGCTGGTGCTGGTCGCCACCGGCCCCGCCCCTACCGGCCCCGCCCCCACCGGGACCGCGACGGCAGGGTCGGACCCGGTGCTGGCAGGGGCGGTCCGCCACGCGTGCACGGGCTGGCCCGGCCTTGCCGTCGCCGCCCTCGCGGCCCGCGGCGAGCCGGTCCGCTGCCTCGTCCGGGAGTCCTGCGGCGCGGCCCTCGTGGTGGTGGGCCCGCCATCCGGGGCGCTGCCGCACGGCCTGTTCTGCGCCGAGGTGGCCACCCACGCCTGGTGCCCCACCCTGGTCGTGCCGCCGGCCGCGCGCGGCCCGGTCGAGGGGCCGGTCCTGCTCGGCCTGACCGTGTCGGAGCCGGACGAGCCGACGGTCGCGTTCGCCTTCGAGGAGGCGTCCCTGCGGGGCGCCCGCCTGATCGCGGTGCACGTCTGGTCCACCGTGGCGGGCACCGCACTGCACGGCATCAACCCGTTCGCGTACAACCTGCACCAGGCCCGGTCGGCGGCGGACCGGCTGGTCGCCGACGCGCTGGCCGAGTGGTCGCGGAAGTTCCCCGACGTCGACGTCGAGCGGATGCCGCTCTACGACGGCGACCCGGCACAGACCCTGCTGGACGCCAGCGCGCGGGCCGGGCTCGTGGTGGTCGGCGCCGCGGCGCGGACCGGCTCGCCGCTGCTCGGCCCGGTCCCACGTACCATGATCCAGCACGCCGCCTGCCCGGTCGCCGTGGTCCGCCGCACCGGTCCCTGCTCGTGCTGGGACGAGGAGCCGGACCCTTCCTAGGGCCTCGGTCCACGACCGGGCCTCGGTCCACGACCGGGACCTCAGTCCCGACCGGCCGTGCCGTCCGTACCTCACGCCGGGCCGGCCGGCGTGATGACCTGGAAGCGTGACCGCTACGCCTGTCGCCACCGCCCCGGCGGCCCCTGGCACCGCCACCACCCCGCCCGGCACCGGCACCGCCCAGCCGGGCACCACCGGCCACGACGCGCTCACCGTGGACGGCCGGATCGTGCACCTGCGTCCGGTCCGGCCCGACGACCGCGAGGCGCTGCGCCAGCTCTACACCGGCGTGAGCGACGAGAGCCGGTACGCCCGGTTCTTCTCGTTCGGCACCGCCCAGCTCGAGGCGGAGGTCGCGCGGCTGGTCCGCCCGGCCGGCGCGGACCACTTCGCGGTCGTCGCCATCGACCGGGGCCGGCTGGTCGGCGTCGCCTCGTACGAGCGGCTGGGCGGGTCCGACCGGGCCGAGTTCGCCATGCTCGTCGCCGACGACTACCACCGGCACGGCGTCGGCACGCTCCAGCTGGAGGAGCTGGCCGCACACGCCCGGCAGCACGGCATCCGGGAGATCGTCGGCGACGTGCTCGCCTCCAACGCGGGCATGCTGCGGGTGGTGACCGGCTTCGCCCCGGGCGCGCGGATGCGCTTCGAGGAGGGCGTGATGCACGTACGGCTGCCCACGGACCCCGACGAGGTCGCGCTGGCAGCCCTGGACCTGCGGGAACGCACCGCCGAACGGCACGCGCTGCGCCCGCTGCTCGCCCCCGCCTCGGTCGCCGTGGTCGGCGCCGGCCGCACCCCCGGCGGGATCGGTCACGAGGTGCTGCGCAGCCTCGCCGAACAGGGCTACACCGGCCGGCTCTACGCGGTGAACCCGAACGCCGAGCAGGTGGCGGGTGTCGCCTGCTACCCCGCGGTCTCGGCCGTGCCCGAGCCGGTGGACCTGGTCGTGGTGGCGGTCCCGGCGCCGCACGTCGCCGCGGTGCTCGCCGACGCCGGCTCGGCCGGTGCGCGTGCCGCGGTGGTGCTCACCTCCGGGTTCGGCGAGTGTGGCGAGCCCGGCCGGCTGATGCAGGCGGAGGTGCTGCGCACGGCCCGGGCCGGGGGCATCCGGCTGGTCGGCCCCAACTGCCTGGGCGTGCTCAACGCCGACCCGACGGTACGCCTCGCCGCGACGTTCGCCGGGCCGCTGCCGCGCCCGGGCGGGCTCGCCGTGGCGTCGCAGTCCGGCGCGGTGGGCATCGCGATCCTGGACCACGCGGTCCGCACCGGCACCGGCGTCTCCACCTTCGTCTCGCTCGGCAACAAGGCCGACGTCAGCGGCAACGACCTGCTCGCCTACTGGTACGACGACGAGGCGACCCGGGCGGTCGCGCTCTACCTGGAGTCGTTCGGCAACCCGCGCAAGTTCGCCCGGGTCGCCCGCGCGGTGGCGCGCCGCAAGCCGGTGCTGGCGGTCAAGAGCGGGCGCTCGGCCTGTGGCCAGCGGGCGGGCGCCTCGCACACAGCCGCCGCAGCAGCACCCGACGTGGCCGTGGACTCGCTCTTCGCCCAGGCCGGCGTGGTCCGTACGGACACCCTCGGCGAGCTGCTGGACGCGGCCCGGATGCTGGTCGACCAGCCACTGCCGGCCGGGCCACGGCTGGGCATCGTCGGCAACGCCGGCGGGTTCAACGTGCTCGCCGCGGACGCGGCGGACGCGGCCGGCCTGCGCGTGCCGGAGACCGGCTCCCCCGGCGGCAACCCGGTGGACCTCGGCGCCGGGGCGACCCCGGCCGGCCTGGGCCAGGCGCTGCTGCGGACGGCCGGCAGCGGGGAGGTCGACGCGGTGCTGGCCGTCTTCTGCGCCACCCGCGCCAACGACCCGGCCGAGGCGCTGGCCGCCATCGCGGCGGCGGCGGACGACGTGAGCGAGCTGCCGGTGGCCGTGGTGCTGATCGGGTTCGAGGAGCCGCCGGCGCACCTGGGTGAGCGCCGGGCACCGGTCTACCCCATGCCGGAGCAGGCGGTCCGGGCGCTGGCGCACGCCTTCCAGTACGCGCGCTGGCGCGCCCAGCCGCTGGGCACCCGTCCGATCCTGACCGACGTCTACCCGGCCCGGGCACGCTCCCTTGTGGACACGGCGCTGGCGGCCGGCGGCGGGTGGCAGCCCCTGCCGCTCGTGGCGGACCTGCTCGGCTGCTACGGCATCCCGGTCGTGCCGAGCCTGGTCACCCACGACGGGGAGACCACAGTGGAGGCTGCGGCGAGGCTCGGCTACCCGGTCGCGGTGAAGGCGGCCGACCCGGCCATCGTGCACAAGAGCGACCTGGGACTGGTCCGGCTGGACCTGTCCGGCGCGCAGGCGGTCGCGGACGCGTACGGGGCGATCTCCGCCACGCTGCGCACCCCCAGCCCGGCGGTGGTCGTGCAGCCCATGCGCCACGGCGGCGTCGAGCTGGTCGCCGGTGTCGTGCACGACCCGCTGTTCGGCTCGCTGGTCATGGTCGGGCTGGGCGGCGTGCACACCGACCTGCTCGGCGACCGCGCGTTCCGGCTGCTGCCCGTCACCGACGTGGACGCCGCCGCGATGTGGCGGGGCCTGCGCGGGGCGCCGCTGCTGACCGGCTTCCGGGGCAGCCCGCCCGCGGACACCGCGGCGCTGGACGACCTGCTGGTCCGCCTCGGCCGGCTCGCCGAGGACCTGCCCGAGGTGGCCGAGCTGGACCTGAACCCGCTGCTGGTCTTCTCCGACGGCGTCGCGGCGGTCGACGCAAAGCTGCGCCTGGCGCCGCTGGGCCAGGAGCCGGACCCGGCACTGCGCACCCTGCGCCAGCCCGACTGCGAGACACGCCAGCCCGACTAGCTACCAGGTGCCCCTGACCACGAGAGCCGAGGAGTCGAGGTGCGGCTGACCGACCGGCCCAGCAGTCCGCGCCTAGCGGGCCGGTCCGGCGGGCACAGCCCGCGCCTAGCGGGCCGGTCCGGCGGGCACAGCCCGCGCCTGGCGGGCCGCCCAGGCGACCACGGCGATCTCGTCGGCCAGCCGCTCGGCGGATGCCTGCACCGCCGGCGTCAGTCCGGCACCGTCGCCGATGTCCGCGGCCTCGACGGCGTAGAGGACCAGGCGCTCGGGCAGCCGGCCGGTCTCCTCGGCCAGCTGGACCGCGTTGCCCAGGCCGATGCCGTGCGAGCTGGCGGCGCGGGTCCGCTCGCCGCCGGAGCGCGGCACCGCGAGCCGGTGGACCCGGCCCGGGTGCGCCGGCCACGACCGCACCGCGTCGACCACGATGACCAGCGCGCGCCCGTCCCAGTGGGAGACCAGCTCGGCGCCGCCGCCGAGGCTCGTCGCCAGCGCCACCCCGGGCAGGGACATCGCCCGGAGCAGCTCGATCACGGCGGGTCCCACGCCGTCGTCCCGCCGCAGCGGGTTGCCGACCCCGATCACGACCATCCCGGCGGTCGGCCTGCTCTCCCGGTGGCCCTGCCGGGCGTGTGCCCGGGGGCCGGTGACCAACGATCTCGCCGCCCCGTGTCCCGGTGCCATCCTGGCACCTCCCATCTGTCGGGCGGCTGCGCGGTCCAGCCGCACGCGGTGCCGGCGTTGCGTGCCGATCCGCCGTACCGTGCCGGTCCGGCGGCCCGTGCGTCCAGCGTGGGTCGGGCATCATGCGGGTGACAGGGGCGAAGGTCCCGCCGCCGCCGGCTGGAGAGCCCGTCCTGGCAGGCACCCCCGGCACACCTCGCGGACGTGGTGAGATGACCTCTATCGACGTGCCCCGCCCGACCGCCACGGGCCTTTCGGCGGCGCAGGCCGCGGCCCGCCTGGCGGCCGACGGTCCGAACGCGGTCGCGCGAGCGCGCCCACGCCGGCTCGCCACGCGCGTCCTGCGCCAGCTGACCGACCCGCTGGTGGCGCTGCTGCTGGCCGCCGCGGTCGTCACGACGCTGCTCGGCGACCTCACCGACACGCTGGTCATCGCGCTGGTGGTCACGGTGAACACGGCGATCGGGGTGGCCCAGGAGATCCGGGCGGACCGCGCCATCGCGGCGCTGGACCGCATGGCGGCCCCCACCGCACGCGTGGTCCGCGACGGGGTCGACCTCGTCGTTGACGCCGCGGAGGTGGTGCGCGACGACCTGGTCCGGCTGGAGGCCGGCGACATCGTGCCGGCCGACCTGCTGCTCGTCGACGACCACCGGCTGCGGTTCGACGAGTCGGCGCTGACCGGTGAGTCGGTCCCGGTCGCCCGCCGGGCCGGTGACGAGGCGTACGCGGGCACGGTCGTGGTGACCGGGCGGGCCGCCGGCACGGTGACCCGGACCGGGGCGGACAGCGCGCTCGGGCGCATCGCGACCCTGGTCGCCTCGGTACGGCCCGGCCCGACGCCGCTACAGCGGCGGCTGGCCTCGCTCGGCCGCGTCCTCGGCCTCACCGCGGTGGTGCTGTCGGCCGCCGTGCTCGGCCTCGGCCTGCTCGCCGGGCGGGGCGTGGTGGAGATGGCGGTCACCGCGGTGAGCCTCGTCGTCGCGGCGGTGCCGGAGTCGCTGCCGGCGGTGGTGACCCTCGCGCTCGCGCTCGGCGCCCGGCGCATGGCGGCCGAGCAGGCCATCCCGCGCCGGCTGCACGCGGTGGAGACGCTCGGGTCGGTCACCGTCGTCGCGTCGGACAAGACCGGCACCCTGACCGAGGGCCGGATGGCGGTGCAGCGGGTGGTCACCGCCGAAGGCGTCGAGTACGCCGTGACCGGCACCGGCTACGACCCGACCGGGCAGGTGCACGGGCCGGCCGGCCCGCACCCGCCCCCGCTCCCTCGCGTCCTGGTCGACCTGGCCCGCACCGCGCTGCTGTGCAGCGACGCGGCGCTGGTGCCACCGGGCCCGGACAACCCGCAGTGGACCTCGGTCGGTGACCCGCTCGAGGCCGCTCTGGTGACCTTCGCGGGCCGCTGCGGGCTGGACCCGCAGGCGGAGCGGGCCGGCGCGCCGCGCGTCGACGAGCAGCCCTTCGACCAGGCGACCCGGCGCATGACGACCGTGCACCACCGGCCCGACGGCCGGTACCTCACCGTCTGCAAGGGCGCGCCGGAGGCGGTGCTGGCGCCCCCGCTGGTGGCGGCGACCGGCGCCGGCCTGGCCGGCATGAAGGCGGCGGCGGCCCGGCTGGCCGCCCTGGGCCTACGGGTCATCGCGGTCGCCGCCGCGGCCAGCGCCGACCGGCCCGACGCGGACGCGCCGGTGGGCCTGCGCCCGCTCGGGCTGGTCGGGATCGGGGACCCGGTGCGTGCCGCCGCCCCGGACATCGCCGAGACCTTCACCCGCGCCGGCATCCGCCTCCTGCTCGTCACCGGTGACCACCCGGCCACCGCGGCGGCCATCGCCGGCCGGCTCGGCATCTGGCGCGACGGCGACGAGGTGGTCAACGGCGACGAGGTGGCCAGCGCCGGCACCGCCCCCGGTGCCGGCCGCGCCAGCCACGCTCGCGTCTTCGCCCGCACCCAGCCCGACCAGAAGCTCGACATCATCGACGCCCTGCAGCAGCACGGGCACGTGGTGGCGATGACCGGGGACGGGGTCAACGACGCCCCGGCCCTGCGCCGGGCCGACATCGGGGTGGCCATGGGCGGCGGCACCGAGGTCGCCCGGCAGGCGGCCGACCTGGTGCTGGTGGACGACAACCTGGCCACGGTGGCGACCGCGGTCGGCGAGGGCCGGCGGATCTACGACAACATCCGGCGGTTCCTGCGGTACGCCCTCTCCGGCGGGCTCGCCGAGATCCTGGTCATGCTACTCGGACCGTTCCTCGGCCTCGCGGTCCCGCTGCTGCCCGGCCAGATCCTGTGGATCAACCTGCTGACCCATGGCGTGCCCGGGGTCGCGCTCGGAGCCGAGCCGGCCGAGCCGGGCACGATGCGCCGGCCGCCGCGCTCGCCGGACGAGTCCGTGCTCGGCGGCGGGCTGCTCGCGACCGTGCTCGCGACCGGTGCCCTGATCGCCGCCGCCACGCTCGGCGCCGGCGTCGTGGCGCACCAGCTGGGCCGGCCCTGGCAGTCGGTCGTCTTCACGGTGCTCGGGCTGGCCCAGCTCGGCGTCGCGCTGGCGGTGCGCGCCCGCCGGTCCCCGGGCGGCCCGGCCAACCCCGGCCTGCTGTGGGCGGTCGCCGTCTCCGCCGTCCTCCAGCTGGCCGGCGTGCTCCTTCCGCCGCTGCGGGCGTTGCTCGGCACGCAGGCGCTCAGCCTGACCGACCTCGCCGGCTGCGCGGTGGCCGCCGCGGTGCCGGCCGTGCTCCTGCTCCTCGCGCGGGCCCGGGCGGCGCGGCGCGACGGACAGGCCCGGGCGGCGCGGCGCGGGTAGCCGGTCACGGCTGGTAAAGGCCCAAGGTCCCGGGCCCCACCGGCGCTATGGCCCTGCCGCCGGGCGGCCCGCCGGGGGCAGGGTGGGCATGACGGCCGGCCCGCCGTACGGCACACCGGCTGGTCCGGCCCGACTAGCCACAGTGGAGGAACAGGTGACCGGAGACGACCGGCTGACGGTGGCCGTACCGCGCGAGAGCAGAGCCGACGAGCAGCGGGTCGCGCTCGTCCCGGAGCAGGTGGGCACGCTGCGGGCGGCCGGGATGGAGGTGGTGGTCGAGACCGGGGCCGGGTCCCGGGCCTGGTTCTGCGACGACGCCTACGCCGCCGCCGGCGCCACCGTCCTGCCCACCGGCGAGCTGTACGCAGCGGCCGGCGTGGTCGTGGGGGTGGGCCGGCCGCGGCTGGCGGCGCTGCGCGCCGGGCAGGTGGTGGTCGGCCTGCTGCGCCCGCGCGAGGACCCGGCGCTGATGACCCGCCTCGCCGCGCTCGGCGTGACCGCGGTCAGCCTCGACGAGCTGCCCCGCACGCTGACCCGCGCCCAGCCGATGGACGCGCTGACCTCGCAGGCCAACGTCGCCGGCTACAAGGCCGTCCTGGTGGCCGCCAACGCGCTCGGCCGCTTCCTGCCCATGCTGGTCACCGCCGCCGGCACCGCCCGCCCGGCGCGGGTGCTGGTGCTCGGGGCCGGCGTGGCCGGCCTGCAGGCGATCGGCACCGCCCGCCGGCTCGGCGCGGTGGTCCACGCCTACGACATCCGGCCGCAGTCGCGCGAGGAGGCCCGCTCGGTCGGCGCCACCGTGCTGGACCTGACCGGCCCGGACGGCGACGCCGAGGGCGGATACGCCCGGGCGCTGGCCGACGGCGAGGAGGCGGCGCTGCGTACCGCGCTGGCCCCGCACGTCGCCGCGGCGGACGTGGTGGTCACCACGGCCCAGGTGCCGGGCCGCCGCCCGCCCCTACTGGTGGCCGAGGAGGCGGTCAAGGGGATGGCCCCCGGCTCGGTCATCGTCGACCTCGCCGCCGGGCCGGAGGGCGGCAACACCGCGCTGACCCGGGCCGGCGCGACGGTGGTCACCGAGGGTGGCGTGACCGTGGTCGGCGCCGGCGACCTCGCCGCCACCGTGCCCATCGCCGCCTCGGCGGCCTACTCCCGCAACGTGACCGCCCTGCTGACCCACCTGGTCCGCGACGGGCGGCCGGCCATCGACCGCACGGACGAGATCCAGGCCGGCGTCGTGGTCACCCACCTCGGCCGGGTGGTCCACCCGGTCATCGCTTCCCTGCTCGACAAGGACGGAGGTGTCCCGCGGTGAGTCCCGCCCTGCTGACCGCGCTCAGCCTGTTCCTGCTCGGCCTGCTGGTCGGGCTCGAGGTGATCGGCAAGGTGCCGGCGACACTGCACACGCCGCTGATGTCGGCCACCAACGCGATCCACGGCGTGGTGCTGGCCGGGGCCATGCTCATCGCCGTCACCGCGGACACCGCCCTCGGCTACGTCCTCGGGTTTCTCGCCGCGGCCTTCGCCGGCATGAACGTCGTCGGCGGCTACGTGGTCACCGACCGGATGCTGCGGATGTTCCGCTCCCGCCGGGCGCAGTCGCCGGAGGCGAAGCCATGAGCGCGCTGGACACCGCGGTACGCCTGGCGTACCTGGCCGCCACCGCCTGCTTCGTACTCGGCCTGCACCTGATGCACCACCCGGCCCGCGCGCGCCGCGGCAACCAGCTCTCCGCGGTGGGCATGGCCATCGCCGTGGCCGCCACGCTCGTGCTGGTCGTCGACTCCGGCACGGTCACCCGGGTCGGCTGGCTCACGCTCGCCGCCGGTACGGCCGTCGGCGCGCTCGCCGGCCTCCACACCGCCCGTACCGTCCAGATGACCGCGATGCCGGAGCTGGTCAGCCTGTTCAACGCCGTGGGTGGCGGGGCTGCCGCGCTGGTCGCCCTGCACGACATCGTACGGCTGTCCGAGGTGGACGGTGCCCGCATCGCCCCGGCCGTCGCCGTGCCGGTCGCGCTGGACGTGCTCATCGGCGCGGTGACGTTCTCCGGCTCGCTGGTCGCCGCGGGCAAGCTGCACGGTGTCGTACCGTCCCAGCCGCTGGTCTGGCCCGGCGCCCGGCTGCTCAACGCGGGGCTGGCGGTGGTCGCGCTCGCCGCCGGCGGGTATCTCGCCACCGGCCGGACCAGCCCGGTGGTGCTGCTGGTCGCCGCGGTGGCCGCCCTCGGGTTCGGGGTCACCATGGTGCTGCCGATCGGCGGCGCCGACATGCCCGTGGTCATCTCGCTGCTCAACGCGTGCACCGGCACCGCGGTGGCGATGGCCGGGTTCGTCATCGACAACACGGTGCTGGTCGTCGCCGGCGCGCTCGTCGGCGCCTCCGGCGGCATCCTCACCGGGCTGATGGCCCGGGCCATGAACCGGTCCGTCGCCAGCATCGTCGCCGGCGGCTTCGGCACGGGTGACGCCCCGGCGGCCACCACCGCGCCCGGCGCCGGGGTGCGGCAGATCGGCGTCGACGACGCCGCGCTCCAGCTCGCCTACGCCTCGAAGGTCATGGTCGTGCCCGGGTACGGGCTCGCCGCCGCCCAGGCCCAGCACGCCGTACGCGAGCTCGCCGACCTGCTGGAGTCCCGGGGCGTGGAGGTCACCTACGCGATCCACCCGGTGGCCGGCCGGATGCCGGGTCACATGAACGTCCTGCTCGCCGAGGCGAACGTCCCGTACGCCCAGATGCAGGAGCTGGACGAGGCCAACCAGGAGCTCCCCCGCACCGACGTGGCGCTGGTGATCGGCGCCAACGACGTGACCAACCCGGCGGCCCGCCGGCCGGGCACGGCCATCTCCGGGATGCCGATCCTCGACGTGGACAAGGCGCGCGCGGTCATCGTGATCAAGCGCTCGATGGGCCACGGCTACGCCGGGATCGACAACGAGCTCTACACGCAACCTCGTACCGCGATGCTCTTCTCAGACGCCAGGGCCGGCCTCACCGCGGTGACCGCGGCGGTGAAGTCCCTGGTGGGATGAGCACCCTGGTGGGGTGAGGCGCCTTGGGTGGGGGGCGCCGCACGCAGGCCCGCGCTTTCGCGCGGGCCTGCGTGTGGCTGGGGGTTCGTAACAGCTGGAGGTTCGTAACCGCTGGGGGCTCGTACAGCTGGGGCCAGGACCTCCAGCCAGTGGACCACCGGCCGGGGTCAGGACTTCTTGGCCGGCTTGCCCGGCGCCTCGCCGAAGGAGATCGGGATCTGCTTGCCCAGGTAGCTCGGCTCGCCGACCAGCACGGTGATCTCGAGGATGCCGTTGAAGTACTTGGCCGAGATGGTGTCCTCCTTGGCCCCCGGCGGCAGCACGATGGTGCGGTGGAAGGAGCCGTAGTGGAACTCTGAGCGGCCCTTCTCCCGACGCTCCTCGCCGCGCACGTAGCCCAGGCGCAGCGTGCCCTCCACGTACGTGATCTCGATGTCCTTCATCGGGTCGACGCCGGGCAGCTCGGCCCGCACGACGTACCGGTCGTCCTCGAGGTACTCCTCGACCTTGATGGTCGGCTCGAGGAAGGGCAGCCACGACAGGTCAGACCAGCCGAAAGGCGCCGGCATGCTGCTCTTGAAACGGTTCGCCAACATGGCACATCTCCTCTCCTCCTCCATCCGACCGCGACCGCCCACCCCCATCCAGGGCCATCGGCCCCTGTCACTAGGACTTAGGTCCTGCGCTCGGCCTTTGCGCTGGTTCCGGCGCGCCGGGGGTAGGGGTCGGCCCACGCCGCGAGCGACGGGCGGGCCGCCTCCGCGCAGTGGAGACGCCTCAGGCGTCGTCGTCCGGAAGGTGATGGACCTGCTCGGCGGTGAGGATGCCCGGTGCCGCCTTGGGCTGCGTGGTGAGGTAGTAGGCGCCATGCCGCAGCGCCGCCCACACCGCATGGGCCCGCGCCAGGTCGCCGCCCACCAGACCCACGGCGAGGGACACCACGGCCGCCTCACCCGCACCCAGGTCAAGGACTCGCGCGCCCGGCAATGCGGTGAGCACCCCGAGCCGGGCCCGACCCGGTCCATCGTGGACCTTCGAGTAGGCGTCGAGCAGCGCGACGACGGGCAGCCCGACATAGGCGCCCTCCTCAGCGACCTCCACCAGGATCTCGCCCACATGCACGTGCCCGCGGGCGTAGGAGAGCATCGCGGAGGTGTCGAGGACCGCGCGGACCTCGGTGTCGGTGTCGCTCATGCGGCGTCGCCCATGCGACCCTCCGCCGGCCAGTCGCCCGACTGCAGCAGCTCATGGCGCCGGCCAATCTCCGCCCGCTGCTCGGCCCCCAGGGGCGCCAGCGCCGCCCGCGCCCGCTCCTTGCCCGCCTCGGTGACCTCGAAGCCGACCGCCCGCAGCATCGCCTCGGTGGCAGCGCCCCGGTCCATCTGGGCCCGCAGCGCATCGGCCACCGCTGCGGACGCGTTGTCCGCAGTCTCCAGGTAGGCCGCGACATCGTCGGGCAGGCTGACCGTGACACGCTTCGTCATACTCAGATCATACTGTGCCGGAACCCGCGGTACGGCAGCGGGGCTGGCCACCCTACGGTGGCCAGCCCCGCCCCCCGAGCCGCACCCGGCTCAGCTGGGCGCGCCGACGAGCTGCGCGCCGCTGTCCTGCGTCCCGGCGGAGCCCGCCGGACCTGCCGGACCTGCCGGACCCGCCGGCACCGCCGGCACGGTGCCCGGGTCGGCACCGCCGGTGTCCAGCCGGAACGGCGGGTACTCGTCCCGCATGAGCGCCGCGTAGGCGAGCACCCGGAAGCACCACCGGTCCATGCCCATCACGAAGTCGTAGACCGGCCTCGGGTAGCGGCCCGTGAACAGCAGGACCACCGCTGACACGATGACCAGCAGGCCGACCAGGCCACCGCCCAGGGAGAACCGCTGGTCCTCGCCCACCCAGCCGGCCCAGCCGCCGGCGAACACCGCCACCACCAGGTAGTGCGGGATGGCGAGCAGCCACCACTTCACCAGCACCAGCCCGCGGGAGAGCCGCTGCGGGTAGTCCACCGCGAGGTCCGCCGGGTAGCCGGGGTCCGGGCGCAGGCTGAACGGCGGGTACCGGTCGGTGCCCAGCGCGCCGTAGCTGTAGTACCAGACCCGCCACGTCCACCGCATCACCCCGACGTTGAAGTCGAAGATGGGCCTGGGGTACCGGCCGGTGAACAGGATGGCGAACCCGGCCACCGCGGTCAGCGGCACCACGGCGAGCCACAGCAGCGCCAGCACGATGCCGTGCGGGATCACCAGGACCCACTTGACCAGCCACAGCCACCGGCTCATGGCGGTGTCGAGCCGCCCGTCGAGGCGTACCGGGTAGCTGCCGGGCACCCGCGGCGCAGCGGCCTCGGCGGTGCCGGCCGGCGCGGAGCCGACCGCCAGGAGGGCCAGGAAGACCCCGGTGCCGAGCAGCAGCAGCCCGGCCACGCCGAGCCCGATGCCGACCGGCAGCAGCACGCCGGTCCGGGCTCCGACGTCCACGTCAGCCACCACGCCCGGCCGGGCGTCGGGGCGCATCACCACGACCGCCCACCGGCCGTCCTCGCTGCGCCAGGTGACCTCCTGGGTGCCGGTCCCCGAGACCGAGGCGGCCCAGAACGGCTGCGCCGCCGGCGCGGTCACCGCGCCCACACCGGTGACCAGCCGGGTGTCCACCGGATCGAGGCCGGTCACCTCGTCGTACGAGGTGCCGGCCAGCCAGCGGCTCACGTCGTCCGCGGCGGCGATGCCGACGAACAGCGGGCTGCCGTCCGGCGCGGTCGCCCGGACCCGGACAGTGCCGACCGGAGCGGCCGCCACCCGGTCGGCCGGGCCCAGGTTGACGTCTGCCGTCAGCACCGCGGTCGAGGTAGCGAAGCGCTCCGTCCCGGTGCCGTAGAAGCCGGCCGCGTCCCGCTGGGTCGCGTGTATGACCACCAGGGCGGTGCCACCGACGGCGATCGCAAACCCGGCGAGCAGCATGATCGCGCCGACCACCATCGCGACGACCCTTCCGCCACGCATCATTCTCACCCCCTTATCGCGGTACGCCCGCAGCGCACCGCGACAGCGGCGACCGGCGTCCGGTCGCCGGTAACAGATGTCGTCCCTGCCATCGCATCGCCTTCGGTGTCCGCCCTGGTAGGGGACGTGCGCCCCTTGCCGCGGGCCCACCGGCCCCTCTCCGGCGGCCCGCGCCGGCCTCCCCCGCCGGGCGCTCGGTGCCGGCCAGCCCACCCGGGGGCCGGGCCGGCGCTCGGTGCCGGCCGGGCCCGCCCGGGGGCCGGGCCGGCGCACGGGGCCCGCGCCCGGTACTGGGCCGGCCGCCCCGGCCGGGCGTGACCTTCGGCCCTGACCGGGCCCGGGGCGCCGGGCGACGGTGGGGAAAGGGAGGTGTAATCATGCGACTGACCTGGAAGGACGCGGCTGCGACCGGTCTGGTCGCGGTCATCGCCGCGCTCTACGTGGGCTTCCTCATGGACGCCACACTGCCGCTGCTGGACAGCCCGCGGGTGCTCGCCGCGGTGTCCCTCGTGCTCGGCATCGGCGCCTGTGCCGTCGGCAGCACCATGATCCCGACGGCCAAGGGCCAGCCGGCGAGCCCGGGAGCGAAGCTGTTCAGCTTCTTCGGCACGTTGACCCTGGTCGCCGCCGTGGTTGTCATGATCACCGGCAGCGAGAAGCTGCTGGCGGTGCAGGTCGGCATCACGGTGGCGCTGTGGCTGGCGGCCACGCTGCGACACCTGCTGACGCCTGCCGCGGTCGGGGCGCCCGGCCCGTGGCCGGCCGGAGCACGCGAGCGGGAGATGACCCGCCACTGAGCCGGCACGGCCGGCGTCCTGACGGAGTACGGGCCTGGCAGCTGCCGGGCCCGTACCACGCTCAGGGCCGCGTCGCACGGCGCGCGCCGGCGGGCCGGGGGCCGGCGGGTCCGGGGGGCCGGCGCGTATCCGGCTCGCGCCGCCGGGCCGGCGCGCCCGGGATGGCATGTGACAAGACTCGCCAAGTTTGCGGGTCCTGTGTAACACTCCGCCGGGTGGAGCCGACCGGCTCCGCCCCCGCTCCCGAAGGGACCCACGATGAGGAAGCTCACCAGCTTCGCTGTCGTCGGGGTGGCCGGTGTGGCGTTGGTGGTCGCTGCGGTGCAGTGGCCGGCCGGCGCGGCACCTGTCGCGAACGACGGCGCCACCCGGGCCTCGGCGGACGCTGCAGCCCACCGGGCGGACAACCGTCCCGGCCCGCTCACCAAGCAGTGGATCGAGAGGCGCAGGGCGGCGCTCGCGATGGTCGCGCGCGGCGAGGCGCAGATAGATGCCGATGGCAACGTCACGGTCGACGCCGAGACGAACAACGTCGTCCAGGTCGAGCTCGAGAAGACCGACAAGATCTTCACCGTTCTCGCCGAGTTCGGGACACAGAGCATGGGCCGGTACGGCACCAGCCCCGGTCCCCTGCACAACGCGATCACCCAGCCGGACCGCTCGGTGGACAACTCCACGATCTGGACCGCCGACTTCAACCGTGCCCACTACGAAGAGCTCTTCAACGGCCCGGGCGAGTCGATGAGGCGCTTCTACGAGCAGCTGTCCTCCGGCAAGTACTCGGTGACCAACACGGTCAGCGACTGGGTCCGGGTGCCCTACAACGCGTCCTACTACGGCGACAACGCCATCGAGGACAACGGCGGCTCGTGGGCGTTCATCCAGGACACCGCCAACGCCTGGTACCAGTCCGCCCTCCAGACGATGAGCGCGGACGAGATCAACGCGTACCTGGCGCAGTTCGACACCTGGGACCGTTACGACTTCGACCACGACGGCAGCTACACCGAGTCCGACGGCTACATCGACCACTTCCAGGCGGTCCACGCCGGCGAGGGCGAGGAGGGCGGCGGGGGCGCCCAGGGCGGCGACGCGATCTGGTCGCACCGCTGGTATGTCAACCAGACCGACTTCGGCGTGACCGGCCCCACCGTCGGCGGCCAGGAGAACAAGGCCGGCGGCGCCCGGATCGGCGGCTCGGGCTACTGGCTCGGGGACTACACCACCGAGCCGGAGAACGGCGGGCTCGGCGTCTTCGCCCACGAGTTCGGCCACGACCTGGGCCTGCCGGACTACTACGACACCGCGGGAGGCGAGAACGGCACCGCCTTCTGGACGCTGATGAGCTCGGGCTCGTGGCTGAGCCACGGCGCCGAGGCGAACGAGGGCATCGGCACGACCCCCGGCCTGATGGGTCCCGAGGAGAAGCTGTTCCTCGGCTGGCTCGACTACCGCGACGTCAACCTCGGCCAGAGCGGCACGGTCCTGCTGGATCCGGCCCAGGACGGCACCGCCCCCAACGCGCAGGCGGTCAAGGTCAACCTGCCGAGCAAGACCACGTCGGTGACGTACACGACGCCCGCCTCGGGCCAGTACGCATGGTGGACCGGTAGCGCCGACGACCTGAACGGGTCGCTGTCGCGCGCCGTACCGGCCGCGTCGCGGGTGACCGTGACGGCGAACGCGTGGTACGACATCGAGTCCGGGTACGACTACCTCTACGGCGAGTACTCGCTCGACGGTGGCAAGACGTGGTCGCGCGCCAGCCAGCCGGTCACCGGGTCGTCCAACGGGCGCTGGACCACGCTGCGCTTCTCCTACGCCGCGGGCGGCGTGCCGACGCAGTTCCGGTTCCGCTACCAGACGGACGGCGGCATCCACCTCCCGGGCGCGTTCCTCGACGACATCGTCGCCCGGTCCGGCGGCACGACCTTGTTCACCGACGATGTCGAACAGCCGGGTGGATGGACCGCGACAGGGCAGTGGCAGCGCAGCACCGGGACGGTCACCAGGACGGCCGACCGGTACTACCTGCTCGAGAACCGGCAGTACGTCGGTTACGACGACACCCTGCGCACCGGCCCGTACCAGTTCAGCTACGCCTACACCGCGCCGAACAAGGTCGAGTTCTTCGCGTTCCGGCCCGGCCTGCTGGTCTGGCTCGTCGACCACACCTCCGAGGACAACAACACCTCGCAGCACCCCGGCGCCGGTCTCGCGCTGCCGGTGGACGCGCGTCCCGCGCCGTTCAGCTACCCGGACGGCACCAGGCCGAGCAACCGCCGCCAGCCGTTCGACGCCACCTTCGGCACGCAGCCGGTGCCGGAGATGTGCCTGCACAAGGAGGTGCTGGTGGGCAACGGGCCGTCGCAGGCGGTCCAGACCGTGGCGGCGTGTGCTGCCGCCAACGCCGGCATCCCGACGTTCAACGACAGCGACCCGATGGCGTACTACAGCACCGCCAGCCCGCAGAACAGCGTCAAGGTGGCCGGCCACGGCGTACAGGCCACGGTCACCGGGCAGTCGGGCAACGTCCTGACCGTCAGCGTGGTCAATCCACCCGCGGGAGGGTGAGCCGGTAGGGGTCTACAGAGCACCGCCAGAACAAGCGGAGGGCCGGGAGTTGACACTCCCGGCCCTCCGCCGGCACTGGTCGGGAAACAACGGTGACCACGTCACGTGAGGACCATCCCCAGGCCCTGGACCCGGCCCGCAGCTCGCCATCGACCTGCACGCGCTGGGCCGGTACCGCCCCGGAAGCCGAGCACGTCGGCCGAGTGGACCTCGAGTGCCAGGCGCGTACCCGGGCACGGCCGTCAAAGTAGCCACCATCACCAGGCATTTCGGATATTCCCGGCCGCAACCTCCGCAACCACCGTCAAGATCGCGATCGCAGGCACTGTTTGTGCAGTCTCACTGCACTTCGGCTGCCGTGATCGCGATCTTGACGCGAACGGCCAGCGGAAGGGGTACAAACCGGGCGCAGGCGGTTGACGGACCGAGGGTCGCCGGATACCGCACCAAAACCGGCCAGCACCAGAGCCGACCAGCGCCAAGGCCGACCAGCGCCAGGACCGGGGTCCGACGGTGAAGCTCAGGTCGTCGACCGCCCGCAGCGCTCCGTAGCTCTTGCCCAGCCGGCGACGACGATGGCGGTCATCGGAAACAGTCCTACGGGATGACCGCCACCGGGCAGCCCGCGCCTTGGACCATGGCGTGGCTGACCGAGCCGAGCAGCATCCTGGTCAAGCGCCGGTGCCGGCACCGGCCGACCACGACGAGCTGGGCGGACGCCGACGCGTCCCGGACCGTGCGCACCACGTCCAGGCTGTGCCGCACCTCGCGGTGGATCTCGACGTCCGGGTACTTGCCCGACCAGCCCGCCAGCGCCTCGGCGAGCATCCGTTCGGCCTCGTCCCGCGCGTCGTCGTAGCTGTAGGTCTCCGGGTGGATGCCGGCCGGCTCGGCGCCGGGCGGCTGCGGCCAGACGTATAGAGCGGTCAGCGGTGCGCCGCGCAGGTCCGCCTCGGCGAAGGCGAACTCGACCAGCGGGTCCGAGCCGACCGGGCCGTCCACGGCGACCAGCACGGGCCGCGGGGACCGCGCGACCGCGCCGGCGCCCAGCGGCCGGTGCACCAGGACCGGGCTGGCGGCGAGCGCCGCCACGCGCGGGGCCACCCAGCCGAGCGGCACGCCGTGGCGCAGGCCGCCCCGCCGGTGCCCCACCACCACCAGGCACGCCTCGGCAGAGCGCCGGATCAGCGTCTCCGCCGGGTCGCCGCTGAGCAGCTCGCCGTCGACAGCGAGGCCGGGATGCTCGGCACCGACCCGGGCGACAGCGGTAGCCAGCAACCGCCGTGGGGCGTCCCAGGCCTGCACCCACTCCGGCGCACACGCCGCCTCGGCGACGTGCCGGTGCCCCGGGTACGCATGAACCACGACCAACGGGGTGACGCGCCCGGCGGCCTCCTCAGCGGCCAGGTCGAGCGCTTCGAAGCTCTCCGCGGAGCCGTCCACGCCGACAACTACGGGTCCAACCGGTTCGATGGGCATCACAACACCTCCTCACCGGCCAGGGTCTGCGCCGCGCCCGCGTCGCGTACAGGGCCGAAGGCCCCGCCGTGGCGCCCCAAGGTCCCCATCGCGCGCCGCCGCCGTAGGTGCGCCATGCGGCAGGTCCGGGACCTTCGGCCCGCCCGGGTTGGTGTCCTTCGGGCCTACTGGCCGCAGCTGGCACCAGGTGAACTTGACTGGCAAGCGCCGGCCGCACCGGCCGGGCCCACCGGACGGAGGGACCGATGACCACCACCGCTCCCCCGCGCCACGACAAGGCCGACCGCATCGCGGCGACGGCTGCGCCGGTGGTGCGCATGCGTACCAAGCCCGTCGTCTACCCGCCGCCAGCGGTCACCACGCAGGTCGGCTACGTCGGCATCGTCGTCACCCGCTACGCCGCCTTCGCCACCCGCGTCGGGATGGGCTTCATCTTCCTGTGGGCCTTCTTCGACAAGCTGTTCGGCCTGGGCTACGCCACCCCGGCGGCGAAGGGCTGGGTCGACGGCGGCAGCCCCACCAAGGGCTTCCTGTCCGGGTCCAAGGGACCGTTCGCCGACTTCTACCACAGCCTCGCCGGCACCGGCTTCGCCAACACCATGTTCATGGTCGGCCTGGCCGGCATCGGCACGGCCCTGGTTCTCGGCATCTGCATGCGCATCGCCGCAGCCTCCGGCGCGCTGCTGCTGACCATGATGTACACCGTCGTCCTGCCGCCCACTACCAACCCGGTCATCGACGACCACCTCATCCTGGCCGTGCTGCTGATCGGCCTGGCCGCGATCGGCGCCGGCCAGTTCCTCGGCCTGGGCCGCTGGTGGGCGAGCACCCCGCTGGTCCGGCGCCTGCCCTGGCTGACCTGACCGCCCGGACCCGCCGCCGCACCGGGCCCGAGGTGCGGCGGCACCCACAACAGGTACGACCCAAGGAGGCCACGGTGGACCACACGTACCGCATCGTCGTCGGGGTGGACGGCTCTCCCGGCGGCCGGCTGGCCCTGCGGTGGGCGCTGCGCGAGGCCGCCCGCCGTGGCGGCACCGTGCAGGCCGTCATCGCCTGGCAGTGGGACGGCCCCGAGTCCAGCGTCGTCACCAGCCCGGAGGCCGCCAAGGACCGGGCGGTGCAGACCCTCTACCGCGAGCTCGACGCCGCCGTCACCGACTTCGTCACCCCACCCACCGTCGCCACCGAGGTGGTACGCGGCACGCCGAGCCTGGTGCTCACCCGCGCCGCGGAGGACGCGGACCTGCTCGTCCTCGGCAGCCACGGGCACGGCCGGCTGCACCACGCCGTGCTCGGCTCGGTGAGCGAGGACTGCGTCCGCCGCGCGTGCTGCCCGGTGGTCGTGGTGCCGGTGCCCGCCCGGGACAAGCGCGGCGGCGCCGGCCAGCCCGCCGCGACGGCGGTGGCCGTGCGCTGAGACCGAGCTGCGCCGGGCGCAGTCCCAGCCGAAGGTCCGCCTGACGACCCGCAGCCAGCTCGGCCAGGACGGTGTACGTACGCGGCCCTGAGACGAAACTCGTACCTCAGCCACGTGTGCGGCAGCGTCCCGGCGCAGCCGGGACTTGTTTGGTGGTGGGCATGGTGATGGGCTTGCCGGCGGTGGGCGGTTGCGGCAAGCTGACGTGTCGGCGGGAAGGGTGACCA
>DASSUC010000386.1:0-3451 GCA_035707405.1 Micromonosporaceae bacterium | reverse complement strand
GGCGGCGGGCCGCGAGGTCGTCCCGCTTGGCGATCGTCACCAGGCGCTCGGCGAACGGACGCAGCCGCCTGGCCTTCGTCTCGGTCGTGGTGATGCGGCCGTGCTTGAACAGCGACGTGGCGAGGTTCGACAGCATCAGCTGCTGGTGCGCGGGGCTGCCGCCGAGGCGGGGACCCTTGGTGGGCGTAGGCATCGTTGGTGCTCCTTGTTGGCGTTGTCGGCGCGCCGGCGTTACAGCTGCTCGGTCTCGCGGTAGTCGTCGGAGTCGTAGTCGTGCTCGGAGAAGGTGTCCATCACGTGCGCCGGGTCGAAGGCGGGCGCCGAGTCCTTCAGCGCAAGCCCCATCCCGGCGAGCTTCATCTTGACCTCGTCGATCGACTTCTGGCCGAAGTTGCGGATGTCCAGCAGGTCCGCCTCGGTACGCCCGATCAGCTCCCCAACGGAGTTGATGCCCTCCCGCTTGAGGCAGTTGTACGACCGCACCGTCAGGTCCAGCTCCTCGATCGGCAGCGCCAGGTCGGCGGCGAGCTGCGCGTCCTGCGGCGACGGGCCGATGTCGATGCCCTCGGCGGTCTCGTCCAGTTCCCGGCACAGGCCGAACAGCTCGACCAGGGTGGAGCCGGCGGAGGCCAGCGCGGTCCGCGGGGAGATCGACGGCTTGGTCTCCACGTCGATGATCAGCCGGTCGAAGTCCGTGCGCTGCTCGACCCGGGTCGCCTCGACCCGGTACGTCACCTTGAGCACCGGCGAGTAGATCGAGTCGACCGGGATCCGGCCGATCTCCTGCCCCTGCTGCTTGTTCTGCGCGGCGCTGACGTAGCCGCGGCCACGCTCGACCGTCAGCTCCATGTCCAGCCGACCCTTGCCGTTGAGGGTGGCCAGCTTCAGGTCGGCATTGTGCACGGTCACGCCGGCCGGGGGCTGGATGTCGCCGGCCGTCACGTCGCCCGGGCCCTGCTTGCGCAGGTACATCGAGACCGGCTCGTCGTGCTCGGACGACGTGCACAGGTCCTTGACGTTCATGACCAGCTCGACCACGTCCTCCTTGACGCCGGGGATCGTGGTGAACTCGTGCAGGACGCCGTCGACCTTGATGCTGGTGACCGCGGCGCCGGGGATCGACGAGAGCAGGGTACGCCGCAGCGAGTTGCCGAGCGTGTAGCCGAAGCCCGGCTCCAGGGGCTCGATGCTGAAGCGGGAGCGGGTCTCGCTGATCGGCTCCTCCGAGAGGGCCGGCCGCTGGGTGATGAGCACTGTCTTTCTCCTCTGTCGGGGCTGCCCGCCATATGACAGCCACGTGGGATGTTGCTTGCGCCCGGTCCGGGTCCGCTGGCAGGGCGTGCCGCGTCACAGTACGCGTTCTGCAAACGCGCCGACGCGCAGCGCCGCCAGCGGCCCGCGACGGGCGCCGAACCCTACTTGGAGTAGAGCTCGACGATCAGCTGCTCCTGGACCTGGGTGTCGATCACCTGCCGGGCCGGGAGCGAGTGCACCAGGATCTGCATCCGGCCGGGGATCGCCTCCAGCCACGCCGGGACCGACCGGGACCCGGCCTCGCCCACGGCGACCAGGAACGGCGTCAGCTCGCGGGACTTCTCCCGCACCTGCACGATGTCGTGCTCCCGGACCCGGTACGACGGGATGTCCACCTTGCGGCCGTTGACCTCGAAGTGGCCATGGCGCACCAGCTGCCGGGCGTGGTCGCGGGACTTGGCGAAGCCGGCCCGGTAGACCACGTTGTCCAGCCGCGTCTCGAGGATCTGCAGCAGCACCTCACCGGTCTTGCCCGGCTTGGCCACCGCCTCCTCGTAGTACGTGCGGAACTGCTTCTCCAGCACGCCGTACACCCGGCGGGCCTTCTGCTTCTCCCGCAGCTGCAGCAGGTACTCCGACTCCTTTGTCCGCCCGCGGCCGTGCTGGCCGGGCGGGAAGGGCCGGGACTCGAACGGGCACTTGGGCCCGTCGCACTTGCTGCCCTTGAGGAACAGCTTCATCTTCTCGCGCCGGCACCGGCGGCAGTCAGCACCTGTATAACGAGCCATCGTTCATCAACCCCTTTAGACCCGGCGACGCTTCGGCGGACGGCATCCGTTGTGCGGCTGGGGCGTCACGTCGGAGATCGTGCCGACCTCCAGCCCGACGGCCTGCAGCGAGCGGATGGCGGTCTCCCGGCCGGAGCCCGGACCCTTCACGAACACGTCGACCTTGCGCATGCCGTGCTCCATCGCCCGGCGGGCGGCCGCCTCGGCGGCCAGCTGGGCGGCGAACGGCGTCGACTTGCGCGAGCCCTTGAAGCCCACCTGCCCGGCCGACGCCCAGGAGATGACGGCACCGGTCGGGTCGGTGATCGACACGATCGTGTTGTTGAACGTGCTCTTGATGTGCGCCTGCCCGTGGGCGACGTTCTTGCGTTCCTTGCGCCTGACCTTCTTTACGGCGGCCCCGGCGCGTGCCTTCGGCGGCATAAGTCTTTGCGCTCCAGATTTTGTGGCGGGACGTTGCTTGTATGTCGGGCCGGTAGGCCGGGCCTGGTGAGCCGGCTACTTCGTGGCCGGTTGGCTACTTCTTGCCGGGCTTCTTCTTGCCGGCGACCGTGCGCTTGGGACCCTTGCGGGTGCGCGCGTTGGTACGCGTGCGCTGGCCCCGTACGGGCAGCCCGCGGCGGTGCCGGACACCCTCGTAGCAGCCGATCTCGACCTTGCGGCGGATGTCCGCGGCGACCTCGCGGCGCAGGTCACCTTCGACCTTGAAGTTGGCCTCGATGTAGTCACGAAGCTTGACGATCTCTTCGTCGGTGAGGTCCTTCGAGCGCTTGTCCGGGCTCACGCCGGTGGCCGTGAGCGCCTCGGACGCGCGGGTCCGGCCGACCCCGAAGATGTAGGTGAGCGCGATCTCCATCCGCTTGTCGCGAGGGAGGTCGACGCCGACTAGACGAGCCATGTGCGGGCGTACTCCTGTCGTTGGTCCGCGGAGGTCTGTGCCGTCCCGCCCTGCCTGCCCCGGCAGGCCCCGGCCTCCGCCCGGGGGTCAACCACGAGGAGTCGTTCTCACGCCCCCGCGGCTTGGGACGAACTTCGTTCGGTTGTGCTGTCGGCGTCGCCCGCACCACTCGCCGGTGACCGGCTGGTGCGGCTAGCCCTGGCGCTGCTTGTGGCGCGGGTCAGCGCAGATGACCATGACCCGCCCGTGCCGGCGGATGACCCGGCACTTGTTGCAGATCCTCTTGACGCTCGGCTTGACCTTCACGGCTTGGCCTTACTCTCCACCCGAGACCCGACCAGGGTCGAGCCACGGTAGACCGACACGGATAGACGCCGGCCGTCAGCTACTTGTACCGGTAGACGATGCGCCCGCGGGTGAGGTCGTACGGCGAGAGCTCGACGACGACCCGGTCCTCGGGCAGGATGCGGATGTAGTGCTGCCGCATCTTGCCGCTGATGTGGGCCAGGAC
>DASSUC010000385.1:0-5435 GCA_035707405.1 Micromonosporaceae bacterium | reverse complement strand
GAGCGCGTTCTTGCTGCCCCAGCGCGGCACGGTGCCGTAGAGGGCGAAGCAGATCGCGTCGAGCACAGTGGACTTGCCGGAGCCGGTGGGGCCGACCAGCGCGAAGAAGTCCGCGTCGGTGAGGTCGACCGTGGTGGGCTCGCGGAAGAGGGCGAACCCGGCGAGGTCGAGCCGCAGCGGTCGCATCAGCCGCTCACCTCCATCACGTGCTCACCTCGTCGTAGAGCCGGTCGAAGAGGGCCCGCACCGCCCCGTCGTCGTGGCCCCGGCCGGTCAGGTAGTCGCCGAACAGGTCCCGCGGGGAGCGGCCGGAGCGCTGGGCGGCCCGGCCGTTGCCCTTGGCCGGCTCCAGCAGCTGCGGGTCGATGCGCACCTCCAAGGCCCGGGGCAGCAGCGCCTGCACCTCCTCGCGCAGGCCGGCGCGGGGCTGCTCGCGTACGTAGACCCGCAGCCACGCCTCGCCGGCGTCCACCGTGGACAGCTCGGCCAGCCCCCCGCGGACGGTACGCAGCGGCGTGGCGGCGCTGACCGGCACCTCGCGCACCTTCGCCGGGGTGTCCGCCGTCACCTCCACAATGGACACGGACGGCGTGTTCTCCTCCTCGCCGAAGTCCACCGCGAGCGGGCTGCCGCAGTAGTGCACCGGGCACGGGCCGGGGATCTGCTGGCGGCGGTGCAGGTGGCCGAGGGCCACGTAGTGCGCGCCGCTCGGGAAGACGGTGGCCGGCACCGCGTACGACTGGACCGTCTGCGCCTCGCGCTCGCCGCCGCCGGTCTTGGCGCCGACCACGGTCAGGTGCGCGGTGACCAGGTTGACCGTGCCGGCCGTGAAGCCGGCGCAGAGCACGGCGAGCAGCCGCGCCACGTGGTCGGCGTAGGTCTGGGTCGCCTCGGCCGCGGTCAGCTCGAACATCTCGGTGGCGCGTACGGCGTACCGCTGGGACAGGAACGGCAGGGCGACCAGCCGCCACGCCTCCCCGTCGGCGGTGGTCCCGGTCAGCACGTGCTCGGCGGCGGAGCGCACCGTGCCACGCAGGGTGACCCCGGCGGCCTGCGCCCACGGGCGCAGCGCGTCCAGCTCCGCCCCGTTGTCGTGGTTGCCGCCGATCGCCACCACCTCGGCGCCGGTGCCCCGCAGCGCGGACAGCGCCCGGGTGACGATCCGCTTGGCCTCGGGCGTGGGCGCGGCGGTGTCGAACAGGTCCCCGGCCACCAGCACCAGGTCCGGCCGCTCGGCCCGGGCGATGCCGACCACCTCGGCGAGGACCGCCTTGTGTTCGTCGGTGCGCGGGTAGCCCTTGAGCACCTTGCCGACGTGCCAGTCCGAGGTGTGCAGGATCTTCATCGACCAGCTCCTCAGAACGGGATGTCGTCGTCCGGGCCGGTGCCGGCGCGCGCCCCGACCACCGCGAACGGGTCGGCGGCCTGCACGATCGAGCGCAGCGTGGCGCTGGGCGCGGCGCCCGCCTCGGCGACCCGGGTGGCCCACGCCGGGAACGGGAACTCCAGGCACAGCGGCACCGGGATGTCCGGCTGGTTGACGAACATCGTGCCGGGGCGGGCCAGCAGCGCGCGCTGGCGCTGCACCGGCGGCAGGAAGCCGTACTCGGGCCGGGACGCCTCGGCCGGGTCGAGGCGGCCGACGACCTTGACCGCCGAGTTGGTGATGATGCGCCGCTCCACCTCGCTCGCGGTCTGCTGCGCGCCGATCAGGACGACCCCGAGCGAGCGGCCCCGCTCGGCGATGTCCAGCAGCACCTCCTTGATCGGCGAGGTGCCCTCGCGCGGGGCGTACTTGTTGAGCTCGTCCAGCACGACGAAGAGCAGCGGGCGGGCGGTGCCGGCCTTCTCCTTGCGCTCGAACTCGGTCTTGAGGGTGACCCCGACCACGAAGCGCTGCGCGCGGTCGGGCAGGTTGTGCAGGTCCACCACGGTCACCTGGGCGCTGGCCGCGGTGTTGACCTGGTGCGGGCGCCGGGTCGCCAGGTCGCCGCGGACCAGCCGGCCCAGGTCGCGCTTGCTCGCCACAAGGCGGCGGCTGAACGCGTTGACGGTGCCCTGGCCGATCGCGGACCCGGCCCAGGCCACGCGGGTCGCGTCGTCGCTGAGCCGGTCCACGACGAAGTCGACCAGGTCGGCGTAGGAGTGCAGCCGGGTGCCGTCGACGACCACCCCGCCGTCGGCCGGCTGGGCGACCCGGGCCAAGTGCGCGGTGACCGCGTGCACCACCATCGTGTACTGCTGCCGCTCGTCATCGGCGTCGGCGAACACGTACGGCAGCAGCCGGTCGGCGCAGAGCTCCTCCAGCGTCCAGTAGAAGCTGTCCACACCGGACAGCCGGCTGCTCACGTCGGGCGTGCCGGAGCGGTCGCCGGCCCGTGGCGGGGCGTAGACCCGCACGTCCGGGAAGGCCGCCGCGGGCAGGCCGAGCCGGGCGTACGCGCCGGTGGTCGCGGCGTCCAGCCGGGTGTTGGGATGGTCGAGGAAGAGCAGGTCCTCGCCCTTGACGTTGAAGATCAGCGCGCGGGTGTTGACCGCGTCCGCGCCGAGCACCCCGGAGCGCAGGGTCGAGTAGAGCAGGAACGTGGCGAAGCTGGTCTTGGTCGCCACGCCGGAGATGCCGGAGATGGAGACGTGGGCGCCGCGGGCGCCGTCGAGGAAGTCCGCGTTGAGGAAGACCGGCAGCCCCTCCCGGCCGGTGCCGATCGGGATCGGCCGCTCCATCCGGTCGAAGTGCAGCGCCGCGGCGCGTGCCGGGCCCTCCGCCCGGTGCACCAGCGCGCCCGGCATCGGCGGCACGTAGACCTCGGGCTCGACCCGGGTCGTGGTGACCTCCGCGGCCTCCTGCACCTGCGCCGGCAGCATGCCCTCGGCGATGGCGAACACGTCCGACTCGAACTGGGCTCCCTCGTGCCGCGCCCTTACTCCCGTGACCACTCCGGCGATGCGCACCCGATCCCCGTCGGGCAGCAGCCGCTCGGTGACCACCACGTCGTCGAGCTGGAGGTAGCTGCCGGGCGCCACGGCGGTCCAGAACTGCAAGGGGGTGGCGTCCGCCGTGCCGAGCACCCGCCCGACCGGATCCGCACCACCCCGGTCCTGGCCACCGCCGTCCTGGCCACCGCCGTTCTGGCCGGCGCCTTTCTGACCGGCCCGGTCCTCGCCCGCCCCGGATGCCGGGCGCAGCCCAGACGTCGTCACGGGCCTCATCGTGCCCCACCCCGGGCGCGAAGCGTTGGATGTCGCCTGCGTACCGCGTGCCGACATCAGGACAGAATAGGGTGAAACGGATCAGAGTGGCGCCAGGAAGGCCTGACCGGCCGGTAGTCCCCAGCCATCCACACCCGCCGTCCACACCCTGTGGATAACTGTCGTCCGGCACACCCCGCCGTCCGGACCGCTAGGCTGCGGCGATGCGTGTGGTCGACTGGCTGCTCGACTCCGACCCGGCTATCCGCTGGCAGGTGCTGCGCGATCTCACGGACGCCTCGCCCGGTGAGGTCGCCGCTGAGCGGGCACGCGTGGAGCACGAGGGCTGGGGCGCCCGCCTCCTGGCGGTAGAGGGCCCCGACGGGCTGTGGGACGGCGGCGCCTGCTTCCCGGCGTCCTACACCGGTGGCGAGCCCGGGCAGCCCTGGACAGCCACGATGCACACCTTGCAGACCTTGCAGATGTTCGGGCTCGACCCGGCGTGCGTGGCGGCACGCCGCGCGGTCGCGCTCATCGCCGAGCACGGGCGTTGGGAGCACGCCGGGCAGCGGTACTTCGACGGCGAGGTCGAGCCGTGCATCAACGGCAGGACGATCGATGCTGGCGCCTACTTCGGGGTGGACGTCTCGGCGATCGTCGACCGGGTCCTCGGGGAGCGGCTCGCTGACGGCGGGTGGAACTGCGAGGCCGAGAACGGGTCCGTGCGCTCATCGTTCGACACGACGATCAACGTGCTCGACGGGCTGCTCGAGGTCGAGCGGGCGACCGGCGGGTCCGCCGCGGTACGCGAGGCGCGGACCAGCGGGCAGGAGTACCTGGTCGAGCGTGGCCTGTTCCGCCGCAAGAGCACCGGCGAGGTCGTCAACCCGGCATATCTCGACTTCGCCTTCCCGTACTACTGGCACTACGACGTGCTGCGCGCGCTCGACTACCTCCGGCGTTCGGGCGCCGACCCGGATCCCCGGATGGCGGAGGCAGTGGAGGTCGTGCGCGCGAAGCGCCAGCCGGACGGCCGCTGGCTGCTCGACCGCATCCACCCGGGTCGCGTCCACTTCGCCATCGAGGGCGGCGTTGGGGAGCCGAGCCGTTGGAACACCCTCCGTGCCCTGCGGGTGCTCGACTGGTGGGAAGGCTGACCCCGGCCTCGGCGGGTCAGCCGGGCGCGCCGGGGCGTGCGTAGCGCAGCAGTAGGAGGTCGTCGGCGATGAGGGCGTGGCGTAGTGCGTAGCGGCGGGCGCCGCCGGGCAGCTGTGGTGGGCCGGCGATGATCCGGCCCGCGCCGGCCCCGGCGAGCAGCGGGGAGATGCTCAGGCACACCTCGTCCACGAGGTCGGCGGCGGCGAGCGACCCGAACAGCACCGGGCCGCCTTCGCAGAGCAGCTGGCCCAGGCCCCGGGCGCGCAGCGCGGCCAGCGCGGCCGGCAGGTCCACCACGGGGTCGCCGAGGGCGAGGACATCGGCGACGGCGCCGAGCGCGGCCCGCGCCTGCGCCGGCGCGCGGGCATGGGTGACCACGACCGGGCGTACCGGGGCGTCGGCCAGGGCCGGGTGGGCCGGGTCCAGGTCGAGCCGGGCCGAGACGACCACGAGCGGCGGGTACTCGGCGAGCCCGTGGTCACGGCGCCAGGCCCGCCGCCGCTCGTCCAGGCGCAGCGACCGGTAGCCCTCGTTGCGCAGCGTGCCCGCGCCCACCAGCAACGCGTCGCAGAGCATCCGCAGCAGGCCAAAGACCCGCTTGTCGGCCGGTGAGGACAGGCCTTCCGAGTGGCCGTCGAGAGTAACCGCCCCGTCCATGCTGCTGACGAAGTTGACCCGCAGGGCCGGCACGGCCCGGTCGTCGGGCGCGTAGAGCGCGGTGAGGGCGGCATCGTCCACCGCCTGCGGGCCCGGCCGGAGCAGCCGCATCCCCCCGCCCTCCGGGTCGCCCGGCTGGTCCGGGGGCCCGCCGCTCACCTGGGGACCCGGCTGGTCCGGGGCTGGGCCGCTCACTCGCCGGCCCGCCCGGTCGCGGGTGGTGTGGGCGCCGGAGGCCGGTGCTGGCAGTCGCACCAGCTACCGCCGCGGCACTGCTCGTGCCGCTGCTGTCGACACGCCCGGCAGATCATGAGGAAACCCTATTCAGTACGGGGCCCGGTACGTCAACAATGAGCACGCCGGCCGATCGGAGCCGGTCGAGTGGGGAGGCCCATGGCCCGCCAGATCTACCAGCTGCGGATCACGCTCGC
>DASSUC010000384.1:0-3780 GCA_035707405.1 Micromonosporaceae bacterium | reverse complement strand
CGAGTTCTTGGCATTTACCTATGCCGAGCGTCGGCGTGACGCTGCGTGAGCTGCCGTGGAACCCGTCATCCTTGACACCGATGTCGCTTCGCTCACCCACAAGCGCAAGCTCTCCGGTCCGCTCGCCACGCGCCTGATAGGCCGAAAGCCGCTGGTCACCTTTGTCACGTTCGGTGAACTCATGAAGTGGGTGGAGATCCGTCATTGGGGCTCCCGTAGCCGTCAGGCGCTGACGGACTGGCTCTCCGGCATCCCGGTCCTGCCCGGTGACGAACCAGTCGCAGCGACTTGGGGACGCTTATCGGCCAGCGCTGCCCAGCGGGGTCGACCGCGTCCGACCAACGATATGTGGATCGCAGCCTGCTGCCTCGCCTACGACCTGCCGCTCGCCACCCTCAACCTAAAAGACTATGAGGATTTCAGAACCTACCACGGTCTCCGTATTCTTGGTGCCGAGTGAGCTACTGGCTCCTATCGCGTCGGTCTGCCACGGCGCGCTGCTGGCCCCTACTGCACGTCGGGCCACGAACGCCTCGCCTCGGCCAGCGCCTCATCGGTGATCGGGTCATGCTCTGCCTGTAACAGCGCGGAGAGCTCCCGAGGAGGTCCAGCTCGAGCTGCCGGGTGACCGCGTCGGTCACGTACTGGCTGAGCCGCCGGGGGCGGCTAGCCTGTGAAACCTTTGAAGATGTTGGTGAACTGGTACGTCGACTGGGAGATTGAGCTGCAAGTGGCGGAGACCGGGCCGCCCGGGCAGCCGCCGTTGTCCCGGCCCACCGACCAGAAGGCCAGCAGCCCGATGTCGTTGGCGTTGGCCCAGGCGACGAGCTGGTTGCCGTCTTCGAGCTGGAAGATGCGCCCGTTGTAGTTACGGCCGATCATCGGGGTCACGCCCAGCATCCGCCTGCGCTGCGCGTCGGTCTTCTCCGGCCAGATCTGCGCCATCTGGGCCAGCGTCGAGTTGGCCGCGGCGATGACCGCGTCACCCCAGTCGGGCCGGGACGAGCCGAACTCCATCGTCATCGGGTTCACAATCTCGACGTTGACACCGTTGGCCTTCGCGTTGGTCAGCACATCGACGCCGAGCGCCGGGTTGAGGCCGTAGTCGTCGCCCTGCACCATCAGGGTGAAGCGCACCAACGTACCCGGACGGTCGCGCTGCACCTGTGCCAGCGCCTTGTTCATCATGTCGATGTTGACTGTCGCCTCGATGTCGATGTCGATGCGCGTGATACCCAGGGTGTCGATGACCTGCTTGTACGCGGCGACGAGCTGCGCCTGCGAGCCGCACACATGCTCCAGGTACGGGCCGACCGCGCCGCCGAAGGCGACCGCCACATTGCCGCCCATGCCCTTGACAGCGTTGATGTCGTTGACGATGCGCGGCTCCGTCAGCGGGATCGTGCCGCCCCAGGACGGCACGCAGCCCGCGGCGGACCCGATGATGAAGGCAGTGGTGAAGAAGCGGTGCCCGGTGGCGTTGGCGACCGAGGCCATCGACGGCGAGGGCATGGTCACGTCGATGTACGGCCATGACCGCCACGATCCGGCCGGGCAGGACGGTGTGGTCGCCGAGACGGCACCGGACTTCGCCGACTCACCGGCGGAGCTCACCGCGCTGACCTGGAAGCTGTAGCTGGTGCTGGGGTTCAGGCCGCCGACTGTCGCCGAGGTGGTGGTGACGGTCGTGGCGAGGGTCGTGCCGCGGTAGACCCGGTAGCTCGTGGCGCCGCTCGATGCGTTCCACGACAGCGACACGCTGCTGCACGTGACGCCGGTGACCGACAGCCCCGTCGGTGCAGGCGGGACCTGGCCGCTGCCGGTCGTCGCCGAGACCGGTGCGGACTGCGCCGACTCACCGGAGCTGTTCGACGCGCTCACCGTGAAGCTGTACGTGGTGCTGCTCGCCAGGCCGGTGATGGTCGTCGAGGTGCCGGTCACGGTGACCGGGTTGGCGCCGTTGCGCCGTACCGTGTAGCTCGTCGCGCCGGTCGAGGCGTTCCAGGACAGGGAGACGCTGCTCGCCGTCGTGCCCGTGACGGCCAGGCCGGTCGGGGTCGGTGGTATCGGCACCGACCCGCCGGGGCCGGTCAGCACGACGTCGTCGGCGTAGTACGTGCCCTGGGCGTACCAACCGTGCAGGTAGATCTGCACACTCGTGACGCCGGTGCCGGTGGTGAACGACGTGGAGAGCTGGGTCCAGCTGGTCGCCGAGGGGGTCCAGTTGCTGGAGTAGTTGGTCGCGCCGAGGTATACGTAGCTGCCGCGGACCCAGGCCGACAACGTGTACGCCGAGCTCGGCTGCACGGCGATGGTCTGGGTGCACTTGGCGTTGCTGACATTGTCCGCGGCGCCGGCCAGGGCACGCGTTCCGGAGTGCACCGGGCTCGTGACCGTGCTGCCGTTCTGGCACGACCACGCGGTGAGGCCGCTTTCGAACCCCGGGTTGGTCACGAGGTTGTCGGCGGCCGAGGCCGGTGGCGCCGCCCAGGCCACCGCAGTCGCCGTGGCCACCAGCACCGCGGCGATGGTCCTTGCACGAGTGCGACCAGACATCGCGCCCCACCTTTAGGAAACTTTCCTAAATATTGGCCCCATAATTTGGAGCTGTCAATGCCGACCCCGCTCGCGGGTGGTTCACCTATACCGGTGGCCCTGTCGGGACAGTCTCGGCAGCGCGTTCCGGCTGGAGCGGGAGCGACCTCGTACGCCGCAGTCGTAGCCCACTCGCGCAACGACGGATGCCATATTCCTTCTTGATCTATATATCAGTGATACGTTTGCTGTGTGGGTCACTGGAGAGATGCTGTCTGGGAGCCGGACATGTCCGCTCCCGGAGGTCGCCGTGCCCGGCAGAGGTTCACGTACCGTGCGTACATCCCTGACCATCTCAACCCGGATGAGCTGACGTTCAGCGCAGCGACGGCTGCGGACATCGCCGATGCCGAGGCTGCCATTGCGGTGGCCAACCACGGACGGCACCTGGTGGCCATGGAGACCCTCGCGCGACTGCTCCTGCGAAGCGAGTCGGTGGCGTCGAGCCGCATCGAGGGCCTGGAATGCAGCCAGCGGCGTCTCGCCGAGGCCGCCTTCGCTCCCGAGCACGCCGGTGAGACAGCTCGTCAGGTGCTGGCCAACATCGACGCCATGCGGCAGGCCATTGCCCTAGGCGGTGGCCAGCGCGACTTCACCATCGGCGACGTCAAGGACATGCACGAGCTGCTCATGCGTGAGGACCGCGCCACGGGACCGTTCGCTGGCGAGCTCCGTACGCAACAGAACTGGATCGGCGGACGAAGCGACAGTCCTCGCAACGCCGCCTACATCCCGCCACCACCCGACTGTGTTGACTCCCTCATGCGCGACCTGGTGGCCTTCGTCAACCGCGATGACCTGCCTGCCTTGGCACAAGCCGCGATCGTGCACGCACAGTTCGAGATGATCCATCCTTTCCTCGATGGGAACGGCCGGGTCGGCCGCTGCCTGATCCACACCGTGCTAGCCAGACGGCGGCTGGCGTCCCGGATGCTGGTGCCGGTCAGCCTCGTTCTCGCCGCGCATGGTGATCACTACATCCAAGGACTGGTGGACTTCCGGGAGGGCCGCATCGACCAGTGGTGTGGCACCTTCGCCTCGGCTGCGAGGCTCGCCGTCGATGGGGCTGCACGGTTCGAGGAGAAGCTCGCGGCGATGATCACCCGTTGGCGGTTCGAGGCGGAGGCGCGTCCCGGCTCGCATCTGTGGCGGGCGTGTGAACAGACCACTATCACGCCGGTGTTC
>DASSUC010000383.1:0-3615 GCA_035707405.1 Micromonosporaceae bacterium | reverse complement strand
GAACCAGTGACCTCTACCGTGTCAAGGTAGCGCTCTCCCACTGAGCTAATCGCCCGTGCCTTTCGAGGCGGGTGCGGGAATCGAACCCGCGTACAGGGCTTTGCAGGCCCTTGCCTAAGCCACTCGGCCAACCCGCCGATGTCCCGCTGGGCGGGGCCCCGGCTTGCGGCTCGACGTGGCCGCCGCTCCGAGCGGACGACGGGATTCGAACCCGCGACCCTCACCTTGGCAAGGTGATGCGCTACCAGCTGCGCTACGTCCGCGAACCGCCCAGGAGCGTATCCCGGCGACGGATGAGAACTCTAGCCGAGTGCGGCGCCGAGTGCCAACCGGGATACCCGCGCGTCGTGCCCCTCGCACATGACAAGCCGGGCGGTGTGCCGGCTCACGGGCGGGTGCGCGACAGCCCGGTGCACCGCTGGGCCCGGGCTACGTTGTCGCGCACCCGCTGCGCCGCCGCCCCGGAGAGCAGCACCGGCTGGCCGGTCTCCGACACGACCGCCGGCAGGAGCTCGTTGCGAACCACGCTCCGGCCCCGCACGGTCAGCCGCAGCACGCCCGAGTCGACGCTGTGCGACGAGCCGTACCAGAGGAAGTTTCCCAGGCCGTAGTGCACGTACGTACGGCCGAGCCAGCCGTCCGCCAGCAGGGTGTGCGCGTGCGTGCCGAGCACGATGTCCGCGCCGGCGCCGGCCATCCGCGCGGCGAACGCGCGCATCTCGCCGGACGGGCAGGGGCTGCCCTCCACCCCCCAGTGCATGAACACGACCACCACGTCGGCTCGCTGCCGGGCGGCGCGCACGGCGCCGGCGGCCCGCTCGGCGTCGAACGCCATCGCCACCCCGGGCCGGTTGTCCGTCGCCGCCCACGCCCGCGCCAGCTCCCGCACCTGGGACAGGCCGATCATGGCCACCCGCACGCCGCGCACGGTGGCGACCCAGGGGGCGTACGCCTGGCTGGCGTCGCGGCCGGCGCCGAACACCGGCATGCCGGCGGCCCGCGCCGAGTCAAGCGTGTCGAGCAGGCCCACGTGGCCGTAGTCGAGCGTGTGGTTGTTGGCGATCGACGCGGCGTCCACGCCGGCCGCTCGCAGCGCCGCATAGGCGCTGGCCGGCGCCCGGAAGAGGTACTGCTTCGGCTGCGGCGCCCCGCGCGCGGTCACCGCGGTCTCCAGGTTGACCACGGCCAGGTCGGCGCCGCGCAGCACTCCGGCCACCCCGCCGAACGCCGTGTCCGGGTGGTCCAGCAGCCGCAGCGTGCGCCCGGTGAAGTGCACGTCCCCCGCGAAGGCCAGCGTGATGCCGGCGGGAGCGGGCGCGGCCGGGGAGGTGGTGGGGACCGGCGCGGGCGAGGCGACCCGCGGCGCCCGCCAGACGGGGGCCGGCCCGGCCGTGGGCGAGCAGCCCAGCGGCGCGATGGACCCGACCACCGCGGCCACGGCGACCGCCCGGGCCAGGATCACCCGCCACCCGCGCTGCGACGTGCTGCTCATCGCGTCGAGAGTACGACGTAAGGGGTCGGGAGGCCTCAGCCGCTGGAGAAGTACCGCTGCGCACCGGGGTGCAGCGGCACCACACCGGTCTCCGAAGCCAGGTCGCGCTGGACGTTGGCCCACTCCGGGTGGGCCTCCGCAAGCTCGCGCTGGTGCGCGAAGATCACGCTGGTCAGCGAGTACGCGAGCGCCTCCGGCATCGACTCGTCCACCACGATGAGGTTGCTCACCACGATCGTGGGGATGTCCGAGGTCCACTTGTACACCGACTGCGGGATGGTGGCCGTGCCGTACGTGCCGGGGTACCTGCCCTCCAGCGCGGGCAGCAGGCTGTCCAGGGGCAGGAAGCGCACCTCGCCCCGGGCTCCGGCGAGCAGCTCGACGATGCCGGTGATGGGCAGCCCGGCCGAGTAGAAGATCGCGTCCAGCGAGCCGCCCTGGATGCCGCGGGTACTCGCCGGCAGGGACAGCCTGCTGCGGATGATGTCCCGGTCGGCGTCGAGGCCGGCCGCCTCCAGGACCCGTACCGCGACGGTCTCCGTGCCCGAGTTGACCGGGCCGGTGGACACCCGCTTGCCCTTGAGGTCGGCGATCTTACGGATCCCGGCGTCCGTGCGTACCACCAGATGGGTGTAGTTGCGGTAGAGCGCGGCCAGCGCCCGCAGCGACCGGGGCGAGTCGGCGAACGTCCCGGCGCCCCGCACCGCGTCGGCGGCCACGTTGGCGAAGGTGAACGCGATGTCCACGTCGCCCGCGGCCAGCCGCAGGATGTTGTCGGCGGAGCCGCCGGTGGCCGCGGTGGTCGCGTCGTACCCGTTGAGGTAGGCGCTGATCACGTCGGCGTAGCCGCCGCCCACCTGGTAGAAGACGCCGGTGGTGTTGCCGGTGCCGATGGTGAGCTGGCCACCGCGCCAGTAGCCGCGCCCGTCGGCCGGGGGCTCGGCGCAGCCGGCGAGGCCGGCCAGCGAGCCGGCGAGCAGGACCGGGCCGAGCAGTGCCGCCAGGCCCCGGCGCAGGCTCACAGCTGCCCCATAGGGCGGGCGCTGGGCTCCAGCGCGCTGGCCACCCGCCGGGACAGCACCGCGGTCTCGTAGCCGACCTGGCCCAGGTCGCACCCTGCCTCGCCGAGCACGGCCAGCAGCGCCCGGTTGGCGACGGCCATGATGAGCAGCACGCCGCCGTCCATGTCCACCACGGTCTGGCGCACCTGGCCGGTGGACAGGCACCGGGCCGCCCCTACGGTCAGGCTCGCCAAGCCGCTGGTGATGGCGGAGAGCTGGTCGGTCTGCTCCCGGGAGATGTGCTCGGAGGCGGCGATCGGGAGCCCGTCGACGGAGACCGCCAACGCGTACACCACGGACGGCACGTTTCGCGCGAACGTGCTGAGCAGCCAGTCGAGGCCGCCGCGGTCCACCATGTTCGCCGGCGAGTCGGTTGCGTTATTCACCATTGTCCTGTCCCGGGTATCGGTAGTTCATGACGCGCCGGCCGAGTCCTGTTGGCTGGCCACGTGCGCTCGGGCGGCGGCGATGCCGCTGGCGAGGCTTGCGAGGCGAGCCCGCACCCGCTCCGGGTCGAGCGCGCCGGCGTGGGGGAACTCGACGGTGTGCTCCGGGTCGACCACCGGCGCCGGGTCGCGGCGGGGCAGCGGCGCCGAGGTAGCCCGGACCACCGGCACCGGCACGGACGCGGCAGCGGGCTGGAACTCCACCGTAGGGCGTACGGCGGTCGCGGCCACACCGACCTGGGCCAGCTCGCGCCGGTGGGCGTCGTCGGCGGGCGCCGGCCCCAGCAGGTGCTCAGGCAGGCTGACCGTGGCCGCGGTCCCACCGCCGGGCGTGCTGTGCAGCTGCACCACCAGGCCGTGCCGCTGGGCCAGCCGGCCGACCACGAGCAGCCCCATCGTGCCGACCAGCGCGCTGGTCAGCGCCGAGGGCTGGCTGAGCCGCTGGTTGGCGTCGACGACCTTGCTGGCCGGCATCCCGATGCCCTCGTCGTACACGGTGATGGTCAGGCCCTCGACGGTGGACCGGGCCGACACCCGCACCGGGGTGTGCGGCGGCGAGAAGCTGGTGGCGTTCTCCAGCAGCTCCGCGAGGAGGTGGATCACGTCGCGGGCGGCC